>NZ_JAQISN010000004.1:0-300000 GCF_037450285.1 Erwinia sp. SLM-02 | reverse complement strand
GCTGGAAAGTGAATATTTACGCACCCGGCGCGGTGAATGCCGCGCCTGGCTGCTGCTGCTTGACGTCGATAATTTCAAAACCGTGAATGACACCTTTGGTCATGAGGCGGGTGATTTTCTGCTGGCGGAAATTTCTGCCCTGCTGCGTAACGAGGCGGGTGAGCAGGATATTCCGGCGCGGTTTGGCGGTGATGAGCTGGGGGTGATAGTCCACGATGCGGATGAAGTGGGGATCCTTACCCTCGCCGAAACCCTGCAGCAAAAAATTACCCAGCTGCGGCTACCGGCCTCGGCGGATTTCCACTGCTCTATCAGTATCGGCATTGCCGCCGCCAGCGAGGCGGAAAGCCTGCAGCAGTGGTTAAGCCATGCCGACCTGGCCCTGTACAGCGTGAAGCGCGCGGGCAGAAACGGGGTTCAGCTGTGGCGGCCCGCGCCGGAGAGCACGACGGAATAAAAAAAGATCCGGCCCCCCTTTTCTTTCAAAATACAGCCTCGTTACCTCACCAGGCGCAATGGGGCCAGGATATCAGCGGCCGCGGAGTGGGCCTACCGACCTGAAGCCGACGGTGCCAGCAGGGCAAGGGCGATGAAAGCGTCGATATCTTCCGTCGCCTGCTGGCGCGCACTGGCGGAGGGTTCGACGATCAGCAGGTCGCTGTAACCGTTAATTATCGCCCCGAGCTGGCGGGCAGTGCGCAGCGGATCGGCGCTGCGAAAAACGCCCTCCGCGATGCCGTCAGTAATAATACCGTCCAGCAGCAGCTGCCATTTTTCCACCATCTGCCGCGCCAGCGCCGCCCAAGTTTCGTTATGGATCGCCAGCTGCCACAGCGAACCGTACAGCTGCCAGACCGCATCCTGCACGTCGGGCAGATACGTTCGCATCAGCAGCTGCAGCTGTTCACGCGCAGGGCGGCCGACAATCTTCGCCTTCAGATTATCCAAATCGGCCTGCATAAAGCCGGTCAGCGCCGCCAGGCACAGCGTCTGCCAGTCACGAAAATAGTGATAAATATGGCTGCGGGAGAGGCCAAGATGCTCAGTCAGCTCGCGCGTGGTGACCTTTTCCACGCCTTTCTCAATAAATAACTCAATCGCGCCGTTCAGGATCCTGGCTCGTAGTTCTTCCGCCGTTTCTTTCATCTCTTATTCCGTGTCACATCTGAATTTACTGTCCGGGGCAATGAGCCGGACGCAGCACCCTCCGGAGAACCAGAAAAGTGATCAACAGCAGCACTGCGGCGCTGCTCAGCACGGCGAGGTAGGCGCGGTCGAAGGCGTTCTGAGCCAGACCAATTAACCGTTCGGCACGTTCTGCCCCCATACCGGCGGCAATGCGCAGGGCTTCGTCAATGCTATCATAAGCCGCCTCGCCGTTGACTAATCCATCCGGCAAAGTCAGGCCATAGCTGTAAACGGCGGTCATCATTCCGCCCAGCAGCGTAACGCCCAGCACGCCACCCAGCTCCCAGGACACGTCTTCAATCGCCGCCACCATGCCGGCTTTCTCTTCCGGCGTATTGAGCATGATCGACGTTGAGGCCGCGGTAAACATCGCCCCCAGCCCGCTCCCGGCAGCAAACAGCGCCAGCATCTGCCAGACCAACGCGCTGTTAAACAGCGCCAGCAGGCTGATAATACCCAGCACGCAAACCGTAAAACTATACAGAATCACCGTTCGTTCACCGTAGCGGGGCAGCAGCACGCCCGCCAGCGGAGACGCCAGCACCGATGCCACCGGCAGCGGCAGCAGCATCAGCGCGGACATCAGCGGCGACAGGCCCAGTACCAACTGCAGGCGCTGGGTCAGCACCAGCTCAACGCCGGTCAGCGCAATCCCGGAAACGATGGCGATGACCACCCCGCCGGAAAAACCGCCGTTGCGGAACAGTGTGAAATCAATCATCGGCTGCGCAGCGCGCTGCTGACGACGCACAAACAGCGTCAGAAACAGCGCGCCGACGGCGGCAGACGCCACGGCGGGGAGCAGTGACGCGTTGATATTGCTCAGCTCTTTGAGCGCAAAGACCACACCGACCAGCCCCAGCATAATCTGCAGGGAACCCACCAGATCGAAAGGACGCTGGCGGTTACCGCCGCAGTGCGGGATCAGCCAGCAGGCGAAAGGCAGTACCACCGCCACTACCGGCACGTTGATCAAAAATACCGACCCCCACCAGAAGTACTCCAGCAGCAGCCCGCCCAGCACCGGGCCAAGCGCCGCCGCGCCGGATGCCACCGCCGCCCAGATGCCAATGGCCAGCGCCCGTTCGCGTTCATCAATAAAGACCTGGCGCACAATCGCCAGCGTGGCGGGCATCATCATCGCCGCGCCCACGGCCAGAAACACGCGGGAAGCGATCAGCAGCCCGGCGGTAGGTGAAAACGCCGCGCACCAGGAGGCAAGCGCAAACAGCGGCAGCCCGGTGATAAACAGCCGCTTATGGCCCAGACGATCGCTGAGCATGCCCGCGCCCGGCAGCAGCCCGGCCACCACCAGCGGATAGGCGTTGATAATCCACAATTTTTCCGCAGCTGAGCCGTCCAGATCCTGCATGATGCGCGGCAGCGCCGTATACAGCACCGTCATATCAATCACGATTAAAAACAGCGTGCTGGTGACAATCGCCAGCACCAGCCAGCGGTTATTAGGGTACATCGGAAAAACCTCTCTGACCGATGATGGCCATCGCCCAATCATCGGATTTGCTATTTTTGAGCGGTTGCTCAAGATCGGGAAAATACTTGAGCACCTGCTCAAAAGCAAGTGAAGTTTTTACGGCAGCGGCAGTCAGACCGGATTGAGAATCGCCGTCACCTGGTCAGGAGTCAGCGAGATACCGAAGAAGTCGTGATAAAAACTCACCACTTCTTTATTCATATCAATATCGCTAAAGCGCGCAGGATAGAGCGTTTTCGCCAGCCACAGCACCTGCAGCGCGGCTTCGCTGGTTTCCCGGCACCACCAGAACATCCCCTGCGGGTTGGTATACACCCGATGCTGCTGCACCGCCGCCACGCCCTGCCAGGCCGGGGAGTGCAGAATCTCTTCCGCATCGCGGTGGTTCATCGCCACAATCACCTGCGGATTCGCGGCCACCACCTGCTCCAGCGACACTTCGCCGTTGCTGTTTTTCCGCTGCCCGAACCACGGTTCGGCGACGTTGCGCGCCCCGGCCAGATCCATCCAGTCCTGGTTCAGCGAAGGTCGACCGCTGCTGGTCAGCGGGCTGCCCATGCTGTGATACAGCGAGACGCGTTCGCTCTGCGGTAACCCCTTCAGGCGTTCGTGAATCAGCGCCACGTTACGGTCGAAATACCGCTGGTAGCGCGCATCCACCGCCACCGCGTCCGGCCCCAGCGCCTGCGCGGTACGGGTAACGCGTTCGCGCAGGGCGGCCATTGAGTTCGCCTTCAGCATCAGCGTGTGAATGCCCGCCGCCGTCAGCGCTTCCGGCTGCGCCAGCCGCATGCTTTCAGGCACGATCAGCAGCTGGGCATTGAGCGCAATCACCTGTTCGGCGCTGATTTCGTGGCCGTTGCTGGCGCTAATCACCGGCACCTTTGCCAGCCCCGGATAGCTTTGCAGCAGCAGCGGGATACGCTTCGCGACCACCGACGTGCCCACCAGGTTCTGGCTGTAGCCGAGCATGGCAATCGTCGCCGTCTGCGCGGGCCAGGGCGTTGCCACACGAATATCGGTGTGGCCCGCCGGTTCCGCCGCGGCCACGGCGGCAGGCAGCAGCATGATGGCCAGCAGCCTGAGCGCCCGCCGTTGAAGTAATGAAATCATCGTTATCTGGCGCACCCGCAGGCGCGCCCCTCGGTTATCAGAAGTCAAACGTCACCGACGCGCGAACCTCGCGGGCGGTACCGGCAAAGGCGCTGGCGGAGCTGCCGCTGCCGTCCGTGTCGCCAGGGAAGATCGACGCCCAGTAGCGTTCATTGGTGACGTTATTCACCATCAGGCGCAGCGTGGCCGGCACATTGCCAAGGCGGGTGCTGTAGCGCGTACCCAGGTCCAGCGTGGTATAGCTCCCGGCCCAGGTACTGTTGGTGTTGTTGGCCGCACGCTTGCCGGTGTAGTGCAGATTCGCGCTGTAAACCAGTTCCGGCATGGAAGGCAGGTTGTACTCCACCAGCAGGTTAGACTGCACCTTCGGCACGCCCACCACCCGCTTGTTGCTGGTGTCCTCGGAGACGGTGTTTTTCAGTTTCGGATCGAGGAAGGTCACGCCGCTGTAAACGTTCAGCCCCTGCCAGAGATTGCCGCTGGCGGTCAGCTCCAGCCCTTTATTCAGCTGGTCGCCCTGCTCTTTGTAAACCATATCGTCGGGGTCGACGTAGGCAAACGGGCGCTTCAGACGGAACAGTGCCGCGCCCAGATTCATGCCGTTCACGTCCGCCTTCAGGCCGATTTCATACTGCTCGCTGCGGTACGGATCGAGGGTGGTGCCTTCGTTTTTCACGCCCTGGCCGGTCGGCGCGGTGCCGCCCTGCTCAAGCGAATCGGCATAGCTGATATAGGCCATCACCGACGGGGTGATTTTGTACATCAGCGCCAGGTTCGGGCTGAGGCCGTCCTCGTTTACCTGGTCGGTTTTCGCCGCCTGGTTATTGTAGCTGCGGGTTTCCAGCCAGCTCTGGCTGAGGTAGGCCATCGCCGACCAGCGCGGGTTAAAGGTCACCGTATCGCCGATGGTCACGCTCTGCTGGCTGGTCACGCTGGTACGATAGCGCGCGCCGCTGTTGATGATCCGCCCGTCGCCCGGTTCCTGCATTGACGACGGATCGTAATAGTTGCTGGTGCCCAGGCTGTAGCGCTGGCTGCTGCCCTTCGCCGAGTAAATCGACCAGACGTAGCCGCTGGTGGCAAAGGCAAGATCGTGGCCGATGCTGCCGGTATCTACATGCCCGTTCAGCGTCAGCATATTGCTCAGCACGCGGAAGCGGCCTGCGGCGGCGGAGTCGGTCACCGAACGGCTGATGGTTCCGCTGTTGCTGGTCAGGGTATTCGACACGGTACGCATCGCGCGGTCGGCCTGCTGATAGCCCACGCCGGCGGTCATCGACCAGCTGTTATCAAAGTAGTGGATCAGATGGCTGCTGATGGTGTCGGTGGTCAGATCGTTACCGGTGGTCGGCAGCGTGTAATTTTTGTTGTTCGGGTTTGGTGCTTTTGGCAGGTCGATACCCTTGCCGTAGCTGAAGCCGCTGACGTAGCCCTTTTGCAGGAACTCATAGTGGCTGGCATCCAGTTGTAATTGCGTACCGGGGCTGATATTCCAGTCCAGCGCCAGCGATACCAGCTTGCGCCGCAGGGTGCTGTCATCGACGTTGCCTTCCCCCTCTTCATCCAGCAGGTTCAGGCGATAGCCAAATTTATTCTCATCGTCAAAATGGCCACCGAGGTCGATATGCCCGCCGTACGCATTGCGGCTCTGATAGCCGAGGGTAACGCGTCGCAGGGTCTGCTCGGTCGGGCGCTTGGCGACGAAGTTAAACTGCCCGGCGGGGCTGGCCGGGCCGTAAAGCGCACCGGTCAGGCTGTTCAGCACGTCCAGCCGCTCCAGCATTTCCACCGGAAACGCGGTGGTAGAGACGATATTCAGGCCATCCAGGCGACTGTTGGACACCACGCTGCCCTGCATGCCGCGGCTTTGCGGGCGGCCGACGTCCATGCCGCCGCGCGCCTGCATCTGCGTGCTGGGCGAATACTTCAGCAGCTCGCTGACGCTTTTCGCCTGCTGGTTATCGATCATTTCGTGGGTAACGGTGGTGGTGGAATACGGCGTTTCCAGCCGGTCTTTACTGCCCAGCGGCCCCAGATCGGTCTCGGCGGTAGTGAAGCCCGCGCCGGACTTGCTTTCATCGGTCAGATCGCGGGGCGCGCTGGCGGTGACGAGGATTTGCTGTTCTTTGCTGGGCTTGTCAGTGCTGGCAGAGGACGTGGCCGGTACGGCATTCTGGGCGGCGAAACCCGGCAGCGCGACAAAAATCGCGCCGAAAAATATGTTTTTCATTAAGGAGTTAGCTATCGTTATATAAAAATATATATTACGATCGATAGAACTGAGGTTTAGTGATCTCTATCACATTTTGTCGCCCCGTCGCGTCAGGGTAGAGCGGAGGATAAAAAAATGCCGCACGGGAGTGCGGCATCGGTTTACTAATGCAGTTCAGCTTACTTTTCGCCGTCAGGCAGTGAGAAGGCAATCAGGTAATCGCCCAGCTCCGCCGCGTGCGCAGCGCCACCCGCGGAAATAACCACGTACTGTTTACCGGTCTGCGGAGACTTGTACACCAGCGGAGAGGCGGTCGCGCCAACCGGCAGACGGTATTTCCAGATCTCTTCCCCGGTTTTGCTGTTGAAGGCGCGCATATAGTCATCCTGGGTGCCGGCAAAGAACACCACGCCACCGGCCGTGGCGGTTGGCCCGCCCAGCGTCGGCATACCGATAGGCATCGGCAGGTGGGTTTTCATCCCCAGCGGGCCGGTATCCTCAACGGTGCCGACCGGAACCTGCCACACCAGCTTTTTGGTATTCAGGTCAATCGCGCTCAGCGTACCGAACGGCGGATTCTGGCAGGGAACGCCCAGCGAAGACATAAAGAAGTCCGATTTCAGACCGACGTAAGGTTTGGCCAGCATCGAGCGGATCGGCGAACCTTTGTAGGTTTTGGCCTGCTCTGCCGTCTTCAGCGCCATCACTTTGCCCATGCGGATGTCGTTAACGTACATCATGCCGTTACGTTCATCGATGGAGATACCGCCCCAGTTCATGCCGCCCAGCGTGCCGGGGAACTGGATATAGTCGGATTCTCCCGACGGGGTATAGATGCCGTTATAGCGCGCGGACTTGAAGGTGATGCGGCACTCAAGCTGGTCAAATGGCGTGATCCCCCACATTTCGCTCTCTTTCAGCGTCGACAGACCCAGGCTTGGCATATTTGTTGAGAACGGCTGGGTCGGCGACATATGGTCATTCTGCCCGGTCGGCGTGGTGGTCACCGGCAGCTCTTCTACCTTACTGGCCGGTTTACCTGTCCGACGGTCCAGCACGAAGATCTGCCCCATCTTGGTGGTCTGAATCAGAACGGGGACGCGTTCGCCCTCCTCGTTCTTCATCTCATACATCACCGGCTGCGAAGGTACGTCATAGTCCCAGACGTCGTGATGCACGGTCTGGAAGATCCATTTGGTCTTACCGGTGGTGGCATCGACGGCGACGACGGCGGAAGAGAACTTCTCGGCCGACGGCGTGCGCTTTCCGCCCCAGTAGTCAGGCGGCCCCATGCCGGTCGGCAGGTAAACCGTGTTCAGGTCGCGATCGTAGGTTGCCGGCGCCCAGACGTTCGGCGTGCCGCCGGTGTGATTCACCGCATCGGGTGCATCTTCCTCGGCGTTCCACGACCAGACCAGCGCACCGCTACGCACGTCATACGCGCGCACCACGCCCGAAGCGTCGTTGTCCGAGTGATCGTGGATCCAGGTGCCAAACACCGTCAGGTGGCCCATGATCACCGGCGTACCGCTCGGATGGTAACCCTGACCGTTTTCCGTCGGTGCCATGCCGGCACGCAGATCGACCGTGCCCGCGTTGCCAAAGTCTGAGCAGGCGCTGCCGGTTTTTGCATCCAGCGCCAGCATGCGGGCGTCAATGGTGGTCACGATGATACGGCGGCGGCACTCGGCCGGTGACTGCGCTTTTTCCTCACTGGAAAGCGATGCGTCTTTATCGAGGTCGTAATAGCCGACGCTGCGGCAGGTGACGTGCGACGTGGCAGCGGCTTTTGGATCGACCCGCCAGATAGGCTTGCCGGTATCGGCATCCACGGCGGCGACCACGTTCTGCGGCGTACAGGTATAAAGCACGTTACCAATCTGCAGCGGGGTGTTTTCATCAACGCCGGCCACTTTGCCTTCCAGGATCCGTCCGGTGCGGTAAGTCCATGCCACCTTTAGCTTGTTCACATTTTCCGGGGTGATCCCATTAACAGCCGCGAAGCGGGTACCGCTGGCGTTGCGAGAAAGATGGTCCCAGTCCTGATCCGCCTGCGCCTTATATTCCCCTTCCAGGGCCGCGGGCTGACTGGCCGCCGCGTCGGGATGATAGATTTTGCCATGCGGAACAAACGCACCGGCCAGCACGCCGAGCAGGCAGACAAAGACGCCCCAGCCGCTCAGGTGCGCGGCGCGTTTGCGCGAACGGATATCCTTCACCAGCGCGGGGAAGACCCACAGGCTGAGCATCAGGATAATCGCCGGAACCACCAGACGAGCCATCAGCGGCCAGTAAGCTACGCCGCCGACCTCAATGAAGGCCCAGACTGCCGTCGCCACGAATATAACAATCGACAGCGTCAGCCCGGGACGCTTTTTCAGCACCAATAGAACCAGCAGGAGCAGATAGGCAATGCCGGCGATAATATAGTACAGAGACCCGCCCAGCGCGGCGAGTTTCCATCCTCCAATCAGAAAATAAACTCCGGTGACGGCGGTAAGTAATCCAAATACCAGAACCAGTATCGGGAAAAACTTATTCACGCGCCCTCCTGAATCACCTGTAGATGACATTCGAAGAATCCCTTTTTAATTATTAAAATAACAGAACCACCCTGACCGGCACGAATGTGCCGGTCCGCAAGTGAAAGCCATAGACATGGTAAATAAATACCATAATTTTTAAGATACCTTTCAAAGCAGAGAGATGCACGAAAATATAGCCCTTACAAAATACAGGGCGATATTTTATTGGATATATTTCACAGAGAAAAATAAATAAGTGCAGAGCAGAATTCAGGAAATAAATAACGTCCTGTTAGTAACTCAGCCTGTTATTATTACGCAACGACCTGTGCGACAGGCAATTAAAATGAAAACATGAAAAAGCACATTTTTATTAAATACAGAATTGGGAAGTTTCATTAAATAATCATCTGGCGTGATAGAAAACCAGGGGAATGATATAAAAATCGTCCGAACCAGCACATTACTGTCAACAGAAAATTCAGTCGTGGATAAAACGGTGCCGGTTCCCAGCCTCTGCCGGGGCTTCCGGGCGGTCCTCGCGCCACGCGATGCGTGGTGCCTTCGGTTACCGCATCCGGCCGGGCGGACCGGCGAAGACGTGTCATCCCGGACCCGACTCCGCCTGACACCGACGTCCTGTCGGCGTCTCCTGGCCAGCTGCTTTCACCTCAGCGCTGCGGATTGCCCTGCATCCCCGGCAGAGGCTGTGCACCTTCATCGCAATGTTATCGCTGCTTAATGACCAGTTCAGCCTACAGCACTCAACATGAGTATTGAGCGGGAATGTAGCGAAAGTCAGCAGCCCACTTTTCACAACAAGGTTTTTTCTCAGAGGCAACTACAGGTTTCGTTATGCAAATGTTCTTCTCTACAGACAGCTTAAAAGTCAAGGCGCGGACGGGGTGCGGCCCCGGCGGGCAATCCGCAGCGCTGAGCGGAAAGAGGAAGCCAGGATGTGCCCGCAGGACGCGGGCGCAAGGCTCGGTCGGCACAGGGATGTGACGTCTGAGCCGGTCCGACAGGCTGACGAACGCAGTGAAGGCACCACGCAGCGCGTGGCGCGAGGACCGCCAGCCGGGGCCGCAACCCGCCCGCGCAGTCACTACCACATCAGACGTCACAAACCAGCAGCCCCACCTCCACGCTGCGGATTGCCCGGTATCCCCGGCAGAGGCTGTGCACCTTCATCGCAATGTTATCGCTGCTTAATGACCAGTTCAGCCTACAGCACTCAACATGAGTATTGAGCGGGAATGTAGCGAAAGTCAGCAGCCCACTTTTCACAACAAGGTTTTTTCTCAGAGGCAACTACAGGTTTCGTTATGCAAATGTTCTTCTCTACAGACAGCTTAAAAGTCAAGGCGCGGACGGGGTGCGGCCCCGGCGGGCAATCCGCAGCGCTGAACGGAGAGAGGAAGCCAGGATAAGCCCGCAGGACGCGGGCGCAAGGCTCGGTCGGCACAGGGATGTGACGTCTGAGCCGGTCCGACAGGCTGACGAACGCAGTGAAGGCACCACGCAGCGCGTGGCGCGAGGACCGCCAGCCGTAGCCGCGACGCGCCCGCGCAATCACCTCAAGCACCATTCAGCCCGACAAAAAGACTACGCCCGCGTCAGCTGCGCATCATACAAATGCGCATAACGTCCCCGGCGCTCCAGCAGTTGCTTATGACTGCCCTGCTCCACAATCCCGCTATCGTCCACCACAATAATCCGATCGGCATTCTGAATCGTCGTCAGACGGTGGGCAATAATCAGCGACGTGCGCCCCACCGACAGCTCGGACAGCGACTGCTGAATCGCCTGCTCGGTGGCCGTATCCAGCGCCGACGTTGCCTCATCCAGAATCAGAATCGGTGGGTTCTTCAGGAACACGCGGGCAATCGAAATACGCTGCTTCTGACCGCCGGACAGCTTCACGCCCCTCTCGCCCACAATCGTATCCAGACCGTCCGGCAGACTGTTGATCAGATCCGCCAGCCGCGCGCGGGTCGCCGCCTGCCAGATCTCCTCTTCCGTCGCGTGCAGACGACCATAGGCAATATTCTCGCGAATCGAACCGCCAAACAGGAACACGTCCTGCTGCACAATCCCGATCTGACCGCGCAGCGACTGCTGGGTCATATCGCGAATATCCAGACCGTCGACCCGAATTGCCCCCTGCTGCACGTCATAAAAACGCGGCAGCAGCGAACACAGCGTGGTTTTACCCGCCCCGCTCGGCCCGACAAACGCCACCGTTTCACCGGCGCGGATGGTCAGATTCAGATCCTTTAATACCGGTGAACCGGCGCTGTAGCCAAAGGTGACGTTATCAAACTCGATATCGCCCTTCAGCGCGCTGACCACGCGAGCATCCGGCTTATCGGTAATATCCGGCGCGGTATCCAGCAGCTGGGTGAAGCGGCGGAAACCGGCAATCCCCTTCGGATAGCTCTCCATCACCGACGAAATCTTCTGCACCGGACGGAAGAACACCTCAACCAGCAGCAGGAAGCCGATAAAGCCGCCGTAGCTCAGTTCGCCCTTCAGCACGTACCAGGTTCCTGCCACCATAATCACCAGCTGCACCAGACGGGTGCTGAGATAGCTCAGCGTCATGCTGGCGGTCATGATCCGGTAGGCCTGCAGCTTGGTGGTTTTGTAGTTGACGTTATCGCGGGCAAACAGCTTCTCTTCCTGATGCTCGTTGGCAAACGCCTTCACCACGCGCACGCCGCCGATGCTCTCTTCGATACGGGCGTTGAAATCGCCGATCTGGCCAAACAGCTTGCGCCAGGTATTGGTCATCTGGCTGCCGTGTCGGCTGACCAGCCAGGTCATCGACGGCACGATAATAATGGTCATCAGCGCCAGCGGCATATGCACCGTCGCCATCAGAATAAAGGCACCAATAAAGGTCATCACCGCAATAAACAGATCTTCCGGGCCGTGGTGGGCGATTTCCCCCACTTCTTCCAAATCTTTGGTGACGTGGGTAATAATGTGGCCGGTTTTCACGTTGTCGTAATAGCCCAGCGACAGCTTCTGCAAATGCTGGAACGCCTGCTGGCGCATATCGGTTTCAATCCCGACGCCCAGCGCGTGTCCCCAGTAGTTCACCACCGCCATCAGCCCGGTGTTAATCAGGTAGATCGCCAGCAGAGCCGCCGAGGCGACAATAATCATCACCCAGTCCTGGGCGGGCAGCAGCTTATCGATAAAGGCGCGAACCGCCATCGGGAAGGAAAGCTCCAGCAGCCCGGCAAGAATGGCGCAGCCAAAATCGAGCAGAAAAAGCTTTTTGTAAGGTACGTAATAACTAAAAAAACGCCTGAGCATAACTCCCTCAATATTCAGTATAATTTTTTTGTGCCGGACGGCGAATGCGGTAATTTTCGGCGGGATTATAACATTGTGCGGGAATATCAAGTCGTTTTAATTACGCCATAAAAAACGTAGGGATTAATTAGCCAATATTCCCGGTGAATTAACCGGGAATAACCTCAGAGCTAGTAATGCCGGGGGCCGAACGGAATTACGCCTCTCTTACCCGCAAAGGCCGGAAGAGATAATCATACAGCGCCGAGAACTGGGTGAACCTTTTGACTAGCGCCTCGGTCACGGTGCGGTGAAGGTCATCCTGTAAAAAGCCCAATGTCGTGGCGTAGTTTTTCGGATGGAAGAAGGCTTTGTCGTACACCATCACGGTGCCTTCCCAGGTCAGAACGGGCTGCCCGTCCGGCTGCGGCAGGCTGAGGAAGTTGGCTTTATGGTAAGCCTTACCGTGCATGCCGAGGTAGGTGGTGCGCGAGTCGTACTCTTTTTTATTCACCAGGCGGCAAAATTCATAGGGGGAATCGTACTGCGGCAGCGAGAAATCCGGCCCCAGAAGATTGCTTTCCCCCGACATGCCTTCAATCGTCACCGTCACATTGATCTTATCAAACAGGAAATCGAAGTTGCTCGATTTGGCAAATTCGATGTGGATCCTGAAATTCTCAGATTTAACGGCCCAGCAGTTCAGAAAGCCCGCCAGCAGCACGCAAAAAACCTGCCACTCGCTCATCTTCTTTTCACCGGCCAGGCTGCGGAACCGGCTGACGATCAGCTTTGATTTTGGGTGCATGAACAAGGTGTAAAGTGGATCGCTGGAGCTTAGCACTTCCATCATTCAGCCCTTCATCTCAAAATCGCCCTTAACAGCCGAGCACATTAGCATTTACGAGGGGTGAAATCAGCCGTTCCATGGCTTTTCAGACAAAGCGTTCTGCGTAGAACAATCGAGATGCTGAATAAACCGGCCAGCGTAAGTCAATCTACATTGCCATTCTGAACGTACCCGTGAACACCCAGGCCGTAGCAGGGCAGGGTCGTCGATTTTCGAATATTTCGTTTGTTGTTGTTTTCGTTTATTTCGTATAATCTGATTCAGTGAATATCCCCAGCGGGTATCTAACATAAAACCAGATATAACAACGCCACTATTCAATGAGATAACCATGACAAACTCAATTCTTAAAAGCTTGAACCTCCCAGCGCCTAAGGAAATTGAGGTGGCAGTCCGTGGACAGAGAGCGCTTGCAAGCTATCTGTCGACCAGGCTGGAAACGCAAAAAATTGCCATTCAGGATGCAGATAATAATACGCACCAGATTGAGCTACCCACTTCTGCACTGACGCTGCTGATGACGATTCTTGGCGAGCTGGCAGCAGGCAATGCCGTGCAGATCGTGCCAGTTCATGCTGAGTTAACGACGCAGGAAGCAGCCAATATTCTGAACGTTTCACGCCCGCATATGGTGAAGCTGCTGGAAGATGGCGCGTTACCTTTCCACAAAACAGGTCGACATCGCCGTGTGCTGTTTGCGGATCTGATGAAATTTAAAGAGCAACGCGATAGCACTAGCCAAAAGGCTATGCAGGAGCTGTCCGACCTCAGTCAGGAAATTGGACTTTACTGATGAATCATTCACCCTATCCCGTCGTGTTAGATGCATGTGTATTGTATCCATCTCTGCTGCGGGACCTGTTGATGCGTCTGGGAATCAAGGGACTGTATCAACCGAAATGGACCCAAACTATTCAGG
The DNA here is from genome assembly GCF_037450285.1 of Erwinia sp. SLM-02. NCBI lineage: Bacteria > Pseudomonadati > Pseudomonadota > Gammaproteobacteria > Enterobacterales > Erwiniaceae > Erwinia > Erwinia sp. SLM-02. Next base: position 286,395 of record NZ_JAQISN010000004.1, on the reverse strand, counting down.
AAGAATGGCAGCGCCACTTATTGCAGAACAGGCCTGATATCACAGCCGAGCAGATAACACGGACGGATGCTCTGATGAATCAGGCGATACCCGATGCAATGGTTACAGGCTATGAAAACCTGATTGAAGGCATCAATCTGCCCGACCCTGACGACCGCCACGTTGTGGCTGCCGCGGTACGGTGCAACGCAGAGGTGATTGTTACGCTCAATCTGAAGGACTTCCCGGCTTCACGGATGGTTGATTTCGACATTGAATCCCTCCATCCGGACGAATTTATTTCAGATCTTTTCGACTTGAACCACGCGCTGGCACTGCAGGCGGTAGCCGAACAACGTAACAGTATGAGAAAACCGGCCAGAAGTGTCGATGAGTATCTGGCGGCGCTACTGCGTCAGGGATTACCTATGACTATCAAGGCAATGGAAAACTATCAGTCGATGCTGTGATGAGCGGCTCGATAAGTCTAAAATAAACGGCTATCGACTGAAGTTTACGGTCTGAATCAACAGATCACAGCGCCTGCGCGCAGGCCCAGGCAGAACTCCACGCCCACTGGAAGTTATACCCCCCCAGCCAGCCGGTGACGTCCACCACTTCCCCAATAAAGTACAGCCCCGGCACGTCGCGGGCTTCCATGGTTTTAGAAGACAGCTGCGTGGTATCGACGCCGCCCAGGGTCACTTCGGCGGTACGATAGCCTTCGGTGCCGTTCGGCTGCACGCGCCACTGGTGCAGCGTGGTTGCCAGATCGTTCTGCTGGCGGCTGTTCAGCTGCTTCAGGGTGCATTCCGGCACATGGCCCAGCAGCTGCAGGCACTCAACCAGTCGCTTAGGCAGCAGTTTCGCCAGGGTGTTTTTCAGGCTCTGGTTCGGGTGCTGGGTGCGTTCTTCATTAATAAACGCATCGATGTCCTGCTGCGGAGACAGATTAATGGTGACAAACTCGCCCGGCTGCCAGTAGCTGGAAAGCTGCAGCACCGCCGGGCCGGAGAGGCCGCGATGGGTGAACAGCAGCGCTTCTTTAAACACCGTGCCGTCTTCCGCCGTCATCACCGACGGCACCGACACGCCGGAGAGCGTCTGTAGCTGCTCCAGCAGCGGCTTGTGCAGGGTAAACGGCACCAGTCCGGCGCGGGTCGGGAATACCTTCAGACCGAACTGTTCGGCAATCTTATAGCCAAACGGCGAAGCGCCCAGCCCCGGCATCGACAGACCACCGCTGGCAATCACCAGCTTTTTCGCCTGTACCTCTGCGCCGTTGAGCTGCAGCGTATAGCCGGCATCATCGCGCGCCACCGACATCACTTCGCTACGCAGCCGCAGCGTGACGTTACCCGCCTCGCACTCTTTCAGCAGCAGATCGACGATCTGCTGGGCGGAGTCATCGCAGAACAGCTGGCCGAGGGTTTTCTCGTGCCAGGCGATGCCGTGGCGATTCACCACATCGATAAAATCCCACTGCGTATAACGCGCCAGGGCGGATTTACAAAAGTGAGGATTGTGCGACAGGTAAGCCGCCGGTTCGGTATACAGATTGGTGAAATTGCAGCGGCCGCCGCCGGACATCAGGATTTTACGCCCGGCCTTTTTGCCATTATCAATTAACAGCACGCGAAGCCCTTTCTGGCCCGCCTGCGCCGCGCAGAACAGGCCCGCAGCACCCGCGCCAATTACGATAACGTCATATTTTTCCACTGCTCACTCCGGCACTGCCCGACAAAAACGCTGATTGTAGAGAGTTGGCGGGAGGGATGCCAGCATCAGGCGAAACCTCAGCGGAAACAATTTGTAACTTAATGATTTACCATAGTTTTCCTAGGGTATTGTCACTACACTGACACATTAATGTCAAAAAAAGTCTATATTTCACTTTCCCCCGGTGCGGTTTGTCGCTGATAATGCGCCGCGTTCATGTCCTCCTAAATGGCGTAACGCTTATGCTACATCTATTTGCTGGTCTTGATTTTCACACCGGCCTGTTACTGGTTCTGGCTTTGTTGTTTGTATTGATTTATGAAGCGATTAACGGCTTCCACGATACAGCCAACGCGGTCGCAACCGTGATCTACACCCGTGCAATGCGCTCGCAGTTAGCGGTCGTCATGGCGGGGGTGTTCAACTTCTTTGGTGTACTGTTGGGCGGCCTGAGCGTAGCTTATGCCATTGTCCATCTGTTACCCACCGATCTGTTATTGAACGTTGGATCGGCTCACGGGCTGGCGATGGTCTTTTCCATGCTGCTTGCCGCCATTATATGGAACCTCGGAACCTGGTATTTTGGGTTACCGGCTTCCAGCTCCCACACCCTGATTGGTGCCATTATCGGTATCGGCCTGACTAACGCGTTGCTGACCGGAACCTCGGTTGTTGATGCGCTGAACGTGCCGAAAATGATTGGCATCTTTATGTCATTGATTATCTCGCCGATTGTTGGCCTGGTTGTTGCTGGCGGACTGGTGTTCCTGCTGCGCCGTTACTGGAGTGGTAACAAGAAGCGTATGCGTGTCCACATGACTCCAGCGGAACGTGAAAAGATCGATGGCAAGAAAAAGCCCCCGTTCTGGACCCGTATCGCCCTGATCGTCTCGGCGATTGGCGTCAGCTATTCACACGGTGCAAATGACGGCCAGAAAGGCATTGGTCTGATTATGCTGGTGCTGATTGGCGTGGCCCCGGCAGGCTTTGTGGTCAATATGAACTCCACCGGTTATGACATCACCCGTACGCGTGATGCCGTTAACCATCTGGAGCAGTATTACCAGCAGCATGCAGCCTCGCTGACGCATATTATTCAGATGTCACCTCCTGCGATCCCGTCGCCGGAAGAGATCCCTTCAGGTCCTCAGGAGTTCCACTGCGATGCCGCGCGCGCACTGCCCGTCATCCAGCGTGCTCAGGGGCTGCTGAATAATCTCTCCAGCTACGATGCACTGACCGTTGAACAACGCAGCCACCTGCGTCGTATGCTGATGTGTATTTCTGATACGGCGGAAAAAGCGGCGAAGCTGCCGGAAACCAGCGCGGAAGATAAACGCTTCCTGACCAAGCTGAAAGGCGATTTGCTCAATACCATCGAGTACGCTCCGGTATGGATTATCGTGGCGGTGGCGCTGGCGCTGTCGTTAGGCACCATGGTTGGCTGGCGTCGTGTTGCCACCACTATCGGTGAAAAAATCGGTAAGAAAGGTATGACTTACGCTCAGGGCATGTCGGCGCAGATGACGGCGGCGGTATCGATTGGCGTGGCAAGTTATACCGGCATGCCGGTTTCAACCACACACGTTCTCTCCTCCTCGGTGGCGGGTACGATGCTGGTTGACGGCGGCGGCGTGCAGGGCAGAACCATTAAGAACATCCTGCTGGCGTGGGTCTTTACCCTGCCGGTATCGATTGTTCTTTCCGGTGTGCTGTACTGGATTGCATTGAAGCTGATTTAAGCCAGCGTGGCGGCGTTGCCCGCCACGCTAAAAAGTTAAAAGCGGACTCCGGTCCGCTTTTTTTTATGCCCGCGCTCAGTGCCAGATAGCCAGGCCAATCAGGCTGATAACCACCAGACCGCAGAGGGAACTGGTCAAAATAAACTGGCCGCGCACGCGCTGACAGCGGCGGATAAACTCATCGTCATGATGGTCCAGGTAGCGCTGTGCCCAGATGTAATACACCAGCCGAACCTGCTTGCCCGGCTGCCCGTGCGAGGTAAAGAATCCCGCCCCATCGACGTACTGATACAGCAAAGGATCGCAGCCGCGTAACACCACAAGCAAAGCGCGCAGCGAAGAGAAATAGCGCGCCATATTCACTACACAAACAACACAAAGAGCCCAGAAAAGCGCGATGGTGCTGATCATGATCCCCTCCCGGCCATTCATTGCAGAAAACGTAAACGGGCAAGCCGCTGTGCCCTGCAATGGTTGAACTGCCCCTGTTATCGATATCGGCCAGATACGGCGCAAGCCGGACGAGGCGATAATAACGCGCTCGGTGGCGCTTCTTATCAGTGTAGGAGATCTGCACAAATTTTTTCCAGCACTGCGTCATGCATCAGCCAGTAAATGGAGGAAAATTCATGTTGATCCTCTTCGCAAAGACCGCAGGCTGCCACAACATCCTTTAACAATTTTCGCTATACTGAACCGTATCCCGCATGTATCAGAACTTACGCGAAAAGGAGTATTCATCATGGCTTACAAACACATTCTGATTGCTGTTGACCTGTCGCCTGAAAGCAAACTGCTGGTTGATAAAGCAGTATCGATGGCCCGTCCTTATGATGCAAAAGTCTCGTTGATCCACGTTGATGTGAATTATTCCGATCTCTATACCGGCCTGATTGACGTTAACCTGGGTGATATGCAGAAACGGATTTCGGAAGAAACCCACACCGCGCTGACCGAGCTGTCGACCAGCGCCGGTTATCCGATTGCTGAAACCCTCAGCGGCAGCGGCGACCTCGGCCAGGTGCTGGTTGATGCTATCAAGCAGTATCAGGTGGATTTAGTGGTCTGTGGCCACCATCAGGATTTCTGGAGCAAGCTGATGTCCTCGGCCCGCCAGCTGATCAACACCGTGCACATTGATATGCTGATTGTGCCGCTGAACGATGAAGACGAAGATTAATCCCGTTCTTAAAAAGGCCGTTTAAACCCGGCCTTTATTCCCTGCGTGTTTCAATCCAGTCCTGCACTTCCACCACAAACGTCGGCGGTGCCTTACGGTACATCTTCAGCGCCAGCTCCAGGATAGAGTGCTGCGCCAGCGATTCTTCCATCCGCTGCTGGGCCAACTCCATTACGGAACGCACCCCGCAAATTCCCGAACAGGCCCACTCCGGCGGCGTTTCGTCAAAAATAACGGTCCGCTGGCGGATCTCGCGACAGGCAAAAACCTGTTTCTCGCCGTCGATTGCATTCACCACGTCGAGCAGCGTGATGTTTGCGGCAGGATGCGCCAGTTGAAAACCGCCGCCCTTGCCTTCGCTGCTGCGTACCAGCCCCGCTTTTGACAGGCGGGTAAAGATTTTGGCCAGGTAGTCGTAGGGCACATTTTGCAGGTCAGCAATCTCGCGCACGCTCATCTCACGCGCGTCCCCGTTGCCGTCAACCATAAACATCAGGCTGTGAATGCCGTACTCAACGCCAGAACTGTAAAATGCCATGCCCTTCTCTCAACCATCTCAACTGCCGCTAGTGTAGCGTTTTCAGCCCCACCCTGCGCACAAATCACCTTTGCCTTTTTAAACTACGACCAATATAATCCGAGTTAATAACCGTAACAAGAGTGACAGTAAAATGCGTAAACAAATTCTGATAATCGGTGCCGGTTTCTCGGGAATGTGGTCAGCGCTGAGCGCCGCACGGCTGGTGAATGGCAATACGGATGTCGAGATCACCGTGATCGCCCCGCAGCCCGAGCTGCGCGTGCGCCCGCGTTTTTATGAAAGCGCCGTGCGTTCGCTGGTTGCTCCTTTGCAGCCGCTGTTCGACGTCACCGGGGTGAATTTCCTGCGCGGCACGGTCAGCCGGATCGATGCGGCGGCTCGCCGGGTAAGCTGGCGTGACGAATCCGGCATGAAGCAGCAGCAGCGCTATGACCGCCTGATTCTGGCCAGCGGCAGCCACGTTAATCGTTCACAGGTGGCGGGGGTGGCAGAGCACGCGTTCGACCTTGACCAGCTGGAGAGCGCTGAGGTACTGGAGCAGCACCTCAATAGTCTGGCGCAGCGCCCGGAGAGTGAATCGCGCAACACCGTGGTGGTCTGCGGCGGCGGTTTTACCGGAATTGAAATGGCCACAGAACTGCCGGCGCGACTGCGCGAGATCCTCGGCGCGCAGGCCAAAACCCGCGTAGTGGTGATTGAGCGCGGCTCGCAGCCAGCGGGGCGATTCAGCGAGGCACTGCGCAATGTGATTACCGAAGCTTCCGCCGAGCTGGGCGTGGAGTGGCGGGTTAATGCGGAAGTGGAGCAGGTGACTGCGGAGGGCGTGACGCTGAAAGATGGACAGACCCTTGCCGCGCAGACCGTTATCTGGACCGTTGGCGTACAGGCCGACGACCTGACGGCGCAGATTGACGCACCGCGCGATCGTCAGGGCCGCCTGCACGTTAATGCCCAGCTGCAGGTCGTTGGCCATGAGGACATTTATGCCACCGGCGACGTGGCGTATGCCGCCACCGACGACAGGGGCAACCACGCGCTGATGACCTGCCAGCACGCCATCCAGCTGGGTAAGTTTGCCGGCAATAACGCGGCAGCCAGCCTGCTGGATATCGCACCGCTGCCTTATCGTCAGGAAAATTACGTCACCTGCCTCGATCTTGGCGCATGGGGGGCGGTCTATACGGAAGGCTGGGATCAGCAGGTGAAACTGACGCGGGCGGAAGCGAAAAAGCTGAAATTGTCGATCGTCAGTGAACTGATCTACCCACCGGCCGCCGATAAAGCCACCGCGTTCAGAATTGCCGACCCGCTCGCGCCGTTTGTGTGATCGCACTCTGACCCTGTGCCGGACGCAAAAAAAAAAGCACAGCCTGATGTGCCAACCGCAGGCTGTGCCCTCTGTTCCGGACGCCCGGTTACGGGGTCAACGGCGCATAAATATCAAACCGATGGCCTTTGGTTGTCACCGCGTTCGGCGTGCCCACATCGGCCAGCGGCGGCGCGTAGTCCGGGCGCTTGACCACCACCCTTTTGGTCGCCAGCTGGCGGGCCGGCTGCAGCAGTCCGTCGGCATCCAGGTCCGGCCCCACCAGCGACTGAAACACCCGCATCTCTTTCTTCACCAGCGCGCTTTTCTGCTTATGTGGAAACATCGGATCGAGGTACACCACCTGCGGCCGCGGCATGATATCCGTCAGCGCCGTCAGGCTTGAGGCATGCAGCAGCGTCAGCCGCTCGCGCAGCCACGGGCCAATCTCCGCATCGGCATAGCCCCGCGCCAGGCCGTCATCCAGCAGTGCCGCCACCACCGGGTTACGCTCCAGCATCCTGACGCGGCAGCCCACGGACGCCAGCACAAACGCATCGCGCCCCAGGCCCGCCGTGGCATCGACCACGTCCGGCAGATAGCCGCTTTTAATGCCGACGGCTTTTGCCACCGCCTCACCGCGCCCTCCGCCGAATTTTCGGCGATGCGCCATCGCGCCGCCGACGAAATCAACGAAAATGCCGCCGAGCTTCGGCTCGTCGCGCTTGCGCAGTTCAAGGTGCGTGGCGGTCATCACCAGCGCCATCGGTGCAGCGTCGTCATGCGTCAGCTGCCAGCGCTCGGCCAGAATAGATAAGGCACCGTTTCCGGTGCCCGTTTCATCCAGTAAACAGATGTTCAAAACCGCTTATCCCTTGATGCCGTAGTGTTTCAGCATCGCATCCAGCTGCGGCTCGCGGCCACGGAAGCGTTTGAACAGCTCCATCGGCTCCTCGGAACCGCCGCGCGTCAGGATGTTATCGAGGAACGACTGCCCGGTTTCGCGGTTGAAGATCCCTTCTTCTTCAAAGCGTGAGTACGCATCTGCCGCCAGCACGTCCGCCCACAGATAGCTGTAGTAGCCTGCGGCATAGCCACCGGCAAAGACGTGGCTGAAAGCATGCGGGAAGCGGCCCCACGACGGGCCAGGCACCACCGCCACCAGCGATTTTACCTCTTTCAGCGTTTCAAGGATCTGCGCGCCTTTGGCCGGGTCGAACTCGGTATGCAGGCGGAAGTCAAACAGGCCGAACTCCAGCTGGCGCAGGATGAACAGCGCGGCCTGGTAGTTCTTCGCTGCCAGCATTTTTTCCAGCAGCGCCTGCGGCAGCGGTTCACCGGTCTCGTAATGGCCGGAGATAAACGCCAGCGCTTCCGGCTCCCAGCACCAGTTTTCCATAAACTGGCTCGGCAGCTCGACCGCATCCCACGGCACACCGCTGATGCCGGATACGCCCGGGGTTTCAATGCGGGTCAGCATATGGTGCAGACCGTGGCCAAACTCGTGGAACAGGGTGGTCACTTCATTGTGGGTGAACAGCGCGGGCTTGCCGCCGAGTGGGCGGTTGAAGTTACAGGTCAGATAGGCCACCGGCTTTTGCAGGCTGCCGTCGGCTTTGCGCATCTGTCCAACGCAGTCATCCATCCAGGCTCCGCCGCGCTTGTGTTCGCGAGCATAGAGGTCCAGGTAGAAGCTGCCGCGCAGCTCGCCGCTTTCGTCAAACAGGTCGAAGAAACGCACGTCGGGATGATAGACATCCACATCTTTGCGTTCGCTGGCGGTGATGCCGTAAATGCGTTTTACCACTTCAAACAGGCCGCTCAGCGCGCGCTGCTCCGGGAAGTACGGGCGCAGCTGCTCGTCGCTGATGGAGTACAGGTGCTGTTTCTGTTTTTCACCGTAGTAAGTCAGATCCCACGGCTGCAGTTCGTCCACGCCGAACTCTTTTTTCGCAAAGGCGCGCAGCTCGGCCAGCTCCTGCTCCGCCTGCGGACGGGCACGTTTTGCCAGATCGGTCAGGAAGTCGATCACCTGCGCCGGGCTTTCCGCCATTTTGGTCGCCAGTGATTTATCCGCGAAGGAGTCAAAGCCCAGCAGCTGAGCCAGTTCGTGGCGCAGGGCCAGCTCTTCGGCCATCACTTCACTGTTGTCCCACTTGCCGGCGTTCGGCCCCTGGTCAGAGGCACGGGTGGAATAGGCGCGGTACAGTTCTTCACGCAGCGCCTGATTGTCACAGTAGGTCATCACCGGCAGATAGCTTGGGATATCCAGGGTCAGCAGCCAGCCCTGCTGTTCTTTCGCTTCCGCCTGCGCTTTCGCGGCGGCCAGCGCGCTTTCCGGCATCCCGACCAGTTCGCTTTCATCGCTAATCAGCTTGCTCCAGCCCATCGTCGCATCCAGCACGTTGTTGCTGTAGGTCGACCCCAGCTCGGAGAGACGTGCGGCGATTTCACCGTAGCGCTGCTGCTTCTCTTTCGACAGGCCGATACCCGACAGCTCGAAATCACGCAGGGCGTTATCGACCGCTTTTTTCTGTGCCAGATCGAGCGCGGCGTAATGGCTGCCCTCTTTCAGGTCACGATATGCCTGATATAGCCCTTCATGCTGGCCCGCCCAGGTGCTGTATTCCGACAGCAGCGGCAGGGTTTGTTCGTAGGCCTGGCGCAGCTCCGGGCTGTTTTTGACCGAATTCAGGTGGCTGACCGGGGAGAACAGGCGGCTTAAACGATCGTCCACTTCCGCCAGCGGCTGCACCAGGTTATCCCAGCTGTAGGGCGCGCCCTGGGCCACGACTTTCTCAACCGCCGCACGGCAATCACTCAACGCCTGGGTTACGGCAGGAACCACATGCTCAGGTTTGATGGCGGAAAACGGAGGAAGAGTAAAAGAGGAGAGTAACGGGTTGGTCATAGCGCAGTAGTCCTTTAATCGATGTCAGGAGCGCGTATTTACGCACGATTTATTTAACATGAGGCTAAGTGTAGCGAAAATCAATGGTGGACAGCGTAACATCTGCCCTTCATCGGCCATCGGAGCCGGTTCTCACCGCACGTTCGGCTTTGATGGTGCCGGTTGAGCATTGCATACTCTTTCGCTTTGTTACGCCGTTTTACTCATTTAAACAGGGAGTGTACTGATGTGGTTTTTACTGGCGCTGTCTCTGCTGTTCTTGTCAATTAATCTGCGCTGCGCTCTGGTGATGTTGTGCATTACGCTGGCGATGGCGATCGTTGAGCAGAAGCTGCTGCCGCCGGGCATCATCGCCCTCGGTATTATGTTCTGTGTCGCCCTGTGTTGGGGATACCGTCAGCGGCAAACTCCGTTCGCACTGCCGGGCGAGATCCTGTTGGTGGCAGGGGCTATCGCGCTGGGGCTGCACATGATCCCAGGATTTAATAATCAAATCGCCGCCTCCGGCGTTCAGGCCGGGCCACAGAGCCTGCCGTTCACGTTTTACTTTAATCTTGATAAGGCGTTAATCCCATTTCTGCTGCTGGGCTGCATGCCAACGCTGTTGGCCCGACCTTCCCAGCAGCCGCAAAACCCGCTGTGGTGGCTGGTGCTGATCCTGTCGATGCCTCTGCTGCTGCTGGCGGCGACCGTATTCGGCGCGCTGCGGGTGGAACCGCATATCCCCGCGTGGACAGGCTCATTTATTCTGGCCAACCTGTTTTTTGTCTGCCTGGCGGAAGAAGCGTTGTTCCGCGGCTACATCCAGCAGCGCCTGAGTCAGTTTCTGGGTAATAAACGCGCTCTGGTGATTGCCTCGGGATTATTTGGCCTGGCGCACTTCTCCGGCGGTTTGATGCTGGTGCTTTTCGCCACGCTGGCGGGGGTCATTTACGGCCTGGCCTGGCTGTGGAGCGGCCGCCTGTGGGTGGCCACGCTGATGCATTTTTCCTTTAATATGATACACCTGCTGTTTTTCACCTACCCGGTTTGGCAACGTATACCAACCTGAGGCATTTCCCTGCCCCGGGTTCAGGGAACAAAAGCGCCGATTTGTTTTTTTGACTCAGCCCATCTGCCAACCAACCCTGATATAATCGGCCCCCTGGTTCTCATGCTTTTTCCTACATCCGTTGCTGTGCGTCGTTCTGTGGGGTAATCCGTGGGGTAATAATTGTAAAAAATTGATTTATCATCAATTAAAGCCGCATAAAATCAACAGGATAAATAATGCTCAGCTATCGCCACAGTTTTCACGCCGGTAACCATGCCGACGTACTGAAACACACCGTTCAAAGCCTGATTATCAGTTCGCTTAACGAGAAGGATAAACCCTATCTTTACCTCGACACTCACGCCGGTGCCGGGCGTTACCTGTTAAGCGGCGAGCACGCCGAACGGACCGGTGAATATCTGGAAGGCATTGCACGTATCTGGCAGCAGGACGATTTACCTGCCGAACTTGAGCCGTATATTAAAGCGGTCAAGGATCTGAACCCCAACGGCAAGCTGCGTTACTACCCGGGTTCGCCGCTGATTGCCCGCTATCTGCTGCGTGAATATGACAAGCTTCAGCTGACTGAGCTGCACTCCAGTGATTTTCCGCTGCTGCGCGGCGAGTTCCTGAAGGACAGCCGCGCGCGCACCGATCGTGCCGATGGCTATCAGCAGCTGAAGGCCAAACTGCCGCCGCTGTCCCGCCGTGGTTTTGTGCTGATCGACCCACCTTACGAGCTGAAAAGCGATTATCAGGCGGTGGTGAAGGGCATTGAGGAAGGCTATAAGCGCTTCGGTACCGGCGTTTACGCGCTGTGGTATCCGGTGGTGCTGCGCCAGCAGATTAAGCGCATGTGCAAAGATCTGGAAGCCACCGGCATTCGCCGTATTCTGCAAATTGAGCTGGGCGTGCGCCCGGACAGCGACCGCTTCGGTATGACCGCATCGGGGATGATTGTGGTTAACCCGCCGTGGAAGCTGGAGCAGCAGATGAAGAATGTGCTGCCGTGGCTGGAAAAGGTGCTGGTGCCGTCGGGGACCGGGCATTCTAAGGTTGAGTGGATCGTTCCGGAGTAACTGCTGCGGGTTCGCTGCATGAGTTCTGCGGGGAGCCTGATATTTACTACGGATTTGCGGCGTGAGTTGTGCGGGGAGCCTGATATTTACTACGGATTTGCGGCGTGAGTTGTGCGGGAGCACGGCCTCTGCTGCGGCGTCGGGCGGTCCTCGCGCCGCGCTTTGCGCGGTGCCCTCGGCTCCGGCATCTGGCCGACGGACCGTTTGAGAGCGGGCTTCCTGCCCGCGCTCAAACTGACGCCAGCGTCCCTGCTGTCGTCTCCTGCCCAGCTGCCTCCACCTCAGCGCTGCGGATTGCCGCTCTGCCGCAGCAGAGGCCGTACTCCTTCAGTTTTCGCGATCGCTTTTCGTTAAGCCGGCGTTCAGTTTTCACTCGATAAATTTGCTTTGCTTTCTCAACGGTACGCAGGTAAAAGTATCACTCCCGCCCTTCATCCACATGCACATAACACACTAATTTTATTCATAATAACCTGGGTTACGTCAGACTATCCGCAGCGCTGAGCGGAGAGAGGAAGCCGGGATTACCGGCACAGCATCGACATCGTCCATTTCGCTCGCATCGTGCTGATGCATCACACCAATGCCTTTCGATCTGAAGACCACTCCGGGGCCAAAGCGCTGACGGGGCGTTGCCCCGTCTGGCAATCCGCAGCGCTGAGCGGAAAGAGGAAGCCAGGATTACCTGCACAGCATCGACATCGCCCATTTCGCTCGCATCGTGCTGATGCATCACACCAATGCCTTTGGATCTGAAGACCACTCCGGGGCCAAAGCGCTGACGGGGCGTTGCCCCGGCTGGCAATCCGCAGCGCTGAGCGGAGAGAGGAAGCCAGGATGCGCCCGCAGGACGCGGGCGCAAGGCTCGGTCGGCACAGGGACGTGACGTCCGAGCCGGTCCGACCGGCTGACGAACGAAGCGAAGGCACCACGCAGCGCGGGGCGCGAGGACCCGCCAGACGGGGCAACGCCCCGTCAGCGCGAGCACCATGGCATCAGACAGCACAGGAACGATCCGTCAGACAACAAACACCGCAAAATCATGCGCCATCTCCGTCGCCGGAAACACCGCCCGGCACTCCTCCAGCAAACGCTCACAGTCATGCCGCAGATAGCGTGAACTCAAATGGGTGATAATCAGCCGCTTTGCCCCGCTCTCCTTCGCCACCGTGGCCGCCTGCACCGTCGAGGAATGACCGCGCCCGTTGGCCTTTTCTTCCATCGCCACCTCAAGCGTCGCCTCATGCACCATCACATCCACACCCGCCGCCAGATCGTTTGCCGCTGCCGTTGGCGCAGTATCGCCAAAAATTGCCAGACTGCGCCCTTTGACTGCACTGCCCACATAGTCCCAGCCGTTCACCACCCGACCGTCGTCGAGCGTCACGCTGCGCCCCTGCTTTAAATCGTAATAGTAAGGGCCGGGCAGATAACCGTCCGCTTTCAGCCGATCCGCATCCAGCGCGCCGGGTTTGTCATGCTCGTCAATCCGGTAGCCGTAGCACTCCACCGGATGCGTCAGCGGAAACGCCGTCACGCGAAACTGCTCGTCGTTACACACTTCCCCGGCAGTAATTTCCACAATCTCCAGCGGGAAGGTCAGCCACGAACCGCTCAGCCGCAGCGAGGTTTCCACAAAGGTCTTAATCCCCACCGGACCGTAAAGCGTCATCGCCTCGGTGGCACCGTTCATCGACCGGCTGGTCAGCAACCCCGGCAGGCCGAAAATATGGTCGCCGTGCAGATGGGTGATAAAAATTTTCTCAATTTTTCCGGGCTTAATCGGCGTGCGCAGAATCTGATGCTGGGTCCCTTCCCCACAGTCAAACAGCCAGCTGCCACGGTTGTATTCACTCAGGTTCAGCGAAATGCTGGTGACATTTCGCTCGCGGCTCGGCGTACCGGCCCCCGTACCTAAAAACTGCAGTTCCATACGCTTTCCACTCCGTAACGCGATTATTTCCTGCACCGGGCAGGATCATATCGTGCGAGTCTAACATTAGTGATTCCGCTAATGACGGGAGTTTAGCCCTCCGCCCTATCGCAATCATAGACGCAATCTTTGCGGCATTTGGTCGAGTGGCGTTACACTTACGGTCAGAAAAATAACTCACTTACTGAACTGGAAGATTCGATGACCAAACATTATGACTATCTCGCCATCGGCGGCGGCAGCGGCGGTATCGCCTCCATCAACCGCGCGGCCATGTACGGACAGAAATGTGCGCTGATCGAAGCGAAAGATCTGGGTGGCACCTGCGTTAACGTGGGCTGCGTACCGAAAAAAGTTATGTGGCACGCCGCGCAGATCGCCGAAGCGATTCATCAGTACGGCCCGGATTACGGCTTCGACACCACCGTTAACCAGCATAACTGGGACGTGCTGCTGAAGAACCGCAGCGCCTACATCGATCGCATCCATACCTCATACGATAACGTACTGGGTAAAAACAACGTCGACGTGATCAAAGGCTTCGCGCGTTTTGTTGATGCGCACACCGTGGAAGTGAACGGTGAAAAAATTACCGCCGATCATATTCTGATCGCCACCGGCGGTCGCCCGGTTCAGCCGAACATTCCGGGCGCCGAGTACGGCATCAACTCCGACGGCTTCTTTGAGCTGCAGGCGCTGCCAAAACGCACCGCCGTGGTGGGCGCTGGCTATATCGCGGTAGAAATTGCCGGCGTGCTGAACGCGCTGGGTTCTGAAACCCACCTGTTCGTTCGTAAGCACGCACCGCTGCGCACCTTCGATCCGCTGATCGTCGATACGCTGCTGGAAGTGATTAACACCGAAGGCCCGACGCTGCACACCGAATCCATTCCGAAGGCGGTGGTGAAGAATGCCGACGGCAGCCTGACACTGCAGCTGGAAAACGGCAAAGAGCAGACCGTGGACTGCCTGATCTGGGCGATTGGCCGCGAGCCGATGACCGACAACCTGAACCTGGACGTCACCGGCGTTGCGCTGAACGACAAAGGCTACATCAACGTTGATAAGTTCCAGAATACCAACGTGAAAGGCATCTACGCGGTGGGTGATAACACCGGCGCGGTGGAGCTGACGCCGGTGGCGGTTGCCGCCGGGCGTCGCCTGTCTGAGCGCCTGTTCAACAACAAGCCGGACGAGCATCTGGACTACAGCAACGTACCAACCGTGGTGTTCAGCCACCCGCCGATCGGCACCGTGGGCCTGACCGAGCCGGAAGCGCGCGAGAAGTTTGGTGATGACCAGGTGAAAGTGTACAAATCCGCCTTTACCGCGATGTACACCGCCGTCACGCAGCACCGCCAGCCTTGCCGTATGAAGCTGGTCTGTGTGGGTGCCGACGAGAAAATTGTTGGTATTCACGGCATCGGCTACGGCATGGATGAAATGCTGCAGGGCTTCGCGGTGGCGCTGAAAATGGGCGCAACCAAGAAAGACTTCGATAACACCGTGGCGATCCACCCGACCGGTGCGGAAGAATTCGTCACCATGCGTTAATCGCTTTACCGGCATACCCGCAGGTTATCCCGCGGGTATGCCGTTCCTGCCGACCATGAGAAAATCATCTCGCGAATAACACGCCACCCGCAAGTCATCCTTCCCCCCGGTATAGTCGGCTTGACGATATCCTAACGAAAACGGCTTTTTTGCCGAAATATCCTCCGTTTTTGTCGGAGAGTTTGAACGCTATCGTCATTATTTCGAAGAGTGAATAAAACCAGCATGAAAAGTCAGAAAGGTATTTAGTTCCTCAGCGAAACAATATTTACCTTTTGAAATAAAAGCCACGCCCGCGCTATTTCCAGATCAACTGTGCGGAAAACAGAAGGTTGTACTGGCAACACGGGAAAATGGCATAAAAAAAAGCACAACCTTTGATGATTGCGCTTTTTATCATTCATTATAATTTTAGTAATCGATTTCCCTGGTGGTTGGCATTTAATCCTCAACAAATATAAAACGCGTTGGGGATTTTTATACTACAATGCGTACCACGCTTTAATTCTACCGATGATAATAATACAAATAGTCTGATAATTAATCTGGCTAAAGGTACAGGTCATGACTGTACCTTGTGTTGATGGTTTAACTGGTGGAAGATGTGATAAGCACGACATCGTCTGCGCCAGCAGGTCACGTATTCTTTTCCCGACATGGCTGTTCATCAAGCAATCACTGTCAAGGAGACGGTAATGTTAATGAGAAGTGAAGAAAATGTTGAAGAGGTTATCCGACGTTTTCTTGAGAACACGTTAAATGAGTTTGGACAGCTGACCTGGGCTTATGTGGTCCTGTCAAAGAAGGATATGTCGTGCATTTTTGGCGTAACCAATTATCCCGATGAGTGGGTACAGCGCTATCGCGAAAACTCCCTGCAGTACACCGATCCGGTGGTCATCACCGCACTCAACCGCTTAACGCCGTTTGCCTGGGATGAAAACCTGATGGTCAGCTCAGGGTTTAACCTCACCGATCCCTTTACGCAGGCGAAAGCATTCGGCCTGGTCAACGGCTATACCTTTGTTTTGCATGATTACAATAATAACCTGGTCACGCTGTCGTTTATCCTTCCCCCTGAGAATAGCGCCGAGGTGATGCAAACCCTGATTCAGAATAAAGGCGACCTCTCTATTTTACTGGCATCGGTACATGAAACCTACCTGGCCTTAAATGCGCTCTCCGTGAAAAATTCATCAGGTAAAGAAAAAGCGGCTGGATTCACCGAGCGTGAAAATGAAATTCTTTACTGGGCAAGCGTAGGAAAAACCTATCAGGAAACCGGGATGATTCTGGGAATAACCGTGCGTACGGTTAAATTCCATATGTCGAATATCGTTAAAAAGCTGGGAGTTGCCAATGCCCGGCATGCTGTGCGTTTAGGCGTGGAACTTCAGCTGATTAAACCGGTGAGTTAAGGGTTACTGTGCGTTAAACGGCAGTGGCCAGGCGTTAAGCTCCCGCTCATTCTGCTGCTCATGGCGCCTGATTTTCGCCTTCAGCTTTTCCTGACTTTGCGTATCAATATGCCCGAGCAGGAGATAGACCGGCTCATCTTTCTCCGACATACCGATCTCCAGCACCGTCACGTTCCAGCCCGAGCGCCTGATGATCGACATCATCGAGTGACTGGCCACCGCCAGAATACCGTCATAATGACGCTCTATGGCGTAGTTGATCAGCGACAGGAACAGGCTCATGGTCACCGGATATTTCCCGCCCAACAGCGAGTGGGTTCTCTCCTTATCGACGAAGAAACGCGTTGACTCCACGAAATTTCCCTCAGGGATATTAACCTTATTAAAAAAGCCTGCAAAGGTATCATTCAACATATTACTCTCCTTCATATCAATCATCCTTGTACCGCATAATATCACTCCTTTTTCGACGCCAAATATATAGTCAGTTTTTTCATTATCGAATTGATCGTGTTCCATGCCGTCCGAGCAGGTGACGGCCCATTGCAGACGATCTTTAAAGGTATTCTTTCTCAACATAAAAAGATCTTCCGCTTTATCGTGACCCAGTAATGAATAGTTTACAGCATAAATATTAAACATAATGTTACCTATTAGAATTTAATTAAAAATCCGGTAACATCAGCGAAGCTTCATTCATAGCATGCCGGGACACAGGGATAGTAATTCTTTTCTGTTGCATTTCGCCATGAGAATAAACCGCGACATTTTGAGGGTCATGGCGGTGCAGAAAGTGAGTCAGAAATAATTTCGCAGGATAAGGCGTCGAGATGGGGGAGTTAAACTATGAAATTGATCTTAATTAATCATCATTCAATATGTATTAACTCTATTTTACGGGTGGTTTTAGAAATAAAAAACTTATCAGTCAATAACAGCGTTGCCATTTGGGGAAGAGCCATCCTCTGAATAAACCGGGGGCTATTAACAACAGTCGTTATTTTGACAATGGGTTAATCCGGCATGGCCGAGCGACCATGCCAGAGTGGGGACACGCGCTCCCCCGGGGAGAAGCGGTTACTGACCGTAATAGGCATTCGCTCCGTGCTTACGCAGGAAGTGTTTATCCAGCAGCGTCTGCTGCATACTGTCCACGCCGGGCTGCAGCTGGCGGGTAAACAGATTCATATAGGCGATCTCTTCCAGCACCACGGCATTGTGCACGGCATTATCCGCATCGCTACCCCAGGCGAACGGGCCGTGGCCGTTGACCAGCACCGCAGGGATATCCTTTGCGTCGATCCCCTGCTGATTCAGCGTTTCCACAATCACCCTCCCGGTTTCATGCTCATACTGGCCGTTGATCTCCTCTTCGCGCATCAGGCGGGTGCAGGGAATGGTGCCATAGAAGTAATCGGCGTGGGTGGTGCCCAGCGCTTTCAGCGGCTGACCGGCCTGCGCCCAAATCGTGGCGTGCCGGGAATGGGTGTGCACCACGCCGCCGATATGTTCAAAGGCACGGTACAGCACCAGATGCGTTGCGGTATCAGAAGACGGTTTTTTATCACCTTCCACCACGTTTCCGCTGTGCAGATCGACCACCACCATATCCTCCGGCCGCATGTCTTTATACTCCACGCCGGAAGGTTTAATCACCACCAGGCCACGTTCCCGATCGATTCCGCTGACGTTTCCCCAGGTAAAGGTCACCAGCCTGTGGGCGGGTAATAATAAATTCGCTTCAAACACCTGTTGTTTTAATTTTTGCAGCATTGTTAACCTCACGTAATAAAGCGTTTATTTGCAGATGACGATTGCCGCGCTGCAAATATCCCTTTTTTTATAAATAAGGGAGTGATGGGTTATTACGTTACGTCTAATACTCTGCTGCGAAAAGCCTCGGGCGGAACTGAAACGGGCCAAACAAATACAAACGGTACTATTTGGGCATAAACGGTCATTATGGTGATGACCGTTTATGTTGATTTACAACTGCCGATGATTTTTTATCTGCGATAACGCCCGATTTTACGTGATAAAAATCACATTAAAATGATTATAACGGCATAGAGAGAACATCATAGAGTGATATTAATCACATTAAGGCGTATGGAAAAACCTGCTAACGGGTTTCTTGAAATCAGTCACTTTAAAAAAACCTGAAAAGTAAGAGTATTAGAACATGTGATAAACGATGGAATCGGGCTATTTATGTTACAGGCTGAACGTTACAAGATGATTTGTAGCTATGTGCAACAGAATGGCTCCGCGCTGGTTGCCGAACTGTCGACCATGTGTAGCGTTTCGCAGGAGACTATCCGCCGCGATTTAAATCTGCTGGAGCGGAATAAAAAACTGATCCGCAGCTTTGGCGGTGCCGTTTCGCTGGATGACTATGACGACCGCACCCGGCCCGTGCAGGACGCATTCTATAAGGCTGACACCATCGATCGGGCAGAGTCTTTACGGAAAAGAACGGAAGAACATCCCGACATTAAGATGAAGCTGGCTAAAGCCGCCCTGCAGTTTATTCACCCGGGTGACTGCATTCTGCTGGATAACAGCAGCACCTGCTGGTTCCTGGCACGGCAGATCCCGGATATTGATATCACCGTAGTGACCAATTCGGTCAAAATCATTCAGGCGCTGGCCTGCCGCGATAAGGTGCGTATCATCGGCTGCGGCGGTGAATACTCGGAGCGTCATGACGATTTCCACGGCCCGGTGGCCGAAAGCGCGATTCGTAACTTTCAGATCAATACCTTCTTTTTCTCCTGCCAGGGGCTGAACCTGGAAAATGGCATCCGCGACGGCAGCGAAATAAACGCCCGCTTAAAGCAGGTGATGCTGCAGGTTTCCGGCAAAAAAATTCTGCTGGCCGACTCCAGCAAGTTCGATCAGTTCGCATTTTGTAAGATCTGCATGCTCGACGACATTGATATTTTAATCACCAATAAAGTGGCTGAAGAAAGAAACTGGGGAGACAGTCCGGAATTTAACGTGATTGAAGTCGATAAATGAGATCCTTCGCGAAAATAAACGCTGCCCGTTCTGACGCATTCAGTCAGAACGAATTTATTACCGTCAATACCAGTGAAATTGCACGATAAAACCTGAACCTTAATACCTCATCATCATTGCTTTATTAAATGACCACGGCGGATCGATGCATAATGCGTTATCCACTGCCGATCGTTTTATTAAGCAACGAGCGGTATAAGGGCGAGGGAAATAAACCGAATAATGCACTATTCGGCAACGATGATAATTAAAATAACCTTCTGAGGATCTTATAATGAAAAAATTACTCTTACCCTGTGTAATCGCCTCACTGATCGCTTCTTTTTCCACCCAGGCTGATGACGCAGCGGTCCCTCAAAAAGCCAACAAGCCTTTCACCATGGGCGTGGTGGTCAAAGTGGGGGGAATTCCCTGGTTTAACGTGATGGAACAGGGGATTAAAGAAGAAGGTAAAGCCCTGGGCGTGAATGCCTGGCAGGTGGGGCCAACCACCGCCGACCCGGCCGAGCAGGTCCGCGCCATCGAAGATTTGATCGCCAAGAAAGTGGACGTGATCGGCGTGGTGCCAAACGACGCCAAAGTGCTGGAGCCGGTGCTGAAACGCGCACAGGAAGCGGGCATCAAGGTCATTACCCACGAATCCCCGGCGCAGGCCAATGCGGACTGGGATTTCGAACTGCTCGACACCCAAACCATGGGCGCTAACCATATGAAAGATATGGCCGCCTGCATGGGCGAAGAGGGTAAATATGCCATGTTCGTTGGCAGCCTGACCGTGCCGCTGGTGAACGACTGGGCCAACGCCGCCATCGCCTACCAGAAAGAGCACTATCCGAAAATGCAGCTGGTTGAGGACCGTTTTGGCGTCGCCGAATCGGTGGATGACTCCATGCGTACCGCCAACGACCTGATGTCCAAACACAAAGATCTGAAAGGCATTATGTCCTTCGGCTCTCAGGGCCCGATCGGCGCAGGCCGCGCTATCGACAAGCGCAAGAAAAACAAAGACATCTGCGTCTTCGGCACCTTCACCCCGGGCCAGGGCATCAAACTGCTGGAGAAAGGCGCGATCGACGGCGGCTATATCTCTAACCCGATGACCGCCGGCAAGGTCTTTGTACAGGTGGCAACCGCGATGATGAACGGTGAACCGATCAAAGACGGCGTTAAGCTGGGCGACATGGGCGAAATCAAAATTAAAGGCAACACCATCCTCAGCGATAATCCGGAAAAACTGGATGTGGAAAACACCAAACGTCTGGTGAAACTGGGCCTCTGACCCTGAGCCGTATCGCCGGAGCCGTTGCGCTCCGGCTTTATTCACGTCTGACACCAGGGCAAGAACCATGCTGAATAATAACCATGCCGATAATGCCGCCCCGCTGATTACGCTGAACGCGCTGTCAAAAAGCTTTGGCGGCCATCAGGCATTAAAAAACATCACGCTGACCTTAAATAAAGGCGAAGTCCACTGCCTGGCCGGGGCCAACGGCTGCGGTAAAAGCACGCTGATTAAAACCATCAGCGGCGTCTACGCGCCCGATGCCGGTAGCGAAATCATCATTGATGACAAAACCCATTCCCGCCTGACGCCGGACCGCGCGAGGGCGTTAGGCATTCAGGTCATTTATCAGGATCTGTCGCTGTTTCCAAACCTGACCGTCGCCGAAAACATCGCCTTCGAATATAACCTGAAGGGCTATTTCGGCTGGTTTAAGCAAAAAAAACTCCGGGAAAAAGCGCAGCAGATCCTCAGCGAGCTGGCGTTCAATATCGATCCGGACGCGCTGGTGCAGCATCTGCCGATTGCGCAGCGCCAGCAGATTGCCATCTGCCGCGCGCTGGTTGCCGACGCCCGGCTGGTAATTATGGATGAGCCCACCGCCTCGCTGACGCGCACGGAGGTGAACCAGCTGCTGCGCACGGTGAACTATCTGCGGGATAAAAATATCACCGTGGTCTTCGTCAGCCACCGTCTGGATGAAGTGAAAGAGATTTCCGACCGCATTACCGTCATTCGCGACGGCGAGAAGATCGGCACCTGGGACGCCGCCGCCCTCTCCACTGGAAAAATTACCGAGCTGATGACCGGACTGGTCATTGAGCACCAGCAGAAGCTGCCGAACGCCGAACTCGGCAAGGTGGTGCTGGAGCTGAATAACCTCAGCCGCAAAGGCCAGTATGACGATATCTCCCTGCGGCTGCACCGGGGTGAGGTGCTTGGCCTGTGCGGCCTGCTGGGGTCCGGCCGCACCGAGCTGGCGCTGAGCCTGTTTGGTATCACCCACCCTGACCGTGGCGAGATCCTGCTCGACGGTAAAAAGGTGCGGCTCAAAGACAACACCCAGGCGCGGGAGATGGGTATTGCCTATGTCTCGGAAGACCGGCTGACGCTGGGGGCCATTCTGCCGCAGTCGGTGGCCGATAATATGGTGATTTCGATTCTCGATGAGATCAAAACGCCGTGGCACCTGATTGACGAGCAGCGCAAAGATGCGCTGGTGCAGGAGTGGATTAAGGACCTGGATATCAAGGTGACCAACCCGGATAACCCGCTTTCGACCCTTTCCGGCGGCAATCAGCAGAAGGTGGTGCTGGCCAAGTGGATCCTCACCCGGCCAAAAGTATTAATTCTCGATGCCCCCACCGTCGGCGTGGATATCGGCGCGAAAGACAGTATTTACAAGCTGATCCACCGCCTCTCCGGCGTCGGTATTTCCGTGCTGCTGATCACCGATGAAGCCCCGGAAGCCTACTACAACTGCGATCGCGTGCTGCATATGAAACAGGGAAAGATCGTCAACGAGTTAATTCCTTCAACGCTGAGCGAACATCAACTCGCGGAGGCCATCAATGGCTAACATTTTTAAACTGCCACGTTCGGTCGAAGGCTGGCTGGGCTGGGTTATCGTCTTAATGCTGGTGCTGTTTTCGACGTTAAGCAGTGAGTTTTTGTCGATTCAGAACCTGCTGGATTTAACCGAAAGCTATGCCGTGACCGGCATTTTTGCGCTGGGCCTGTTTGTGGTGTTGGTGACCGGCGGCATTGATATTTCCTTCGCCGCCGTGGCGTCCGTCGCACAGTATGTCATTGCCTCGCTGCTGCTGAACGATGTCATCGCCAGCCCGCTGCTGTGCATCGTGCTGGCGATTGCCTGCGGCATCGTCTTCGGCCTGATCAACGCCGTTCTTATCTACTACCTCAATATCGTCTCGATCATTATCACCATCAGCATGCAGTCGCTGCTGTTCGGCATGCTGATGTGGATAACCAACGGCCACAGTATCTACGACCTGCCGGACTGGTGGATCAATCAGCGCACCGTCCTGCCCTTCGAATACGGCGGCGAAAGCTATCAGGTGGGCCTGCCGGTGGTGGTGATGCTGGCCATGGCGCTGCTGACCTGGCTGCTGCTGAATAAAACCCATATCGGTCGGCAGCTCTACGCCGTCGGCGGCAGCAACGAATCCGCACGCCGCATCGGCATCCGCGTTTCGGTGATTTATCTGTTTGCCTACGGCTATTTAGGCGCGGCGGCAGCCATTGGCGGCATGCTGCAGGCGTACCGCATGAGCGAAGTGGTGCCTAACGCGATGGTCGGCGGCGAACTGGATGTGCTGGCGGCGGCGGTGCTGGGCGGCGCCAGCCTCTCCGGCGGCAGAGGCTCGGTGGTCGGCACGCTGATGGGCGTATTCCTGATCGGCATTTTGAAAAACGGCCTGAACCTGATTGGCGTTTCCAGCTATTTCGTCAACATCGTGATTGGCGTCGTTATTGTCGCGGCTATCTGCGTCACCCACTACAAGAAGCGCAAAGAAACCGATGTCGGCTTCGTCTGACGGAGACTGTTGAATGAAAAATAAATCGTTTTTACCTCTGGACGGGACCAGCACCGGGCTGCTCGGTATCTGTCTGATTGCCACGGTAGCCTTTTCACTGGCGATGCCGGGACGCTTTCTGACCGAAAATACCTTTCTGAGCATTGCGTTTCAGCTGCCGGAGCTGGGCCTGCTGACCTTTGCGATGTTTGTACCGATGCTGAGCGGCGGCCTGAATCTGTCGATTATCGGCACGGCCAACCTCACCAGCCTGTTTATGGCCTGGCTGCTGATCCACTACGTGCCGGTTGATGCCAGTATCGGCGTGCAGCTGATGTGGCTGGTGCTGGCGCTGCTGGGCGCGGCGGTGATTGCGGTGCTGATCGGCGTACTGACCGGGCTGATGATTTCCCGCATCGGCGCGCACCCGATTCTGGTGACGCTCGGCAGCATGACGATTATCAGCGGTGTTGGGGTGTATCTGACCAAAGGCGCGGCGCTGAGCGGCATGCCGCCGATCGTGCGCAGCATGGGATCGGAGGTGATCGGGGGGATCCCGGTTCCGCTGATTATCTTTCTTGTCGCCACCGTATTTCTCGCCCTGCTGCTGGGCAAAACCCGCCTGGGTAAAAACATCTACATGTGCGGCAGCAACATTAACGCCACCTGGTTCAGCGGCATCCGTACCGACCGCATCATGATGGCGATTTATTCCATCTCCAGCCTGCTGTGCGTGCTGGCGGGGCTGATCATGATGGCCCGCTTCAACTCGGCGCGTATGGGCTATGGCGACTCCTACCTGCTGCTGACGGTGCTGGCGATTGTGCTGGGTGGAACCGACCCGTTCGGCGGCGTGGGCAAAGTTGTCCACGTTTTCTGCGCGCTGCTGGTGCTGCAGGTGATCGCCACCGGCCTGAGCCTGGCGGGGGTGAGCCTGCACTTCAACCTGGCGGTGTGGGGCATCACGCTGATTTTCGCCCTGGCGTTCAAATTCTTTAAAAACAAATGGCAGGCGCAGCGCGCGATGAAGCTTAACCGGAAAAAGCACCAGCAGCTGCTGGCAACACGTGGGGAAAGATAATGCGTAAGCATCCATTAGGGATTTACGAAAAGGCGCTGCCGAAAGGGACAAGCTGGGTTGAGAAGCTGGCCGTCGCGAAATCCTGCGGGTTTGATTTCGTCGAGATGTCGGTAGATGAAAGCGATGAACGCCTGGCGCGGCTGGACTGGACGCAGGCGGAGCGCATGGAGATTATCCGGGCGATTCAGCAGACCGGCGTGCGCATTCCCACCCTGTGCCTGTCGGCGCACCGCCGCTTCCCGTTCGGCAGCCGCGATGCAGAAACCCGCCGGCAGGCCTATGCCATTATGGAGAAAGCCGTGCGTCTGGCGCAGGATCTGGGCATCCGCACCATCCAGCTGGCCGGCTACGACGTCTATTACGAACCGCAGGACGACGACACCATCGCCCGCTTCGAGGACTCCGTGGCCTGGGCCGTTGAGCTGGCCGCCGGGGCGCAGGTGATGTGCGCGGTGGAAATTATGGATACGCCGTTTATGAACTCCATCAGCAAGTGGCAGGCGCTGAATGCGAAAATTAACTCGCCGTGGTTCACCGTCTATCCGGATATCGGCAACCTCACCGCCTGGGGCAATGAGGTGGACAGCGAGCTGACCGGCGGCATCGATCGGATTGCGGCTATCCACCTGAAAGATACGCTGCCGGTCACGCCGGATTCACCGGGCCAGTTCCGCGATGTGCCGTTTGGCGAGGGCTGCGTGGATTTCGTGCAGTTCTTTAAAACCCTGCGCCGCCTGAACTATCGCGGCACCTTCCTGATTGAGATGTGGACGGAGAAAGCGGACGAGCCGCTGCTGGAAATCATCCGCGCCCGTCAGTGGATTGAAGACAAAATGGCCGCAGCCGGCTGGGGTGAAACCCGCTCCGCGCTGCCCAGCCCGGAGGCAGTATGAACCACTACTATATGGGCGTTGATTTAGGCGGGACGGTGACCAAAGCCGGGATTTATACCGCCGACGGCCGGGAGGTTAAAGTTGTTGAGCTGGCGGTTCCGCTGCTCAGCGAACAGATGGGCTTCTGCGAGCGCGATATGACCGAGCTGTGGTCCGCCACCGGCCGGGTGATCCGCCAGGCGCTGGCGGAAAGCGGCATCGCGCCGGAGGCGATTCACGGCGTGAGCTTCTCCGCCCACGGTAAGGGGCTGTACCTGGTGGATAAGCAGGGCCAGCCGGTGCGTAACGGTATCGTCTCTTCCGACTCGCGCGCGCAGCCGCTGGTCAGCCGCTGGAAAAGTGAAGGCCGCGATGCCGAAGCTTACGGGCGCAGCCTGCAACAGCTGTGGCCGTCGCATCCGGCGGCGCTGCTCGGCTGGCTGAAGGAGCATGAGCCGGAAAACTATCAGCGTGCGGGCTATATTCTGATGGTCCACGACTATATCCGCTACTGCCTGACCGGCGAGTTTGCCTGCGAAGAGACCAATATCTCCGGCAGCAACCTGTTTAACCAGCAGCAGGGCGCGTTCGATCCCACGCTGTTTAACATCTTCGACATTGCAGAGATGGCTGAGAAAGCCCCGCCGGTAATCGGTTCCGCCGACTGCGCCGGATACGTTACCGAGCAGGCCGCCGCGCAGTGCGGACTGAAAGCCGGAACGCCGGTCTTCGGCGGGCTGTTTGACGTCGTCGGCGCAGCGCTGGCGTCGGGCGTTCACGACAGTCACTGCCTGAGCGCGGTGGCGGGCACCTGGAGCATCGCCACCCGCGTTTTCGACCGCATTGAGCCGTCCGATTACCCTTACGTATGGGGGAAATACTGCATCCCCGGCACCTTCTTCGTTCACGAAGGCAGCCCGACCTCCGCCAGCAACCTCGCCTGGTTTGTGAAGCAGTTCTTCCCGGATCTGCCGGACAGCTACCGGCAGTTTAATCAGTGGGCGAAGGAGGGCTATGAAAAGGACAGCGATATTCTGTTTTATCCGTGGCTGTACGGCTCCAACTTCCACGACAGCCTGCACGGCGGTTTCCTGGGGCTGAGCGGCCACCACAGCCGGGAAGATATGATCTATGCCATTTATCAGGGCATCGTTTTCTCCCATCTGCTGCATCAGGACCGCGTACAGGATCTGGGCGCGGGCAGCGGCACCATCCGTTTTACGGGCGGCCCCACGCATTCGGATATCTGGATGCAGATGTTCTGTGACGCCAGCAACCTGCCGCTGGAAATCGTCGACGTGAAGCAGTCCGGCTGCCGCGCGGCGGCGATCTGCGCGGCGGTCGGCGCGGGCGAATATGCAGATTTCCAGACGGCGATGACGCACTGCCAGCCGCCCACCCTTCGCCTGGAGCCGAACCCGGCCAAACACGCGATGCTGAGAAAACGCTTCGATCGCTTTAAGCGGATTGCCGAAGCATTAAGTGAAGTAAAGGCCATCGTCTGACTGCCCTCTCCGGCTGCGGCTGCAGCCGGAGGATCCCCCCACTCTCCTGCTCCCACCCTGAGCCTGCGGCCGCATGGGTGAAGTGTCCATTTTTCTGTTAAATGCGCACAGTCCTCACACAATCCGCTGTCATTTTTTAATCCCGATTCCTATTGTGTAATGCAAAGCCCCATCCATAACGGCGAAGCCTTCAGGACCAGAAAATCATGAGCGAGCCTCTGATAAATAATAATGGCCAGGATACTCAGCGCGACGAAGACGCGTTAATTCAGCACAGGCGGCAGCAGGCGAATGTCAGCGCCGACCGGCCCGTCAGCGCGCTGGCGCTCTCCGGCGGCGGCATCCGCAGCGCCACCTTCTGCCTCGGCCTGGTCAGGGCGTTAGCGGCAAATAAAGTCCTGCGCCGATTTGATTATCTTTCCACGGTATCCGGCGGCGGCTATTTTGGCGGTACGCTGGGGCGGCTCTATAACGAAGACCAGAAGGCCGAAGCGGTGGAGGCGGGTCTGGCAGAGAAACGCTCATTCTTACTCTGGTGGCTGCGGAATAATGGCCGCTACCTGGCGCCGGCGGGGTTTCGCGATACCTCACGGGCAATGGCCTACACCCTGCGCGGCCTGCTGGCCTCGCACTTTGAGGCCGCTACCGTGATGCTGTTTCTGGCGGCGCTGATGTTCTTTCCCGGCCTGCTGCTCACCGGCTTCAGCCCGGCCAGCAAGCCGGCTCCGGTCTGGATCGGTCTGATGCTGATCCCGCTGGCCTGCGCCCTCTGGCAGATGAGTGCCTGGTGGATCATCCGGCCCGCCGGTGGAGGGGACGATGGCACAACAAAAGGCCGCTATCAGGATTACTACACCACTCTTTCCGTGCCCCTCGTGACGCTGGCGCTGCTGCTGGCCTACGGTTTCAGCCCACACATGGTTTACCGTGATAAGCCGATAGGGCTGGGTATGGGGGTGTTGCTGTTCTCCTGCCTGCCGCTGGCCGCTAAGCTGGTGCAGGATTGCTGCGCATTAAAAATCACCACTCTTTCCGTTGCCCGGCAGCGGCTTATCCGCACCAGGAAACTGGCCGTGGCGCTGCTCGCGGCGCTGGCCTGCCTGTTTTGCTATGGCGCGACCGAATTCTGCTACTGGATAAAAGTCCGGGCGAACTTTCTCACCTTCCTGACCGTGCTGGCCCTGCTGCCGCCCGCTATTTCGCTGTTAAGGCACTGGATAAAGCCCCCGACGAAAAACCCGGCCAAGAAAAAGCCGGTAGCAAATATCATCAACCAGATTGGTTATCTTCTTTTACTGGCTCTGTTCCTCAGCTGGTCGACGATACTGCTGATTCTGTTTACCGATCTCTACATCCCGGAAAAATCGTCCGGCTGGCCAGCGCTGCTGATGGATATCGTTTTCCTGGCGCTGATGGCGGTCTATTTCTGGCTGACCCGCAGGCGGGTCGATGTCCTGAATCTGTCATCCCTGCACAATCTGTATCGCGCCAGGCTGGAGCGCGCCTGGATCTCGGTGGGAAACTATTTTCGCCCCGGCCGGCCGGAAACGAACGGCGCGCGGTTTCCGCTCAGTCTGCTCTCCGATTACCAACGCGATCGGATAGGTGAAAATCAGAAGTGGCGCATTACCGACGTACAGCCCGGCGATGACGTACTGCTGCGCGACTATCATCCTCATCGCTTTGGCGGCCCGCTGCACCTGATTAACTGCTGCATTAACCAGACGGTAGACGATCGCACCGGTAACTTTAACGCCGACCGCAAAGGCATGGCGCTGACGCTCGGCCCGCTGGGTATTGAAACCGGCACGCAGCTGCCGCAGGGCATCGACTGGGAGGAAGAGCACCTGTCCAAATGGCTGGCGATCTCCGGTGCCGCGCTGGGTACGGGCATGGGATCGAACACCCGCACTGGCACCGCCGCCCTGCTGTTCACCTCGGCGATCCGTCTGGGATACTGGAATGAAAACCTGCTCATCAGAAAGCGTAAGTACATCGCCACAACGGCGGAGAAGCTGGACAGGCATGACCGGAAAATAAAGCCGGAGACGTTTCCACACCTCAGGGCGTTGATCGGTGAAATGCTGGCTTTCTTCCCCGGCATGAACAGCAGCCTGTGGTACGTTTCGGACGGCGGTCATTTTGACAATACCGGGGTGTATGCGCTGTTGAAACGCCGGGTGCCGCTGATCGTGCTGGCCGACTGCGGCGCAGACCCGGACTACCACTATGAAGATGTTGAAAATCTGGTCCGAAAGGCGCGTATCGATTACGCCACCCGCATAGAGTTCCTTGATAACAGCGTCGTGGAACCCGCGCTGGCAGGGCGTTTTACCACCCCAGATTTACTGACCCAAAGAGAAAACCCGGCCCCGTTTATGCTGGCGCGAATCGGCTACCCCGACCGGGAAGACTACGCCGCGCTGATCGTGGTGAAACCGCATTTGATCGCTGACCTCGGGCTGGATACCGAACGCTATGCGGCCCGGCAACCCGCTTTTCCACAGCAGCCCACCAGCGATCAGTTTTTCGATGAAAACCAGTGGGAGGCCTGCCACACACTCGGCTGGAAGATGGGGGAATGGCTCAGCGAGGAGATTCTGGATAAGGCACCCGGCTGGGTGAATGCGGTGCGGAGAGAGGCCGGTGAATAACCCGCTCCCGGCCGGGATCGTTACCCGAACCGGGAACCGGAGCCGTCAGTCTGCATGGCGGACGCAGCCGCGCAAACCGCCCCGTCAGGCCGGAACGTACACTTCGTGAATGCCGTTGAAGTTCTGTAGCCGCTCACGCCACCACATCGCCGCATTACCGGTGGCGCTGGACTTCCACGCCAGGAACGCCTGGTCGCGGCGGGTTTCGCTATCCAGCTGGCGCTCAACCAGCGCGCCGCTTTCCAGATGCGGTGCGGCCAGATAGCGCGGCAGATAGCCGCAGCCGAGCCCCGCCACCTGCGCCTGCACCTTATCGCTGAAGCTGTGCACGCTGAGGATCGGCTGATCGTCGAGGATCCTCAGATCCATCCCCTCCGCATGTCGCGAACTGTCGCGCACCACTACCGCACGATACTGGCGGATCTGATCGCGCAGCAGCGGCGCGGGAAGCGCGGCCAGCGGATGCTCCGGCGCAATCGCAAAGACATATTCCAGCCAGCCGATGGGCACGCACTCAACGCCCGCGTGGCGCGCGGGCTGCTGCACGGCACCAAACACAATATCGGCATCGCCGTAGCTCAGCGCTTCCCAGCATCCGGCCAGCACGTCGTGGCGGAACATCAGCCGCGTGTGCTGGTGCTGCTGGTAAAACTCGTCGATCAACCCGGAGAGCAGTGAAAACGGCACCGAGGCATCCAGACTGATGGTGAGCTTGCTCTCCCAGCCGCTTTCCACGTACTGCGCCTGCTGCTCAAGCTCGCCCACTGCCCGTAATAAGACGCGTCCTTTCTCCAGCATCAGCCTGCCGGTTGGCGTGAATGTCGCGCGATGGCCGGAGCGATCCAGCAGGGTGATATTCAGGTCACTTTCCATTTTTTGCACGGTATAGCTCAGCGCGGAGGCCGTTTTAAACAGCCTGGCCGCCGCCGCGGCAAAGGTGCCGTGCCGGTCCAGCGCATCCAGAATCAGCAGCGCTTCAAGGTTTAATCGCATGGTGTTCCCCAAACCCAAAAATTGTTTAACAACAACCTAAATTCTTTCCGTTATCAACCAAAGCGCGCCTCTCGTATTGTGTAAACACGCAAGACGAACTGCAAACCAACAAACTTAACGAGGATTAAAAAATGTCTAAACTTGACCTGCTGGACCCACAGAACTCCACCCTGATTTTCATCGACCACCAGCCACAAATGTCTTTCGGCGTCGCTAACATCGATCGCCAGCAGCTTAAAAATAACACCGTTGCTTTAGCCAAAGCAGGCAAAATTTTTAACGTGCCGACTATTTATACCTCGGTCGAAACCGAAAGCTTCAGCGGCTACATCTGGCCGGAGCTGCTGGCGGTTCACCCGGAATCAACCCCGATTGAACGCACCTCAATGAACTCCTGGGAAGATGAAGCCTTTGTGAAGGCGGTAAAAGCCACCGGCCGCAAAAAGCTGATTATCTCCGCCCTGTGGACCGAAGTGTGCCTGACCTTCCCGGCGCTGATGGCGCTGAAAGAAGGCTTCGAAGTCTACGTGGTGACCGACACCTCCGGCGGCACCAGCGTCGATGCCCACGAGCGCTCGATTGACCGTATGGTGCAGGCCGGTGCGGTACCGGTGACCTGGCAGCAGGTGCTGCTGGAGTACCAGCGCGACTGGTCACGCAAAGAGACCTACGACGCGGTGATGGACCTGGTGCGTGAGCACAGCGGTGCCTACGGCATGGGCGTGGATTACGCCTACACCATGGTCCACAAAGCCCCGGCCCGTAAAGCCTGATCCCCCGGCCCCCGGCTCGCATCCGGGGGCGTTTAGGAGAGTAACATGGATTATCCACATCAGCCTGAGCACGTGACCCTGGTCATCACCCACCGTCTGCTGGCGGGTAAGCAGCCGGAGTATGAACAGTGGCTGGAAAAAGTGATGCCGCAGGCGGCATTATTCGACGGCCACCTCGGCGTTAATATTTTAAGGCCGGTTCACGGCGAACAGACCTACACGGTTCTGATCAGGTTCGACACGCTGGATAATCTTTATCGCTGGATCAACTCAACCCAGCGCCACGCGCTGATCGCCGAACTGCCGGCCATGCTGTGCGGCCCGGAGCATATTGAACTGCGGCCGGGCGCGGCATTCTGGTTTACCCCACCCACCCCGGAGCGTAAGGCACCGAAAAAGTGGAAGCAGTTTCTGATCACCCTCGGGGTTATCTATCCCTCCACCAATCTGGTGCCGTGGTTCTGGGGGGCGGTTCTGCCCGCGGCTAAAGGCACGCCGTGGGGACATTTACTTAACGACGCATCCGTTGTCGCCCTGGTGGTGTTTCTGTGGATGCCGGTGGTAACACGTTTATTCGCTAACTGGCTCGCCCCGCGTGGGAAGTCGAACCTGGAGAGTAATAATGAATAGTGCTTCATTGATCCTGACCAACGGTAACTTCCACACCGTCGATCGTGAAAAACCGCTGGCGACCGCCGTGGCCATCAAAGACGGCAAGTTTCTCGCCGTCGGCAGCGAAGCGGAAGTGATGCAGTTCGCCGGTAACGACACCAAAGTCGTCGATCTGAAAGGCCACACCGGTATTCCGGGACTGAACGATTCGCACCTGCACCTGATCCGCGGCGGCCTGAACTACAACCTCGAACTGCGCTGGGAAGGCGTGCCGTCGCTGGCCGATGCGCTGCGGATGCTGAAAGAGCAGGCGCTGCGTACCCCAAACCCGCAGTGGGTGCGCGTAGTCGGCGGCTGGAACGAATTCCAGTTTGCCGAGCGCCGCATGCCAACGCTGGATGAGATCAATGAAGCCGCGCCGGACACCCCGGTCTTTATCCTGCACCTGTACGACCGGGCGCTGCTGAACCGCGCCGCCCTGCGCGTGGTGGGCTACACCCGCGATACGCCGAACCCGCCGGGCGGCGAGATCCAGCGCGACGGTAACGGCAATCCGACCGGCATGCTGATTGCCCGTCCGAATGCGATGCTGCTGTATTCAACCCTGGCAAAAGGGCCGAAGCTGCCGCTGGACCAGCAGGTGAACTCCACCCGCCAGTTTATGCGCGAGCTGAACCGTCTGGGCCTGACCAGCGCCATCGATGCGGGCGGCGGTTTCCAGAACTACCCGGACGATTACGAAGTGATCGCCGAGCTGCACGCGAAAAAGCAGCTGACGGTGCGCATCGCCTACAACCTGTTTACCCAGCGCCCCGGCCACGAGCTGGAAGATTTCGAGAAGTGGACCGATATGCTGAAACCCGGCCAGGGAACCGACTTCTATCGCCACAACGGTGCCGGTGAAATGCTGGTGTTCTCCGCCGCCGACTTCGAGGATTTCCTGGAGCCGCGCCCGGACCTGGCGCCGGGCATGGAAGATGAGCTGGAGCGCGTGGTGCGCCACCTGGTTGAGCACCGCTGGCCGTTCCGCCTGCACGCCACCTACAACGAATCCATCAGCCGGATGCTGGACGTGTTCGAGAAGGTGAACCGCGATATTCCGTTTAACGGCCTGCACTGGTTCTTTGACCATGCGGAAACCATTACCGAAGCCAATATCGATCGCGTTAAGGCGCTGGGCGGCGGTATCGCGGTGCAGCACCGCATGGCCTTCCAGGGGGAATACTTCGCCGACCGCTACGGTAAAGAAGCGGTGAAGCACACGCCGCCGGTCGCCAAAATGCTCAACGCCGGCGTGCCGGTAGGTCTGGGCACCGACGCCACCCGCGTGGCCAGCTACAACCCGTGGACCGCGCTTTACTGGCTGGTTTCCGGCCGCACCGTGGGCGGCATGGCGATGTACGACGACAGTGCTCGTCTGGATCGTGAAACCGCGCTGATGCTGTGGACCCAGGGCAGCTCCTGGTTCTCCAGCGAGCAGGGTAAAAAGGGCCAGATTAAAGTCGGCCAGCTGGCGGACCTCGCCATTCTGTCGCAGGACTACTTCAGCGTCACGGAAGAGGCGATTAAAGGCATTGAGTCGGTGCTGACCGTGGTCGATGGCGAAATCGTTTACGCCGCTGGCGGCTTCACCCCGCTGTCGCCGCCGCCGGTGCCGGTGCTGCCGGAGTGGTCACCCGTGGTTACCGTACCCGGCCACTACCGCAGCGCGCCGCCGCAGGCCAACGGTCGTGCCGCCTTCGCCTCGCAGCCGCACCAGTGCAGCGGCCCCTGCGGTGTGCACAGCCACTCGCACGACGTGGCGCGCCGCTCAACGGTGCCGGTATCGGATGACAATGCCTTCTGGGGCGCGCTGGGCTGCTCCTGCTTTGCGTTTTAACTGAGGGTTGCGCCGTTATCGTTTGGGTGACGGCGTATAACGATCGTCATGTCGTCTGATGTGTTTTTTTGCCCATTAAGGTGGGTAATGAGCGCTTCAGACGACAGCTCGTCAGGCAACGCTGCGGGATGATTGCACCAGAATCCATCCGTTGCCAGCACCACCGGCAGAGATAAATTCAGGCTAAGTTGTAGATAATCAGGCTTCTCAAGCCGACGCGCGGTTAACTGCCGAAACACAACATGGCGCTGAGAATGAAGGCAGAGCTGTTGCTCATCAAGGGCACCGAGAGCAAGAGGTAGGCTGTGGGGCTGAGTATGCCAGGTGATAGCGCCATCCATAACCTGACCAACACGGCAGTCGCCGAGATAAAAACAATGTTGAACATCCGTTTTTTTATCGATGAAAAGCAGAAGGAAGCTGCCTTTCGCACAAATGAATCTTCGCTTAATTTTCTCGTGAGTCATGTTGATAGCGTCAGGCACATGCTT
This sequence comes from Erwinia sp. SLM-02, assembly GCF_037450285.1. Lineage (NCBI taxonomy): Bacteria > Pseudomonadati > Pseudomonadota > Gammaproteobacteria > Enterobacterales > Erwiniaceae > Erwinia > Erwinia sp. SLM-02. The sequence continues at coordinate 252,300 of NZ_JAQISN010000004.1, read as the reverse complement.
GACCGCCAACCGATCGCCCCATGAAAGCAAACTGCCCAACAAGCTCGCGCAAAACAACGAGATAAACTCACCACTGTCCTTTGCATTCGTTGCTCCATCGGCAACGATCCAGATCTCTGCATTTTCGCCTATGTGAAAATTTGCATAGTCCTGATAGCTATCGCGGAGGCTTCCTTTTAGCGAAGTGATGATTCCTTCAATCATTACTCAATCCGATAATTTGCTGAATTCGACCTTCGAGGTACGTCATCCTGGCCCGATCACCGTTGGTGCTGGTTTGAAGCAAATACTCGAAGTCATCCTCAGCAGTCAGTTTTATAAACTCCTGCGAGATATAGCTCAACATGTCTGGCTCGCTCGGGCTGATTTCTTCGATAAGCGTATCGCGACCATTGATGAGATTCATAATATCTTCCAAATCGCGGCTCGTTAAAAGATCGCCTTCACCCCGTCCATTCCACGCTTCAAGTTTTGTCGCAATAAAATACACCGGGCTCAGTAATCTGATGATAAGGCCCGGGCGTAGCTCATAATTTTCTGCCGACTTCAATGCATCAGCGTACCATCTGTTAGTAAAACCTAAGGTGTTATCCGTGGGCATAAAATCCACCTGGATTTCACCCAGGCGTTTCCTGCAGATAACAGAGGATTCAGCATCATCCCTGAATCCTCTCCGCCTAAGTTCCTCTTCAAAGCTGGCATGCTGCACATAGCCCAACGCGCTGGTTATCAGATCGACATCATCCGTTGTTCTCACTGACTGACGCGTATAATCATCGGTAATTAGCAGTCCCGTTGTCACCCCACCAACAAAAGCCGTTTGCTCTAGCAGGTCATTACCCAACGCTTCGGCAACATGAACAATCATTTCTCGTAAGGCGTCAAAATTAGACGTTTTCATTGAAGAGTTTGTCCTCCAGTTTCTCCAGCGCCAGCTTCATCTCCCGCGGATTTCCTATTCGTACGGCATCAAGCAGGGCCAGACAGGCATACAGCTCAGGATCCTGACGGACCGCAAACGGGACCGATTTGTATAAAGGTGCTATTGAAAGCCCCATTTCTTTGCCCAGGGGATCGGGCCACACCAGCATAAAGTCGCCAGCCGAATAGAGGCTTCCCTGTAAGACGGGCGCGGAGAACGTAGTGGGGATACCCCGCGTCAGTTCCGCAGGTTTGACCGGAAAAACCAGTCTTAGACCATAGCGAATAAAATTAAACAGCGTTTTTTTATTCACTTCAATTCGCTGATTGATTCGGCTTATTTTTGCAAGATTCACATTCAGACAGCGCGTTATGCAGTTATTAATTTCACTTTTACTGATGCCCAGTGATTCTGACAGCCCTCTGACGCTAAAAAGATACTCTCGCTGCTTTTCAGCCTCGTTTAGACTATCGATCTGGCGTAGCTGATCCGCTTCCCAGCTATCCCCATTCCCCCATGTATCATCAGACCAGCCAGCATCGTGTTGTGATACAGCCGAGTGGAGCAGCAATTCGCCAGCCGCAGCGCGGGTTATGCACAATATTTTAAACAACACTAAAATATCTTGACTTTTCATAAAAATAAAAATGATCCTTGTCCATGAGCTTTGATTTATGGACAAAGACTTTCATTGCACATTATAAATGTCAATAAATTTTTATAATCGTATGCCGGAACCTGGCAAAAATGCCTGGGGGAATAGCCTCAGGCGTTTTGTCATATCTGGACCTTACCTGATTCAAATTTCAATAAAATGGTCATATTTGATTAAAAAATCTCTAAAAAAGTCATATTTAAACCATTTACATTCATTTAACCCATAAAAGCTCAATATTGACACCCACGTCCTTTAACGATCAAATAATGAGCTAATTGAGCCATTATCTTCGCAAAAAAGGTCATCAATAAACGCTCGTCCTGACAACGCTACTGCCGACAGGCTGCGCAATATCACCAGACAGCTCAACGAGCTGCTGCACGCCCCTTCGCTGTAATCCTTCAGGCATAAAAAAAGCCGGGCTAAGCGTCTGCTTAACCCGGCTCGATCGTTTTACGGAAAGTTACGGCAGCGCGTAAGCGATTACGTCATCGCCACGATTGTCGTTGGTCCCGGTACGGGTTGCGCCGCCCGCAACCACCACGATGTACTGCTTGCCGTCTTCACCGATGTAGGTCATCGGCGCACCCTGTCCACCTACCGGCAGACGACCACGCCACAGCTCTTTACCGGTATTGTTATCCAGCGCGCGCACGTAGTAGTCCAGAGAACCGTGGAAGAAGGTCAGGCCGCCTTTGGTCACCAGCGGGCCGCCCATGGTTGGCATACCCAGAGGGATATCCAGACCCGGCGCGACGCCGTGGATTGGCGCATCCTTGATGGTGCCCATCGGCACCTGCCAGCGGGTTTTACCGGTCGCCAGATCGATAGCGGTCATCGAACCAAACGGCGGCTTGAAGCACGGCACGCCCAGCGGAGAGATAAACATGCCGCGCTCAACGCCCCACGGGGTGCCCAGCTGCTCGGAGTATTCCCCTTCGGTCGTCGCCTGCAGGCCGCGGGCATCGGCATCTTCACGCTTGATAAACTGGCCCCACTGCGCCATGCGGATATCGTTAACGATCAGCGTACCGGTAGAAACGTCAATCGCGCCGCCGCCCCAGTTAAAGCCACCGTAGTAGCCCGGGTAGATCAGCGTACGTTTTTTATCAGACAGCGGGGTGAACTCGCCTTCCCAACGCATCTCTTTAAACTGCACGCGGCAGTAGAGCTGGTCGAAGATTGATGCGCCCCACATATCGGACTCTTTCAGCGCCTTGGTGCCCACTGAAATCGCCGAATACGGCTGGGTTTCGGCCACTTTCATGCCCGGCATTGCGTCAGTGGACACTTTGCGCTGCTCCACTTCCACCACCGGCTTACCGGTACGGCGGTCCAGAACAAATACCTGGCCACGCTTGGTCAGCTGGATCAGCACCGGCGTAACGGTGCCGTCTTTGCCCGGCATATCGTACAGAATCGGCTGGGAAGAAACGTCGTAGTCGAACTGATCCTGGTTTGCGGTGCGGAAGTGCCACACTTCTTTACCGGTTTTCAGCTCAACGGCCACCACGGAGTCGTTGTACTCGTCAGAGTAAGGATGGCGGTTGCCGGTCCAGAAGTCCGGGGTCTGGTTGCCGGTTGGGAAGTAGGCAATGCCCAGCTTCGCATCATAGGCCGCCGTGCCCCAGAAGTTCGGGGTTTCAATCGGATAGGTTTCGCCTTCCGGCAGCGGCGTGCTGTCTTTTGCACCGCGTGACGCATCCCATGCCCACAGCAGTTTACCGCTGCGTGAATCATAGCCACGCACCACGCCGGACGCCTCACCGGTGGTCAGGTTGTCGTTCAGCTTACCGCCCACCATCACCACGCCATCGGCAGCCAGCGGGGCTGAGGTCAGGTAGTAAGAGCCGTGCGCGGTCGGGCCCAGGCCGTTCAGCAGGTTAACAAAACCGTTATCGCCGAAGCTCTCATCCAGCTTGCCGGTTTCGGCATCCAGCGAGAAGATGCGGCCATCGTTGGTGGTGCTGATAATACGCTTGTTGCCAGCAATCGCCGGCTGGGTGCCGTCCTGCGGCGCGTCGCTCAGCTCGGTATACGCCACGCCACGGCAGCGTTTCCAGGCTTTGTTACCGGCGGTTTCTTCGATTTTCGGATCGAAGCGCCACTTCTCTTTGCCCGTCACCGGATCCAGCGCAATCACCTTATTCAGCGGCGTACAGACGTACATAGTGTTGCCGACTTTCAGTGGAGTGGTCTGGTATTCAGCACCGTTAATCGCCAGATCGCCGGTGTGATAGGTCCATGCTACTTTCAGATCTTTCACGTTAGCGGTGTTGATCTGGTCGAACTGCGCGAAGCGCTGCCCGCCGGTATTACGGCCGTAGGCGGTCCAGTCGTTGCCGCTGTCATCCGCCGCTTTCTCATCCAGCACCGGCACTTTATCGGCGGTGGCTTCCACTTCAGGATGCGGACGGAACATACCGGCAAAGATAGCGATGATACCGATCGCCAGCACCGCAGAAACGCCGGCGGCCAGCTTGCAGGAAATCACGCGGCCCAGATCGGCTTTACGCAGGGTTGGCGCACTCAGCGTCACCAGCAGCGCCACCACCAGGAAGGTGACCGTACGCGGCACCAGCTGCCAGAAGTCGGTACCGACTTCGCTGAATGCCCAGATCAGGCTGACGATCAGCAGTGCCCAGGCGACATACAGCGCCCAGCCTTTCTGACGGATCAGGCCCAGACCGCTGGCGGCCATCGCCAGACCGGCAGGCAGATAGAACCAGGAACCGCCCAGGGAGATCAGGTACGCGCCGCCCGCGGCCAGGCCTAAGCCCAGCAGCAGCAGTGCCGCCCCGATGAGTGTAACCACAATATTTCTACTGTTATTCATGATGAGATATTTTCCATTTAGAAAAAGTCATTCAGGAAGATAGGTAAAACGACTTTTGCCCAGCACAATGTCGATTTCTGTCTAATTATCTGATTTTAAAAACGTAATCCCCGGATTTCTTCCCCCCTCTGCACCCGTTCTGCGGCATATTCTCTGAACGCAGGCAACACTCATCCTTAACCCATTACATTTGTTGTGGGTTTGAGCCTGCTTGGTTAATTTATTTAAAAATATGATGCAGTAATGTTTGTTGTTTGTGACTTAGATCAAATGTTACCGGAGTTTGCTACCGTTGGCAAAACTTTGCCAACGGTAGCAACGATAACTGTTCTCAATTCGTACAGTGAAGAAACGACGCAGCTAACACAATCGCCAGCGCGTGCTGTCTCCCCGGTGAGGATTTGTTTATTCTGTGGCTCGTAATCTGAGGGATACGAAGATAAAACGATGAAAAACAAAGTGAGAGAGAAGCAGCAGCAGAAAGCGACCGCCAGCGACGTTGCCGAACTGGTTGGCGTATCAAAATGGACGGTCCTGCGCGCCTTTAAAAACGGCGCATCAATCTCACCGAAAGTGCGGGAACAGGTACTGGAAGCCGCTAACCGGCTGGGATTCCGCCCTAACCTGCTGGCCAGAGGCCTGAAACAGCGTAAAACCAACATTATCGGCGTGGTCACCGATGAGTTTAATAACCCGCACACTCTGAAAATGCTCAGCGAAGTCAGCCATCAGCTGAACGAGCGCGGCTATATGATGCTGCTCCTGAACACCGACTCGCAGGAGAACTATCGTTCGGTGCTGGAAATGGCCGGGCAGCTGCAGGTCGATGGCCTGCTATTTCTCGCCACCATCCTCAGCGATGAACTGATCCTCACCGCAGAAAGCATACATCAGGTGCCTTCGGTTCACGTCTGCCGCAACACCGACACGGCGGATGTCGAAGTGGTCAATATTGACGGCTTTGCCGCCGGTGGGGAAATCGGGCAGCTGCTGCTGGATCAGGGCTATCAGCGCTATGGCTATATGGAAGGCCGCAACACGGAAACCACGCATTTACTGCGGATGGAAGGCTATCAGTCGGTGCTGCAGGCGGCGGGGAAAAAGCTGGATATCCTGCTGAAATGTAACCACTACGATCGCGAAATCGCGTATCGCGCCATGAGTGACTATTTACGGGTCACGCCCGCTGAATCGCGGATTGATGCGCTGTTTTGCGAGAACGACGTGCTGGCTTTCGGGGCAATGCAGGCGATTCGCGATTACGATGCCGAACTGCATATTGGCGTCGCCGGCTTTGATGACGTGGAAGAGGCGCGAACTACCACCTGGAATCTGACCACCTGGGCGCAGCGCTCCGACCTGCAAATTGCCGAAGCGCTGAACCGTCTGTTGGGTGCCGAGGCTGACGAACAGGGTCCGTGGCGGTACGGCGAACTGCGTATCCGCCAGTCCCATCTTAACCCTGCCGCCGACCCCCATCAGTGAAGCGAAATAAAGTGATGCACCTTCGGTTTCTCTTCCCCCTGATGGAAGCGGGTTACGCTGCTCTGTAAATCGGCATCGGCATTTGATACCCGCTGGTGCTGGCGCAGATGCTCGTGCCAGGATTCCACCAGGAACCACTCCATCAGCGTGCCGCTATCGTGGCTGTGTTCCGCAATTCCCCAGGCGTAGGCTCCGTCACGGCGGCGCGTCAGCGACAGCTTCTTAATCTCTGCCAGGAACGCCGGGCGATCTTCCACCGCCACCTGATACTCAATCTGAATCATCACCGGGCCGCGATCGGTCGTCACGTCACCGCTCAGCTCCGGTGCATCCCAGTGGCCGGAAGGCTGAAGATCCGCTTCACCGGCCGGCAGTTTCAGACGCAGACACAGCAGCGCGGAAACCAGCAGCAGTATTGCCGCGACGATAAGCGTTGGCACCAGGCCAATCTGCTGGCCCACCAGGCCCCAGACCAGGCTCCCTGCCGCCATCGCTCCGTTGAAAATCATCAGGTAGACCGCCAGCCCACGACCACGTACCCAGTCCGGCAGTACCGCCTGCGCCACGCCGTTCAGCGAGGTCAGCGCGGTGATCCAGCTGACGCCCAGCAGGATCATCAGCGGCAGCGCCAGCGCTTTCACCGGCAGCAGGGCAATCACCACCATCACCAGCGCAGAGAGCACGGCAGAAAACAGCATCAGTCCGTCAACGTTCATCCGCTGGCGCAGCGCCGGCATAATCAGTGCGCCGACGATGGCGCCGGTTCCTACCGCACCCAGCATAATGCCGTAGAATCCGGCACTGCCCTGCAGCAGGTTACGCGCCACCAGCGGCAGCATCGCCCAGATGGCACTGGCAAAGAAGAAGTAGATGGCCGCACGCAGCAGCACGCGGTGCAGTTCGCGGCTGGCCTTCACATAGCGGATCCCCGCCCGGAACGCGCCGAGGAAATGCTCGGACAGTTCGTTCTGCGCCTTGTGCGGGCGTTTCCACCAGATCAGCGCGGCGATAACAAATACGTAGCTCAGTACATCGGCACCGTAAGCAGCCCAGGCACCCAGTGCCGCCAGCAGCAGACCACCGGCAGCCGGCCCCACCGCACGGGCAATATTGATCCCCAGCGAGTTGAGCGCGACGGCGTTTTTCAGCTGCGGACGCGGCACCAGCTCCGGCACAATCGCCTGCCAGGCTGGCCCCATCAGCGCGGCACCAATCCCGCCGACGAAGGTTAACGCCACCAGATACTCTACGGTCAGCATATTGTTATGCGACAAAATCAGCAGCGTTCCGCTGACGCTGGCCAGCAGCAGCTGCACGAAAATCAGCAGGCGGCGGCGGTCAAGAATATCCGACAGCACCCCGGCAGGGATCGCCAGCAGGAAAATCGGTAAGGTTGCGGCGGTCTGCATCAGCGCGACGGCGGCCGGGTTGGAAGACAGGCCGGTCACCAGCCAGGAGCTGGCGACGTCGCGCATAAAGCTCCCGGTGTTGCCGAGGATGGTCGCCGCCCAGATGGCGGCAAACAGCCCCTGTTTCAGCGGAGCGAAGGCACCTGATTGCGTAGGGGTGGTCATTTGCTGTTCCTCAAATCATTGCAGGCGACATACACCAGCGCACCCGCCAGCCCGAGGTGTTCAAAAAATCCGTTCATCACCATGCCGCGATCCGCTACCGGCACCTGCCAGAACGCGTTAGCCATAAAGGTGGCGGAGAAGGTAAACAGCGCCAGGGCCAGCGCGCCCAGCCAGCGCAGGCGGCCGCTAAGGATCATCAGTGATGCCCCCAGTTCCAGCGCAATCACCGCGGCGGCCATCGGAGCCGCAGGCGACAGACCAAAATGCTGCATCTCGGCTATCGCGCCGGGGAAATCCAGCAGCTTGACCAGGCCGCCCTGGATATAGGCAGAACAGAGGGCTAACAGCGCCAGCCAGCGAACGGCCGGGAACGGCACGCGAGACGTTAAAGCAGGAATAAGGGCATTACGCATGATTCTCTCCTGCCGGAACCGCCTGTTGGTCGGTTCCGGCATCGGGTTAATGGATCAGGCCTTACGGGCCGGGGCTTTGTGAACCAGGGTGTAGGCGTAATCCACGCCCATGCCGTAGGCACCGCTGTGCTCGCGCACCAGGTCCATCACCGCGTCGTAGGTCTCTTTGCGTGACCAGTCGCGCTGGTACTCCAGCAGCACCTGCTGCCAGGTCACCGGTACTGCGCCGGCCTGCACCATACGGTCAATCGAGCGCTCGTGGGCATCCACGCTGGTGCCGCCGGAGGTGTCGGTCACTACGTAGACTTCGAAGCCCTCTTTCAGCGCCATCAGCGCCGGGAAGGTCAGGCACACTTCGGTCCACAGGGCGGAGATGATCAGCTTTTTGCGGCCGGTGGCTTTCACCGCCTTCACGAAAGCTTCATCTTCCCAGGAGTTCATTGAGGTACGCTCAATCGGGGTTGATTCCGGGTGAACCGCTAACAGTTCAGGCCAGATGTAGCCGCTGAAGCTTTCGGTTTCAACCGAGGTGTAGATGGTCGGCACGTTAAAAATCTTGCCCGCCTTGGCTAAAGCGACGGTGTTATTTTTAAGCTGCTGGCGATCGATGTTGGCAACACCGAAGGACATCTGCGGCTGATGGTCGATGAAAATCAGGGTAGAGTTCTGTGGGTCCAGCAGGTCAAATTTAGACATTTTCAATTCCTCTTAACGTGTCGTTTTTCAATTTTGTGAGTGATGTTGTGCTGCTGGAAATAAGATTACGGCAGGAGATGAAAAGCGGATAGCGGAAAGAATTTAGCAACTCGTTAAGATTTTTTTGACAGGTTTTTAGCCATTATATAGAAGAATTTATCCATCCATATCAGCAAGATAAGTTGATAAGAATTTTCTAACAAGTTATCAAAATCTCTGCGTTATCTATCCGTCGTCAGAGCATCTAAGATTAATTCCAACAAGACGAAAATAACTGAATCATTAACGATTAGAGGAAATAACCATGAGCACATTCAATACGCAAGACGGCACGCAAATCTATTACAAAGACTGGGGTACAGGTAAGCCGGTTCTGTTCAGCCACGGCTGGCCGCTGGATGCCGACATGTGGGACAGCCAGATGAATTTCCTCGCCGAGCGCGGCTACCGCGTCATTGCCTTTGACCGCCGTGGTTTTGGCCGCTCAGAGCAGCCGTGGGAAGGATACAACTACGATACGTTCGCTTCCGACATCAACGACCTGATCCAGCACCTTGACCTGACCGACGTGACCCTGGTGGGCTTCTCAATGGGCGGCGGCGACGTGTCCCGCTACATTGGCCGCTACGGCAGCGAGCGCATCAACGCGCTGGTTCTGCTGGGCGCCGTCACGCCAATCTTCGGCCAGACTGAAGACCACCCGCAAGGAGTTGAGCAGTCGGTATTCGCCGGAATCCGTGACGGCCTGCGTAAAGACCGCGCCCAGTTTATCAGCGACTTCAGCACGCCGTTCTACGGCACCAATGCAGGCCAGACCGTCTCTGAAGGCGTACTGACCCAGACGCTGAATATTGCCCTGCTGGCGTCGCTGAAAGGCACCATTGACTGTGTGACCGCCTTCTCGGAAACCGATTTCCGCGGCGATATGGCGAAGATTGACGTGCCGACGCTGGTTATCCACGGCAGCAACGACCAGATCGTGCCGTTTGAAGCCACCGGAAAGCTGGCGGCGGAGATGATCGCAGGCTCCACGCTGAAAGTGTATGACAATGCCCCACACGGCTTCGCGGTAACGCATCAGGACCAGCTGAACCAGGATCTGCTGGCCTTCCTGCAGCGCTAATTTACTTCTCATTAAAGGGGGCGATTATTGCAATCGCCCCCTTTTTTATTGCTCATTTTTCTCGGCACGCAGGTATCATCGATCGCTGCACTGAATGGTTAGCCGATAATCAAAGCTATCGCTTGTCAGGTTCAGTGCGATTGATCAAACGATGCTCCCGGGTATGCCATATGCGAAGAATGGAGACAGTCTCTTCTTGAAACTCATAGCGCATTTCATAATGCCCGAGGATAAGTCGCCGAACGTCTCGCGGATGATAAGCTCCCAAAGCGGTTCCACTGCGCGGATGAACGGTAAGATTTTTTGCTGCCGCGACCAGCGACTGTACAGCGCCAGCAGCAGCTAATGGATTAACCGATACCAGAAAGCGATAGATACGCTCGAGATCGTCAATTGCCGGCTGCGTCCAGAGCAACACCATTACTGTTTACCGGATTTGGGTACCGATAAGGGCTTCTCTGTGCCTAAACTTGTCGCCCATTTCATCACATCATCATGGGCAACAACGCGGCCCTCATCCACAGCGGCCAGTGCTTCCAGCGTCATCTGATGACGCTGCTCTTCCTGGTCAATTAAATCCTGTAAGGCCTGCTTTATCAGCCACTCCTGTGAGCAACTGTAGTCCGCCGCTATCCGATCGAGTTTCTCTGCCATTTCCAGGGTAACACAGGCGGTAATCGCACGTGTTTTTGTCTGTCCCATAATGGAGCTCTCATAATGTGATTCAATTCTAATCATACTAAATCATCCTGATCTCACCCGCCAGCAGCCGGGTTCTGTGCAACACGCCTGAAAAATCTGCGCGATTCCATGTGAATAAGCACCACTATTTATGCCACAGCTTGTCCGTTAGCGCTGGTATTTTGACCGATTAACCGAGGCCGCTCGCAAATTCGCAGCTGAAAATCCAACGGCTACGGAAAAGGAAAAATCACCCGCGTGCCGCCAGCCACACCGCGTAGGCTTCATCCCAAATTGCGGCCGGCGTGCCCACTTTACCCAGCCCAAAACCGTGGCCGCCCTTGGAAATGCGGATCATCTGGACCGAAACGCCCATCCGGCGGCAGGTATCGTGCATGATCACGCTGTTTTCCGGGTTGGAGGTGGTGTCGTCTTCCGCCTGCGCCATAAACAGCGGCGGATAGGCGCGGGTGACATAGTTCTGCACCGACCAGCTGGCCTCTTCGGCGGGAGAAGGATGGTTACCAACCAGCGACAGATGGGTATTAGTATGGGTGTAAGGTGGTTCGAGGGTGATCACCGGATAAATCAGCCCCACGCTCTCAACCTTCAGTGACAGCTGGTCCAGCGCATCCTGCGGCTGATAGGCGTTATAGTCGGGTCGGGCGGCGGCCATGCCGAACAGATGTCCCCCGGCGGAGAAGCCGAGCAGATGCACGCTGCGTTCCATTGAACGCACCAGGCGGATCGCCCGCTGGGCATCCTGCAGCGCCACCAGGTTACCGTCCTGCCAGTGTTCGCCGGGCAGACGATAGCTGAGTACGTAGGCGGTGTAGCCCTTCGAGGCCAGCCATCGCGCTACCGGCCAGCCTTCGCGCCCCATGCCGATCCAGCGGTATCCCCCACCGGCGGCAATCAGTACGGCTTTACCGTTCGGTTCTTCCGGCTGAAAACGCTGAATGCCGGGGCTGACGATATTCGACCACGAACCGTTAGGCGAGATGCGCAGCGCCCCTTTCGGCCCGCCGCCGCCCGGCGGTTCTTCCGGCCAAAGGGGGAAAAAGTCCTGACGTGCGAACAGGTTATCGGTGCTCATGGCAAGGATAAACGCGCCGGAGCCAAGCAGCAGGCGGCGGCGACTAATCATCGTACATATCCAACATTCTCAGCAGGGGGACAGGGAATTTAGTGTTGAGTGCCAGGACGGCGGTTCTCAGTGGCGAAATAATATTCACAACGGCGGTAAAATGCTACAGGGGTCACACTTTTTTCATCATCCGCCCGCGCCGGGGCGCCAACAGAACGGTGGTCCGGGGGAGGGTTCTGCCGGACGCACAGGGAGGCAGCACACCGAAAACGGCAGCAGCAGGCAGAGGGATCGCGAAGAGCGGAGTACGGAGAAGCCATCGCGGGCAATGACACAGAAGGATTGCGTGGCTGCAGATGGAAAAAACGGGCCCCGGAATCAAGGCCCGGCAAACATTACTTCACGTTCTTCCTGGCAAAGTCCGCATAGTTTTCTTTGGTGATCACCTGATACGGTATCCACATAAATTTGTCTTTATTGGTGCCGTCAATCACCTGCTTCGCCATGGTCACCGCGCCCACGCCCTGGCCCGCCGCATCCTGGAACACGGTTAACGCCAGCTTGCCGTTTTTAATAAACTGCAGGGCATCCGGGGTGCCGTCGATACCGGCGACCAGGATATCTTTATTTCCGCTCTGGCCGAGGGCCATAATCGCGCCGATCGCCATCTCATCGTTGTTGGCGGCAATCGCATCGATCTTATCGCCGGAGAGCAGCCAGCCGGAGGTCACATCCACCGCTTCGTTACGCATCCACTGGGCGGACTGCTTCTCGACCACTTTCATATCTTTGTATTTGGCGATCACCTCTTCCGTGGCTTTGGTACGCTGACGCGCCTCTTCCGCCGACAGCGCGCCCATCAGAATGGCCACGTTGCCTTTGTAATTCATTTTTTTCGCCAGCGCTTCCATCTCCATCTGGCCGCCCAGCATCGAGTCGGAGCCGACGTAGGCCATCTTACCGGACAGCTCAACTTCCGGCTTACGGTTCACGAAGATCAGCGGGATATTGGCTTTGGTGGCCGCATCCATCATTCTTTTCACGCCCTGAGTATCCACCGGGTTGAGGATAATCGCGTCAACGCCCTGATTAATGAAGTTCTCAACCTGCTGAACCTGCACCGCCACATCGCCCTTGGCATCTTCAAACTGTCCCTGAATATTCTCCTTCTTCATCTCATTCGCCATCTGGGTGCGCAGAATAGAAACAAAGTTAAGATCGAAGTTGGCCAGCGCAACGCCAATGCGCAGGTCTTTCGCCTGGGATGCCGGTGCCAGCGCCATAGCGCAAACGAGCAGTGCGATTTTTTTCGTGTTCATAGCGTGATTCCTGTAGGTGTAGGTAAGTTATTATTTTTTAACTGCAAACTACTGATGAACGACTGATTGCTTAAAAAATTGCGGCCAGGGCTGGCCGCATCGGTACTGCATTACTCAAAGTGCGCTTTAAAGCTTGCCAGAGCGGTTTCAGTGTCCCCTGACGCCCAGCCTTCCAGCGCAATTACCCCCCGGTAATTCATGGCACGCAGCGCTTTGGCCACCGCGCGATAGTTGATCTCTCCGGTGCCCGGCTCACAGCGGCCCGGCACGTCCGCCACCTGAATTTCACCAATGGCACCGCCGCTGCGCTGCACCAGCTCAATCAGGTTGCCCTCGCCGATCTGCGCGTGGTAGAGGTCCAGATTCATCTTCAGATACGGGCTGTTGACCGCTTCCACCAGCGCCAGAGTATCCGCCGCTTTGGCAAACGGCGTACCCGGGTGATCGACGGCGGTATTGAGGTTTTCCAGGGTAAACACCCGTCCGGCTTTCTCACCCAGCGCCGCCAGCTTCTCCAGCGTTCTCACCGCTTTCACCCACATCTCGCCGGTGACGATGTCCACCGGCTTCACCGGCAGGCCCTTATTATCCAGCCCGGTGCCGTGCAGGTTCAGCGACGGGCAGTTCAGCCGCGCGGCCACCGCCAGCGACTCTTCGGCGCTGCTCAGCAGGTTTTCAATTTCCGCATCGTCGGTCAGGTTGCCGGTCAGATAGCCGGTCATCGAGGTGAAGCGCGCACCGGTCGCCGCCAGCGCAGCAATATCTTTGTTTTCCCAGTGCCAGATCTCCACGCCGAAGCCCAGCTGATGAATACGCTGCACGCATTCAATAAACGGCAGATCGAGGAAAACCATTTCGGCACTGACGGACAGGCTGTAATCGGACATGGTGGCGATCCTTATAATTTAACGGGCAGGTTCTGCTGCACGGAGGCGATACAGGCCAGCGCAATCGCCAGCGCGTTACGCGCATCTTCACCGGTAGCGCGCGGGGTTTCGCCGGTGGCGGCGCAGCGCACAAACTCATTAAGCTCAGCGACATAGGCATCGGCCAGCAGGTCGGTATCCTGGCGCGAGGTATCAATCGAGATGCCTTCCGCCGTGTAGCGCACCGCGTTATTGAGGTTAATATTGCCGATCTGCAGCATGCCGTTGCTGCCGAACACTTCGCCGCGCACGTCGTAGCCGTACACCGCCTGGAAGTTGGCTTCGGCAATGGCGATCGCACCGTTATCAAAGCGGATGGTGACCACGGAAGTATCCAGCAGCCCTTTGTCCTTGAAGTCCGGGCGCACCAGCGCGTCGGCCATCGCATAGACTTCCACCGGCTTCGCGCCCGGGTTGCAGTGCAGCAGGGTGTCGAAGTCGTGGATCAGCGTTTCCAGATAGATGGTCCACGGCGGGATTGGCGTAGGATCGCGCAGCGGGGCCGGGTCGCGGGTCAGCGAGCGCAGCAGCTGTGGCGTACCGATTTTACCGGCCTTGATCTCCGCCAGCGCGGCGGCGAATCCGCTGGCGAAGCGGCGGTTGAAGCCCACCTGCAGCACCACGCCGGCCTCGCGGGCGGCGGCAATGGCGCGATCGGCCTCTTCGAGGGTCACGGCCATCGGTTTTTCACAGAAGACGTGCTTACCGGCGCGCGCGGCGGCGACGACCAGTTCGGCGTGAGTCCGTGCCGGGGAAACGATCACCACCGCGTCAATATCCGGGCTGTCGAGCATCGCCTGCGGCTCGCTGTAGAAGTGCTCCACGCCGAGTTTTTCCGCCAGGCGCTGCGCGGCTCCCGGTACCGGATCGGCCACCGCGGCCAGCACCGCACCCGGCACGCGCTGAGCCAGAGAGGTCGCGTGGAAGCTTCCCATCCGACCCGCGCCAATCAGACCTACGCGCACGATTTTTTTTGTTACAGACATCTTGTTCCCCTTCAGGTTACCGGCAGACATTCGTTGTGTCTTTGTTATAAGCAAAGCCTATGCCAGCCTGACAATCCCCTGACGGCGCGCTTTTCTCTGCCCGCTGCGATCACAAAATGGATATAAAAAAAACATGTCAACTTAACATGTCGATAAAATGGACATTCCATTTAGCGGAGGGAAGAGCATGAGTCATCCACCCATCGTCACCGCCGCCATAGGCGAAGCGGGCGACGGTAAACTGAGCCTGCCGGAGAACAGCCAGGAAGCCCGGCGCTGGGATGCGCTGCTTGAGCAGGCCCGCCATGACTTTGATGCCGGCAAAGAGCCGGAGTTTGTGCGCCCCGACATTCTGCATTCGTGGCAATACAGCCGCGATGCCGGTATCGACCCGGATTTTTTTGCCTATACCTTCCCGCCGCAGGACGAGGTGAAGCAGATACTGACGGATAACGCCGTGCTGATTGAAGTCGCCAGAAGCATTATGGAAAACCTGCTGGCCTATAATCCCGACGGCCATATCAATCTCACCGACGCCAACGGCATCACCCTCTCCTACTGCGGGCTGGATATCACCCCGGTGGGCAGCATCCTGCGTGAATCCGAGATGGGGACCAACTGCACCGCACGCTGCCTCAAGCAGCAGCGGCTGGTCTATCTGCTCAGCGGGGAAAACTGGAAGCTTGCCCTGCGCAGCCGCCACTATCCCTGTGCGGCCGCGCCGATCCGCGATGCCGAAGGGCGGATGATTGCCGTACTGACGCTGACCGCCACCCAGGACAACTTCCACTATCACACCCTCGGCACCGTGCAGGCGGCGGCGGAAGCGGTGGGCCAGCAGCTGATCCTGCGCGCCCTGCTGGCGGAACAGAAGTCGATCCTCGAAACATTGAATGAAGGGGTGATCGTGCTGGATCGCAGCGGCACGATCAAAACCATCAACCGCTACGCGCGGCAGATCTTCCACGGCTTTGCCCGCACCGGTCATCAGGTGGACGCGGTGCTGAATCCGCAAAACGCGCGGCTGGCGACCATGACCTTCTGCAACGACCGCGAAGTGGTGTTTGTGCCGTCAGAAAACCAGCACGTTTCCTGCCTGGTGTCGGTGATGCCCGCGCCGACCGGCGGCAAGATTATCGCCCTGCGGGAAAACCAGCGTATCCGCGCCATTACCCGTCGGGTGATGGGCGTTAACGCCAGCTATACCTTCGATATGCTGTGCGGCAGCGCACCGACGCTGATGGTGGCGATGGAGAAAGCGCGCAGCAGCTGCCGCAGCGACAGTACGGTACTGCTGACCGGCGAAAGCGGCACCGGCAAAGAGCTGTTTGCCCAGGCGATTCATAATGAAAGCCCGCGCAGCGGCGAGGCGTTTATCGCCGTAAACTGCGGCGCGCTTCCGCGCGATCTGGTGCAGAGCGAGCTGTTTGGCTACGCCGACGGCGCGTTTACCGGCTCGCGGCGCGGCGGGGCGGCGGGGAAATTTGAGCTGGCCGACGGCGGCACCTTATTCCTCGATGAAATTGGCGATATGCCGCTGGAGGCGCAAACCAGCCTGCTGCGGGTGCTGCAGGAGAGTGAAGTAGTGCGCATCGGCGCGTCGCAGGCGGTGAAGGTGAACGTGCGGATTATCGCCGCCACCAACTGCAATCTGCTGAAGGCGGTGGAAACCGGCGCTTTCCGCCGCGATCTGTACTACCGGCTGAACGTCATCTCGATTCCTATTCCGGCACTGCGCGAGCGCAGCAGCGATATTCCGGCGCTGTCAGAGTGGTTCCGGGAAAAGGTCTGCACCCAGCTGAAAAAGGTGAACGTGCAGTTTACTTCCGGAGCGATGGAGGCGCTGTGCCGCTATCCGTGGCCGGGAAACGTGCGCGAGCTGGAAAATATTATTGAGCGGGTGATCAATACCCATGACGGGCTGCTTATTGACGCCGGCGATCTGCCGGAAGAGGTGATCCTGACGGGCCGCACGCCCACGGAGCAGGCGACTTCGCGGGGCACCGCCGCCCATGCCGTCCGGCTGGATGAAAACGAGCGGGTACATATCATCGCCACGCTGAATTCGCTCAACGGCAATCTGCGGCAGGCCGCGCAGCAGATGGGGCTGTCGCGCGCCGGGCTGTATAACAAGCTGAAGAAGTACGCGATAAGCGTGGATGAGTTCCGCCGGTAGCGCTGCGCTACCGGCAGAGGATCTGCCCGAACGGGTCAGATGAGGGTTTTGTCTTTATCTTTGCGCGACATGCTGTCGAGATAGCCCATCACAAAGGCAGACAGCACGAAGGTCAGGTGAATAATCACGTACCACAGCAGCTTGTTGTCGGGCACGTTGCGCGCGTCCATAAAGATCCGCAGCAGGTGGATCGAAGAGATCGCCACGATCGACGCCGCGACCTTGTTCTTCAACGAGCCGGAGTCCATTTTACCGAGCCAGCTGAGCTTTTCGCGGTGCTCGTCCAGATCCAGCTTGGAAACGAAGTTTTCATAGCCGGAGAGCATCACCATCACCAACAGTCCGCCGACGAGGGTCATGTCGATCATCGACAGCAGCATCAGCACCATGTCGTTTTCGGTCATCTCGATCACGTGCGGCAGCAGGTGGAAGACTTCCTGGAAAAACTTAATGCCCAGCGCCAGCAAACCCAGCGACAACCCAAGGTAGATTGGAGCCAACAGCCAACGTGAGGTGTAAATCAGATTTTCAACGAAACGTTCCATAGCATCCAGTTCAGAGTTCAACACGGCGCACAGTATAACTGATGGTCGATGAACTTTAGCAGGCGCGGAGGGCCGGAATTGGAAGAATTTAAACGACTTTACGTTGCGGGAAGGCAATCCCGCAGCGAAGGAGACCGGCCAGCGGATGGCCGACGGCGTTAGTGATACTGGCGATACTGCACGCGATAGTCGCGCGGGGTCACGTTGAAGTGCTTTTTAAACACCCGCTGGAAACACTGCTGGGAGGAGAAACCCAGATCCATCGAGATGGTCATAATGCTTTTAGTGGACGTGATCAGGCACTGTGCGGCCTGATCCAGGCGGCGGCTGCGGATAAAACTCGCCAGCGTAATGCCCTTTTTCTCTTTAAACGCGCGCTGCAGGTGCCACTTGGAGTAGCCCGATTTCGCAGCCACGGCCTCGATATTCAGCCCTTCTTCCAGATGTTCATCAATCCAGTCTACGATGACGTCTACGATTTCATTCTTCATTTCCACACTCCACAACGGCAGCGAATTACCCGCAACTGCTTCTGCCATTCACAATTAACGATGGATTTATCTTTTTGATTTACATATAGAAACAGATGATATGCAAAAATTAACGGAACATATCAATAAAAAGTAGAAAGGATGTTATTAGCAAGTTTAAAATAGCTCAAATAGATAATTTGAATCTGCTGATATAGACAGGAACTATTTAACAACATGATGGATCTTAATCTGGTCCGGGTTTTCATTGCCATTTATGAAACCCGCAGCGTCAGCGGAGCGGCCGATCGTCTGTTCATCACCCAGCCCTCGGCCAGCTATGCGCTAGCCCGGCTGCGGTCTGCGACGGATAACGAGCTGTTTAAGCGCAGCCGAAAAGGGATGCAGCCGACGCCGGTCGCCAGCCATCTGTATACGGTTTTTAAGCAGTCGCTGAGCGGGATAGAAAAAGCCGTGGCGGATACCCGCTGCTTCACCCCGGAAACATCTTTTCACAAATTTAGCCTCGCGCTCTCCGATCTCGGCGAGCAGCTGCTGCTGCCGAGGCTGGTTAAACATCTGCGTGAAGTGGCGCCGAACGTCCAGCTGGAAGTGCTGCCATTCGAGATGATGCGTATTGATGAATGGCTGCTGACCGGAAAGGTGGATGCCACGCTGTGCAGCCGCAACGAAAGTATCTCCCCCATTGCCCAGCGCGACAGAATTATGGACGAGCGCTACGTCTGCCTGGTGAATAACCAGCATCCGCGCATTAGCGGCGCGCTGACGTTAGCGAGTTATCTGGCCGAGCAGCACATTATTGTGTCGACCATCAGCGGGCATCATATGGTGGAGGCGCAGATCAAGGAGTATGGCTTTGAGCGGCGCATCGCGCTGGAGGTGCCGCACTTTACCGCGCTGGGCGAGATTATCGCCAGCAGCGAACTGCTGGTCACCATTCCGCTCAGCGCGGCGAAAATCTATGCCGCGCGCGGCAACGGGCGGATCGTCGAACTGCCGTTCCAGCTGCCGAATCTGGAAGTCTATCTCTACGGCCATACCGAGATCGGCGACATCACCGCCAAGACCTGGTTCTATAACACGCTGAAAGAGGCGTGCCCGGTACTGATGGAGAACTGACGCGGCACTCAGCCTTTGCGGCGCGGGCCACGGCTCCAGTAGGCCATAAAGCTGATGCAGTCCTGAGCCAGGCCGCGCTCGCCGATCAGGTAGCGGCGCAGGTGCTTCACCGCGCTGGACTCTGCCGCCACCCAGCCGTGGAAGCGCACGTCGTCGTGGTCGGCGCGGTCCCACACCAGCTGCCCTTCGGCCTCTTCGCGCAGATCTTCGCGCGACAGCGCACTGTCCGGCAGGCGCACGTGCTCACGCACCGCGCTCAGCAGCGCTTCACCGTAGCTGGCCCCGCTGGCGTCACGCGGCAACCAGTGAATGTCCGCAAAGGTGTACTGGCTGAGATCGACGCAGTCGTCGCCCTCGGGCACTTCCAGAAACACCTGCAGCTGCGGCGGATGCGGCCAGGCGGCGAGCTGTTCGAGGATCGCCTTCGCCGCCGGCAGCGCGGTTTCATCCGCCACCACCAGCCCCTGCTTCACCTGCGCGTGCGGGTTCCATTCGTAGCCGCCGCTGTCCTCGCCGTATTCCCGGTTCGGTGCGGCGATCTGCATCGCATCGCCTGGCTGCGCGTCCAGCGCCCAGGCCGAGGCCGGGCCTTCGGTGCCGTGCATCACGAACTCGACTTCCATCTCCGGCACATCGGCATCGGCGTTAACGTGGCGAAGGGTGTAAGTGCGCATAATCGGGCGATCTTCCACCGCCAGCTTGCTCATGTTCTCCCACCACGTCAGCCCGTTATCGACCGGCTCAAAGTGTTTGCCGCTGGGTGCGGGCAGCAGCAGCTTGATGCGCTGGTCCGGCGCATCCATCTTCATCTGGCGCACTTCCTCACCGCTAAACACGCAGCACAGCATCGAAGGAGACAGTACCTGCTTGCGCGCCAGTACGACATTGAATAAGCGATAACTCTGAGCAGCCATAGATCCACCTTGTTAGCCGAAAGCCGTGCGCGCGTGCCGCGCATGAGGGCTGCAAGAATAGCAAAGGCAAATGATAATGAGAATGCGTATTACCCAATATGCGCGGTGCGCGATTTATCCGCACGTGCCACCCGGGCGGAAGGCGTTGATCTCCGTCGCGAAAGCGTTCAACGTAAGGTTTTTCTTTATCGCGGAGTCTATCGATGTCGTTAAGCCTTCTGACACAGCTGGCCGATATCCCGGCCGGTCAGTGGGATGCCCTGGCCCCCAACGACCAGCCCTTTATGCGCCACGCTTTTCTCAGCGCGCTGGAAGAGAGCGGCTCGGTTGGCGGGCGCAGCGGCTGGCAGCCGCAGCATTTACTGTGGCGCGAGGGCGAGAGCGTGCTGGCGGCGATGCCGGGCTACGGCAAGCGGCACTCCATGGGCGAATACGTCTTCGATCACGCCTGGGCGGATGCCAGCCAGCGGGCGGGCATTCCCTACTATCCCAAGTGGCTGTCGGCGGTGCCGTTCAGCCCGGTGGGCGGCGCGCGGCTGCTTGGCGAAGCGTCGGCCGCCGGCCGGCTGCTGCAGGCGCTGCCGGAATTTCTGGCCGCGAACGGGTTTTACAGCGGCCATATCAACTTTAACGACGCCGCGCTGAGTGCCGGTCTGGCGGAGGATGGCCGCTGGCTGCCGCGCCTCGGCTGCCAGTATCACTGGCACAATCGCGGCTACCGCGATTTTCAGGATTTTCTCGACGCGCTGACCTCGCGTAAACGCAAGCAGCTGCGCAAGGAACGGGAGGGCGTACGCCAGCAGGGTATTGAGTTTTGCTGGTATCAGGGGGACGAGCTGAGCGAAGCGCAGTGGGATTTTGTCCACACCTGCTACGCCAACACCTACTTTGTCCGCGGTCGACAGCCCTACCTCACCCGCACGTTCTTCAGCCTGCTGGCGGAGCGTATGCCGGGATCGCTGCGCATCACCATTGCCAGCCAGCATAGCCAGCCGGTGGCGATGGCGCTGAGCCTGGTCGATGGCAGCACCTTCTATGGCCGCTACTGGGGCTGCCTGGCGGAGTTCAACCACCTGCACTTTGAAACCTGTTTCTATCAGGGGATGGAATACGCGATCGACAACGGACTGCAGCGCTTTGACGCCGGGGCACAGGGGGAACACAAGCTGATACGCGGTTTTGAACCGGTGCTGACGGAATCCTGGCACCTGCTGCGCCACGGCGGGCTGCACGACGCCGTGGCGGATTTTCTGCAGCAGGAGCGCGACGGCGTGCGCGCCTGGGCAGAGGAAGCCCGCGACGCGCTGCCGTACAGGCTTAACGCCGGATAGCGCTACTGCTCACCGACGAAGCCGCCGGTCTGATGCCGCCACAGCCGCGCATACAGGCCGTCCTGCGCCAGCAGCTCGGCGTGGCTGCCGATCTCAACAATCCGCCCCTGCTCCAGCACCACCAGCCGGTCCATGCGGGCAATGGTCGACAGGCGGTGGGCGATGGCAATGACCGTTTTACCGCCCATCAGCCCTTCCAGACTCTCCTGAATCGCCGCTTCCACTTCGGAATCCAGCGCCGAGGTGGCCTCATCCATAATCAAAATCGGCGCATCTTTCAGCAGCACGCGGGCGATGGCGATACGCTGCCGCTGGCCGCCGGAGAGCTTCACGCCGCGTTCGCCAACGTGCGCATCCAGCCCGGTGCGCCCCTGCAGATCGGAAAGTAGCGGAATAAACTCATCGGCCTTCGCCCGGTGGATCGCCTGCAGCATCTCTTCTTCCGTGGCGCCGGGGCGGCCATACAGCAGGTTTTCGCGGATGGAGCGGTGCAGCAGCGAGGTATCCTGAGTAATCATCCCAATCTGCGCGCGCAGGCTTTCCTGGCTGACGTCGGCAATGTTCTGCCCGTCGATCAGTATGCGCCCGCCGTTAAGGTCATAGAGGCGCAGCAGCAGGTTAACCAGCGTCGATTTCCCGGCACCCGACGGGCCAATCAGACCAATTTTCTCGCCGGGGCGAATGGTCAGCTGCAGGTCATCGATCACCCGCCGTTCGCCGCCGTAGTTAAAGGTAATGCCGTCAAAGCGGATTTCGCCACGGCTGACATCCAGCGCCGTCGCATCGGGTTTGTCACTGACGCTCAGCGGCTGTGAGATGGTTTTCAGGCCGTCCTGCACCATGCCGATGTTTTCAAAAATGCCGTTCACCACCCACATGATCCAGCCGGACATATTGACGATGCGAATAACCAGCCCGGTGGCCAGCGCAATCGCGCCGACGCTGATCAGCGACTGGCCCCACAGCCACAGCGACAGCCCGGTGGTGCTGACGATCAGCAGGCCGTTCAGCGTGGTGACGACCACGTCCATCCCGGTGACCATCCGCCCCTGGCTGCGGGTTTTCTGCGTCTGATCTTCCAGCGCTTCACGCGCGTAGCGTCGTTCAAGATCGCCGTGGGCAAACAGCTTGAGGGTGGCAATATTGGTATAGCCATCCACGATAAAGCCCATCAGCCGCGAGCGCGAATCCGAGGAGGCCACCGAACGCGCTTTAATTTTCGGCACGAAATACTTCAGGCACAGTACGTAGCCGATAATCCAGATAATCAGCGGAATGGTCAGCCGCCAGTCGGCTTCGGCGAACAGCACCAGCGTGGTCACCGCGTAGATCACCACGTGCCACAGCGCATCGACCATCTGCACCGCGGAATCGCGCAGCGCGCTGCCGGTCTGCATGATTCGCTGGGCGATGCGCCCGGCAAAGTCGTTCTGGAAGAAGTTCAGGCTCTGACGCAGCACGTAGTTATGGTGCTGCCAGCGGATCATATTGGTCATGCCGGGGTTAATGGTCTGATGCACCAGCAGATCGTGCAGGCCGATAAACAGCGGGCGGAACAGCAGCGCCACCGCCGCCATCCACAGCAGCTCGCCGTAGTGGTCCTGAAAGAAGCTGGCGGCCGGCGTACTGTTGACCAGGTCGATAATCCGGCTGAGGTAGCGAAACAGCGAAACCTCAATCAGCGAGGCCACCAGGCCAATCACCAGCAGCAGCGCAAAGACCGGCCACACCTGGCGCAGATAGAACAGATAGAAGGGCCACACGCTGTCGGGCGGCGTGGTGCCCCGGGCTTCCCTGAAGGTATCGATCATCCTTTCAACACGGTGATAAAACATAAGACAGGCTCAGTTGACCAACAGAACCCTGAAGCTTAGTGCATCCTGCCACCCATCAGGCGTCAGTCAGTGCCTTTATGCCGTAAATAATCCACAGTCCGGGCGGTGAAAGACCGTTTGCTGGCTGCACAACGGCCGCAAAGGCTGCTTTAATAACGCCAGCGCCTGCGGCCACGGAAAAACGTGCCCGCAGGGATTTCTGCCTCTCGGACTCAGGAAAAGCATGTGGAACGTCTGGACTGCGATCGGATGTTTGTAGCGGTAATGGAGCTGGGCAGCTTTGCGGCGGCGGCGGCGCGGCTGGGCACCAGCAGCGGGCAGGCGTCGAAGCTGGTCGCCCGGCTGGAAAGCGAGCTGGGCGTGCAGCTGCTCAAGCGCAGCACCCGCGCCCTGTCGCCGACCGAAGTCGGACTGGCCTACTTCGACCGCATTAAAAACCTGCTGGAAGAGTGGGACGCGCTGGACGCCTCGGTGCGCCACGCGGCGGGGAAACCGACCGGGCGCATCAAACTCAGCGCGCCGATCACCTTCGGTGCCAGCCAGCTGGCCCCGGCACTGATTGCGTTTGCCCGCGACTACCCGGAAATCGAGCTGGACGTTAACTTCTCCGACCGGGTGGTCAACATCGTGGATGAAGGCTTTGACGTGGCGATCCGCATCGGCAGGCTGAGCGACAGCCGCCTGATCGCCCGCCACCTCAGCGATATGCGGGTGGTGATTGCCGCCAGCGATGAATACCTGAACGAACGCGGCACGCCGACCCACTATCAGCAGTTAGCCGATCATAGCTGCATTATCGATACCAACTTCCGCGATCCGTTCAACTGGCCGTTCAGCGTTGACGGCGAAGCGGTTACCCTGCCGGTGCGCGGCCGGCTGCATTTTTCCAACGCCGAAGCCAGCCTGACGGCGGCGCTGAGCGGGCTGGGCATTGCCCGCCTGCCGACGTTTATTGCCGGCCCGGCGCTGCGGGCGGGCACCATCCGCCCCCTGCTGCGCCACAGCGAAATCCCCCCGCTCGGGCTGTATGCCGTATATCCCCCGGCGCGCCATCTGGCCCATAAAGTCCGGGCGCTGATCGACTTCCTGGTCAGCCACTACGCCGGGCAGCCTGAGTGGGATCGCGGCTGGTGATTACTTCCAAAATGGAAGTAATGTTTGCGTTTGTGGCGGGATAATCAGCGTCAGGGAATCAGTGTAGAGTGCTTTTCATCAACTCCCCTGTGACACACTGAAGGTAAATAATATGACTGATACCCGCACCGCTCCCTGGGCCGCGCTCATTCTGCGTCTTTCTCTCGGCATCCTGTTCCTGGCCCACGCCGGTCTGAAACTGTTTGTCTTTACGCCCGCCGGCACCGCGAAATTCTTCGCCTCGCTGGGCCTGCCCGGTGGCCTGGCATACGTGACTATCGTCTGGGAAATTCTCGGCGCGGTGGCGCTGATCGTTGGCTATCGTCCGCGCATTGCCGCGATTGTGCTGATCCCGGTCCTGCTGGGGGCAATTTTCACCGTACACGGCCCGGCAGGATTCTGGTTCACTAACCCGAACGGCGGCTGGGAATACCCGGTATTCTGGGCCATCAGCCTGGTGGTACTGGCGCTGATCGGCGACGGTAAATACGCGCTGAAAGCCTCCCTGCCTTCTTCACGTCTGCGCTAAGGAAACCGCTATGCTGGTAAACGGTAAATGGACGGCGGACTGGCACCCGGTACAGGCCACCGATGAGAAAGGCGGCTTTGTGCGCCAGACCTCCAGCTTCCGCCACTGGGTGACGCCCGATGGCGCACCCGGCCCCACCGGCGACGGCGGGTTTGCCGCCGAGGCGGATCGCTACCACCTGTACGTGGCGCTGATCTGCCCGTGGGCATCGCGCACGCTGATCGCCCGCAGCTTAAAAGGCCTGCAGGACATGGTCAGCGTCTCGGTGGTGGAGCCGAAGCTGACCGATGAAGGCTGGCGCTTCGGCGACTACCCCGGCGCTAATCGGGACACGCTGAATCACGCGACGTATCTGCATCAGCTGTATACCCGCGCCGACGACAGCTTCACCGGCCGCGCCACCGTACCGGTGCTGTGGGACAAGAAAACCGCTACCATCGTCAGCAACGAGTCCGCCGACATTCTGCGCATGTTCAACAGCGGTTTCGGCAGCCTGGCGAGCAACGACCTTGACCTCTGCCCGCAGGCGCTGCGGGACGAGATCGACGCCCTGAACGGCGAAATCTATCCGCGCCTGAACAACGGCGTGTATCGTGCCGGGTTTGCCACCACCGAAATCAGCTACCGCGAGGCCTATCGCGACGTGTTCGGCATGCTCGATACGCTGGAGATGCGCCTGAGCCAGCGCGGCCCGTGGCTGTTTGGTGAGTCGCTGACCGAGGCCGATATCCGGCTGTTCGTGACCCTGATCCGCTTTGACGTGGCCTATCACGGTATCTTCAAGTGTAATCAGCGCCAGCTGCGTGATTACCCGTCGCTTAACGGCTATCTGCTGCGTATGCTGGCGCTACCGGGCGTTCGCGAAACGGTGAGCATCGACCATATTAAACAGGGCTATTACTCGATAAAGAGCCTGAACCCGAATGGAATTGTGCCTGCCGGTCCCGATATGACCGCGTACGGTGTGTAATCTGCATCAGGAGAAATGTTATGACAGGTCTGGTTATTTTACTGCACGGCGTGGGCAGCAACGGCAACGATCTCGCCGGGCTGGGCCGCCACTGGGTGCCGATCCTGCCGGGCGTGAGTTTCGCCAGCCCTGACGCGCCGTTCCATTTTGAGCACGGCGCGGGCTATCAGTGGTTCAGCCTGGCCGGCATCACGCCGGCTAACCGCCCGGCGCGCGTGGCCGCAGCGCGGGAGGCATTTGACCGCGAGCTGACGGCAATTCTTGAGCAGCATCAGATGACCGATAAGCTCGACCAGGTGGTGCTCGTCGGCTTCTCGCAGGGGTCGATTATGGCGCTGGATGCGCTGGTGTCCGGCCGCTGGCCGGTCGCCGGGATCGTAGCCTTCTCCGGCCGTCTGGCCTCGCCGCAGCCGCTGACTCCGGCGCTGAATACCCCGGTGCTGCTGATCCACGGTATGGCCGACGGCGTGATCCCGGTGGCGGAGAGCGAAGTGGCGGCGGAAACGCTGCGCGATCTGGGCGTCAGCGCCCGCAGCGACTTCGAGCCGGGTACCGGGCATACCATCTCGGCGCGCGGGGCGCAGCTGGCGGCGGAGTTTATTGCCGGGCGTTTGAATTTGCGCTGAATATCAAAAATTAAAGGCCCGGAAGTGGTCGCCACCGGGCCTTATTTACGTTTCCGTGTCTATCAGTCGATAAACTTACGGATCAGTTCCAGCAGCGCAATAAGCGCCTTAAGAACAGCGATAGCTTTATCAATGACAAGCTTCACCCGTTACTCCATTTTATGGAGTGTGAACGCTGTTGTTCACCCTTACATTGCCTGTCACAACAGCTATCCAGAGCGTCAACAGAGGATAGTCCCACTCCGGCCAGAGCACCGAATCAGCACCACCTGTATCCGGCCAGGACTTAAATTTTTCCGTCCAGCGAAGAGCCGCAACAGGCTACCCAATTTGTTGACGCGGTGAGCATATCGCATCCTGTGGCCGTTTGCATTTAAGTCTGTCCAGACGTATTATTCCTCTGTCAACAGAGGATAGTCCCTCTCCAGTCAGAGTCACCATCTCTAACCTGGAATGAAAAAGCCGACTTCACCCGTCGGTTTTTTTTCGTCTTAAGCATTGCTACTTATCTACCTGTTGTTATTCCGCTATAACTCATCGGACACAAAGGATAAGATTTTGAGAACGCAAAAAAGATGCATGGGATACGTCGCGATTGTGGTGGACGACTACGATCGGGCAATTGATTACTACACCAACAAGCTCGGATTCACGCTGGTTGAAGACACGCCGCAGCCGGGCAAGCGCTGGGTAGTGGTAACGCCAAACCCGGAGAGCGACTGTAACCTGTTGCTGGCGCGCGCCTCTAACGACCGGCAGGAAACCTTCATCGGCAACCAGTGCGGCGGGCGGGTATTCCTGTTCCTGCAGACGGACGATTTCTGGCGCGACTACCACGCAATGCAGGCGGCCGGTGTCCACTTCTGTGAAGAACCCCGGCAGGAAGAGTACGGCACCGTGGTGGTGTTTGAGGATCTCTACGGCAATCGCTGGGATCTGTACCAAAACCTGTAACAGACCTTTTCGCCGGGCTGAAATCCCCCTGCCCGGCGTGATTACCCCTTAGCGCTGCTGCCTGTCACCTGCTTCCTGCTTCCTGCTGCCTGCTTCATGCCGCCCGTTATCACGCTGACCTTCTGACATGTCCATCGCCTGAACCTTTCCTGACGAGCGCCAACCCTCCTTGTTCACTGAATGAACCCGGGCTGACCCATATCATGCATTTATCGAAAAGTTAGCACGATCATGATAACCGCACTTATTGTTAATCAACTCATAGTAACTAGAGTTACTATTTACGCATCGGAGGCAAACAACCTCCTCACCATACAAATTAAGGAATATGACCATGAAAACCATTAAAACCCTGTCTGTTGCTGCCGTTGCTGCTCTGTCACTGATGTCATTCGGTAGCTTTGCCCAGAGCGTGACCGCTACCTCCTCTACCCTTGACGGCGCCGAAGCGAAAATCGCCGCTCAGGCTCAGCAGGCGGGTGCAGGCTATAAAATTACCAGCGCACGCGTTGAAAACGGCGCATACGTTTCTGCGGAACTGATCAAATAAAAATGGTCGCATAAGGATATGCCAGAAGAGGCCGCCCGATGGGCGGCCTCTTCTGGTTTTCTGCGTTCCCAGCTCACTCATAATCCTCAAGCTCCGGCGGTGTCGCCATCGGCAGCGAAATAACAAAGCTTGCCCCACCCTGCGGACGGTTCTCCGCATAAATGTCCCCGTTATGCATCGCCACAATCGCCTGACAGATTGCTAACCCCAGCCCGACGCCCGGCACCGACGATTCTTTATTGCCGCGAGAGAATTTCTCAAAAATCTGCCGCTCCTGGCCCGCAGGTATCCCGGGACCGCTGTCCCACACGCTCAGTTCCAGCCGCGCCGGAGCATCAGACTGCGCTTCAATTCTTCTGGCTCGGATCCCCAGCTCGGCATCCGCTCCGGCATATTTCAATGCGTTCTCCAGCAAATTCGCCAGCACCCGCTCCATCAGCGGCGCATCCACGTCAATCAGCAGCAGCTCAGGCGGCAGATCCAGCTGCACGCTGCGGTCGGCCAGCGAGGCGTTCATCGTGCGCAGCGTACTGCCAATCAGCTCATCCAGCGCCAGCCACTCGCGCTTGAGGTGGAAGCCGCCGGACTGCAGCCGCGCCATATCGAGCAGGTTATTGACCAGCCGGATGGTGTTCAGCGTCTGTTCGCGCATCGCGCTGGCCTGCGGCGCATACGGCGAGTTTTCGCTGGCGAGATCCAGCGTCAGGATTTCCGCCTGGCCAAACAGCACCGTCAGCGGCGTTCGCAGGTCGTGGGAAAGCGCGGACAATAGCGCGTTGCGCAGCTGTTCGCGCTCGGCCGCCAGCCGGGAGGCCGCCTCGCGCTGGCTGAGCGCCATCCGCTCCAGGGCGTTCGCGATCAGCACGGTAAAGGTTTCCACCAGTCGCTGCTGTTCCGGGATCATCAGCTGGCGCAGATTCAGCGGTTCAAGGATCAGCAGGCCGAGGGTATCGCTGCCGCTTTTTAACGGCAGCATCTGCCAGGGTACGCCGGGCAGCGTGTCGGTCCCGGCGCCGGCGGGCTGGCCTTTGGTAAAGCTCCAGTGGGCGATGGCGCGATCCGGCTGGGTGCTGAGATGGGATTCCCCCACGACCTTCAGCTCACCCTGTTCATCCGGCAGGTGCAGCTCGCTGCGGGCCTGTAACGTACTTTCCAGACTGCGCTGCAGGATGGCGGCGATATCCTGCTGGCTGAGCGCCCGGCTGAGCGCTTTTGCCATGCCGTAAAGATGCTGCGCCCGCTGTTCCCGATAGCGCGCCACCCTTGCCTGATATCGCACCCCCGCCGTCAGATTCCCGACGATCACCCCGACCGCCAGCATCACGCCGAAAGTCACCAGATACTGCACATCCGACACCGCCATGGTCCCGGTGGGGGCAACAAACACGAGGTCGAAAGCGATGATATTCAGCAGCGTGGCCACCACCGACGGCCAGCGGCCATAGCGCAGCGCCACCACCACCACCGCCAGCAGGTAAACCATCACCAGATTGACGGAATCAACGCGCGGCAGCAGCCAGCGCCCGGCCAGCGTTACCAGCACGCACAGCAGCAGCGCCGCCACGCAGCCGTGCAGCTGCGTGCGCCAACGGTTGTCGTTCGCCGCGTTCTGTCGCGCCAGCGGCGGCCCAATATCCGCGGGCGGATCGTCAAGGGCGACGATCAGAATATCGAGGTCCGGCCCCAGCTCGCCGAGGCGATCGGCAAAGCGTTCGCGCCACCAGCGTTTGGTCGGGCGGCGGCCAAGGATAATCTTACCGAGGTTGTGATCGCGGGCGTAGCGCAGCACCGCGCGGGCTTCGCGGGTATCGGAGAGAGTGGCGGTTTCCGCACCCAGATCGCGTGCCAGCTGCAGCGTGCGCAGAATGCCGCGCCGCCGGGCTTCCGGCAGGCGGTAAAGGCGCGGGGTCTCCACGTACACCGCGTGCCAGACGCAGTCGAGCCGGCCTGCCAGCCGGGCGGCGCTGCGCACCAGCTTTTCGCTGCCGCCGTTGTCGCCGATGCACAGCAGGATGGCATCGCGGGTGTGCCAGACTTTTTCACGGCCCTGGGTGTCGCGCCAGGCGCGCATCTGATCGTCAACGCGATCGGCGGTGCGGCGCAGGGCCAGCTCGCGCAGGGCGATAAGATTGCCCTTGCGGAAGAAGTTTTCGATGGCGCGCTCCGCCCCCGCACCGATGTAGACCTTGCCCTCCTTCAGCCGCTGGCGCAGATCGTCCGGCGGCAGATCCACCAGCACCACCTCATCGGCGGCGTCGAAGAACGGGTCCGGCACCGTTTCCCGCACGCGAATACCGGTGACGCCGCCCACCACATCGTTCAGGCTTTCGAGGTGCTGCACGTTGACGGTGGTCATTACGTCAATGCCCGCGTCCAGCAGCTCTTCGATATCCTGCCAGCGCTTGGGGTGGCGCGAGCCGCGGGCGTTGCTGTGCGCCAGCTCGTCCATCAGGATCACCGCCGGATGGCGGGCCAGCGCGGCATCGAGATCGAACTCCGGGTAGCGCTGCTGGCCGGTGGCGCGCTTAGGCAGCACGGTCAGCCCGGCCAGCAGCGCGGCGGTTTCCGGACGATCGTGGGTTTCAACGACGCCGACCAGCACGTCCAGCCCCTGGCCGCGCAGGCGCTGTGCTTCCTGCAGCATCGACCAGGTTTTCCCTACCCCGGCACAGGCACCGAAGTAGATTTTCAGCTTCCCACGGCCTTCATCCGCCGCCTGGCGCAGCAGCGCGTCCGGGTCCGGACGCTGGAGTTCATCGTTCATAGTGTTCCTTATCGTTACATCGCATCCAGCGCCAGATTCAGCGCCAGCACGTTGACCGTTGGATCGCCGATAAACGCCGGCACCGGCGTGTGGATCTGCTGCTCAATCAGCTTCTGCACCACGCCCAGCGGCAGCTGCCTCGTGGCGGCAATGCGGGGAGCCTGCCAGCGCGCCGCCTGCGGTGAAATCGCCGGGTCAAGCCCGCTGCCGGACGCGGTCAGCAGATCCACCGGTATCGGTCCGACGGCCTGCGGGTTGGCCGCACGCAGCGCCGCAACACGCTGTTCCAGCGCCTGGTCAAGCGCCGGGTTGCTTGCCGCCAGGTTGCTGCCGGAAGAGGCCAGCGGATTATAGGGTGCATCGCCGGCGGCCGAAGGACGCCCCTGGAAGTAGCCCGGCTGGCTGAAGTTCTGCCCAATCAGCGCGGAGCCGCGGATTTCACCCCCCTGCTCGATCGGCGAACCGATGGCCTGATGCGGGAACCACCACTGTGCCAGCCCGGTGGTCAGTAAAGGATAAAACACGCCGACAATCAGCGTCAGTATTAACAGTAAAAACAGTGCAGGGCGACATTGACTCATGATGGTTCTCCTTACGCCAGACCGGTCACGGTCAGCAGCATATCGATAAGCTTAATACCGGCGAACGGCACCAGCAGCCCGCCCACGCCGTACAGCCACAGGTTACGGCGCAGCAGCGCCGCCGCGCTCAGCGGACGATAGCTCACGCCCTTCAGCGCCAGCGGGATCAGAAACACGATAATCAGCGCATTAAAGATCACCGCCGACAGCATCGCCGAGGCGGGGGAATGCAGGTGCATCACGTTGAGCATATTCAGCTGCGGATAAGTCACCGCAAAGGCCGCCGGGATGATGGCAAAATACTTCGCCACGTCGTTGGCGATGCTGAAGGTGGTCAGCGAACCGCGGGTCATCAGCATCTGCTTGCCGATATGCACCACTTCCAGCAGCTTGGTCGGGTTGGAGTCCAGATCGACCATGTTCCCCGCCTCTTTCGCCGCCTGGGTACCGGAGTTCATCGCCACGGCAACGTCGGCCTGCGCCAGCGCCGGGGCATCGTTGGTGCCGTCGCCGGTCATCGCCACCAGCCGGCCTTCCGCCTGGTACTGGCGGATCAGCGCCAGCTTGGCTTCCGGCGTGGCTTCCGAGAGGAAGTCATCCACCCCGGCTTCGGCGGCGATGGCGGCGGCGGTCAGCGGGTTATCGCCGGTGATCATGATGGTTTTAATGCCCATTTTGCGCATTTCGGCGAAGCGTTCTTTGATGCCGCCTTTGACGATGTCCTTCAGCTCCACCACGCCCATCACTTTTGCGCCGTCGCACACTACCAGCGGCGTACCGCCCGCCCGCGCCACCTGCTCCACCAGGCCGTTGACTTCCGCCGGGAAGTGGCCGCCGTTGCTGTCGATATGGCGGCGTACCGCATCCACCGCGCCTTTGCGCACCGCACGCTGCTGCACGTTCACCCCGCTCATGCGCGTCTGCGCCGAGAACGGAATAAAGGTGGCGTCCATGCTGCTCAGATCGCGTTCGCGCAGGTTAAATTTCTGCTTCGCCAGCACCACGATACTGCGCCCTTCCGGGGTTTCATCGGCCAGCGAGGCCAGCTGCGCCGCATCGGCCAGCTGTTCCGCCGTGACGCCCGGTGCGGGCAGGAACTGCGTGGCCTGACGGTTGCCGAGGGTGATGGTGCCGGTTTTATCCAGCATCAGCACGTCAACGTCACCCGCCGCCTCGACCGCACGGCCGCTGGTGGCAATAACGTTGGCCGCCAGCATGCGGCTCATGCCCGCCACGCCGATCGCCGACAGCAGGCCGCCGATGGTGGTAGGGATCAGGCAGACCAGCAGCGCCACCAGCACGGTAATGCTGACCGTGCTGCCGCCCCAGGCGGAGAACGGATACAGCGTTGCGGTGGCCAGCAGGAAGACGATAGTCAGCGCCACCAGCAGAATGGTCAGGGCAATCTCGTTCGGCGTTTTACGGCGCGTTGCACCTTCCACCATGGCGATCATCCGATCGAGGAAGGTTTCCCCCGGATTCACGCTGCACTGGACCACCAGCCAGTCGGAGAGGATGCGCGTCCCGCCGGTCACCGAGGAAAAATCCCCGCCGGATTCGCGGATCACCGGTGCAGACTCCCCGGTGATCGCGCTTTCATCCACCGACGCGCCGCCGGACAGCACTTCGCCGTCGCAGGGGATAATGTCCCCGGCTTCCACCAGCACCCAGTCGCCTTTGCGCAGGCTGTCCGCCGCCACCGGTTGATGGCTGGCCCCGTAGCGCGCCTCGCTGAGCTTTTTGGCAAAGCTGGTTTTGGTCACGCCTTTCAGGCTGTTGGCCTGCGCCTTGCTGCGCCCTTCCGCCAGCGCTTCGGCAAAGTTGGCAAACAGCACGGTGAACCACAGCCACAGGGAGATGGCGGCGGTGAAGCTCACCTCCCCCGGGGTTTGCCCTGCCGCCATGGCTATCGCCAGCAGCGTAGTGACGACGCTGCCCAGCCACACCACAAACATCACCGGGTTACGCACCTGTACGCGCGGGTCCAGCTTCTTCAGCGCATCAAGCAGCGCCACGCCGATCAGTGCGCCGTCAAACAGCGCCTGTTGATTCCGACTCATCTTGTGATTCTCCGCTCGTTAACGACTGAGCATGTGCAGATGTTCCGCCACCGGACCCAGGGCCAGTGCCGGGATAAAGGTCAGCGCGCCCACCAGCAGCACGGTGCCAATCAGCAGGGCAATAAACAGCGCGCCGTGGGTCGGCAGGGTGCCATTGCCCTGCGGCTGGATTTTCTTCCGCGCCAGGGAACCGGCAATGGCCAGCACCGGGATGATGATGCCGAAGCGGCCGACCAGCATGCAGAACGCCAGCAGCAGGTTCCAGAACGGCGTGTTGGCACTGAGGCCACCGAAGGCGCTGCCGTTGTTGTTGGCCGCGGATGACACCGCGTACAGCACTTCGGAGAAGCCGTGGGTGCCGGGGTTCAGCATCGCGCTGCGGCCGGCATCGGTCATCATCGCCAGCGCGCTGCCCAGCAGCACCAGCGTCGGCGTCACCAGGATCGCCAGCGCGGTCATTTTCATTTCCCATACGTCGATTTTTTTGCCGAGGTACTCCGGAGAGCGACCGATCATCAGCCCGGCGATAAACACCGCCAGCAGCACGAACAGCAGCATGCCGTACAGCCCCGCGCCCACGCCGCCAAACACCACCTCACCGATCTGCATCAGCCACATCGGCACCATGCCGCCCAGCGCGGTAAAGGAGTCGTGCATCGCGTTCACCGCACCGCAGGAGGCGGCGGTGGTGATTACCGCAAACAGGCTGGAGTTGAGGATGCCAAACCGCGTCTCTTTCCCTTCCATATTGGCGGCGCTATCGGCCCCCAGCGTCAGGAAATGCGGGTTACCCTGTAGCTCCGCCCACATCACCACCGCCACGGCGGCGATAAACATCAGCGACATCGCCCACAGCAGCGTATGGCCCTGACGCCGGTCGCGGAGCACGTCGCCAAAGGCAAAGCACAGCGCTGCCGGGATCAGGAAGATCGCCAGCATCTGCACGAAATTACTCAGCGCGGTGGGGTTTTCAAACGGATGCGCGGAGTTGGCGTTAAAGAAGCCGCCGCCGTTAGTGCCCAGCATTTTGATCGCCTCCTGCGAGGCCACCGGCCCCATCGGCAGCACCTGTTTTGCGCCCTCCAGCGTGGTCAGTTCCACGTAGCCGTTCAGGTTTTGCAGCACGCCCTGGCTGACCAGGAACAGCGCCATCAGCAGGGAAAGCGGCAGCAGCACGAAGAGGGTGATGCGGGTGATATCGCGCCAGGCGTTGCCCAGCTCGTCCAGCGCGCGGTGGGCAAAGCCCCGGATCAGCGCGAAGGCCACGGCGATACCGGTGGCGGCAGAGAGGAAGTTCTGCACGGTTAAGCCGACCATCTGGCTGAAATAGCTGAGGGTGCTTTCCCCGGCGTAGGACTGCCAGTTGGTGTTGGTGACGAAGCTGACCGCGGTGTTCAGCGCCAGATGCCAGCTCAGCCCCGGTAACCCCTGCGGATTGAGCGGCAGGTGGCCCTGGTTAAGCAGCATCACAAACAGCAGCACCAGCCCAAGGGCGTTAAACAGCAGGATCGCCAGCAGATAGCGCTGCCAGTTCATTCCGCCCGGCGCAACGCCGCTTACCCGCCACAGCAGGCGCTCGGCAGTGGAAAAGCCCGGCACGGGGCGGTCTGCAATCAGCCACGCCAGCCCGCGACCCAGCGGACGGGCAAGCACCAGCAGCAGCACCATGTAACAGCCGATCAGTAAAAAGGCGGAGGCAGCCATCAGAACTCCTCCGCGTTAAGCAGGGCATAAATCAGATAACCCAACAGGGCAAACACCAGCACAATGCCGGCTATAACAGCAGCGCTCACAGCACACCTCCAGAGGCGTTTCAGATGGCTGTTATTGTTGCGAGCGGCGTGCAAAGTTGGTGTAAAAATGCGGGGCCAGGGTGTAAAAAAAGTATAAAAATGGACTAACTTTTCACTTCAGCGAGACATCCTTAATCTGCGCTTTCGGCTTTACGCTGCCGGTCACCAGCCACACCGCCACGATAATCACCAGCCCGCCGCCGATAAAGCCGCTGGAAATGGTCTCGCCGAGGAACAGATAGCCCCACAGCACGCCAAAAGGCGGGATCAGGAAGGTGACGGTGAGGGTTTTCAGCGGGCCGATATCGGCAATCAGGCGGAAGAACAGGATATAGGCCCAGGCGGTGCATACCAGCCCCAGCGCCAGCACGCACAGCCAGACCCCGGGATGCTGCCAGTCCACCGCGGGCTGGACGGCAACGGAGGTGATAAAGATCGGCAGCATAAAGAGGGTGGCTCCCAGCTGGCTGCCGAGCGCCACCAGTTTGGCATCCAGCCCGCCGCGATCGCCAATCCATTTTTTGGTGAGGAACCCGGCTATCGCGTAGCAGGCGGTGGCCACCAGGCAGGCGGCGATGCCCAACAGCACATCGTGGGTCAGCGCGAGGCTGCCGGTGGTGGTCAGCAGCACAATCCCCGATAACCCCAGCACCACACCGCCCAGCTTACGCAGCGTAAACTGTTCGCTGAACAGCAGGCCGCCGATCAGCACGCCCATCAGCGGTGTGGTGGCGTTGAGGATGGCGGAATAGCCGGCAGGCAGCCACTTCGCCGCCAGGCAGTACATCACAAACGGCACGGCGGAGTTAATGATCCCCAGCAGCATCGCCGGCAGCGCTTTGCCGTTGAAGGTAAACTTCACCCGCAGGATCAGCAGCAGCGCGAGCAGGCCAAGGAAACCAAAGAAAACGCGCAGAAAAGCGGTATTCAGGGAACCAAAAACCGGCGTGGCAACGCGCATAAACAGGAAGCTGGCGCCCCAGATGGCGGCAAGCAGCAGTAAACGACCCATATCCCCTTGTCTCACTCACTCCTCCAGTTGCTAACATTTACTGCCGCAGGGTTATCCCGTCAGCGGAAGAGTAGTTATAAGCTTCGTCGTCTGGCAAAACAAGCCGTTATCGGCCATGGGGAAGTGTTAACGGAAAGTGGGAGCTGTGTCGTGATCTGGAAAGGTGAAAATGTGAAAGACTTCTCATTAGTCTGCCGGGGTGCTTAAATCCGCTATCTGCACTCTCTTTTACACGATGAAGGGTTGATTCATCTTCGATCGGAGGTTTTATGCTGTCCTCACATACCCTTAGCATCGCTATTCCCCGTAACTGGGTCGATTTATATGAAACTATCTGGAAACCGGAATTCTTTCCTAAATGGGCATCCGGCCTGAGCCAGACACCGCTGGAGCAGGATGGTAACGTCTGGCGCGGAAAAGGCCCGCTGGGCGCGGTGAAAGTGCGTTTTACCGAACACAATCCGTTCTGCATTATGGATCACTACGTGGATACCGGCCTCAGCAAAGAGATCTTCGTACCGATGCGCATTGTCGCTAACGGTGCCGGTTCACAGGTGCTGATTACGGTGTTCCGCCAGCCGCTGCTCTCTGATGAACGTTTTGCTCAGGAGCTGGAGATGGTAAAACAGGACCTGCAGACGCTGCATACCCTGCTGACCACCTGATCGCTCGCACAGGGATGACAGGGGCAGCCACCTGCCTCACAGAAAGGAGAATCTGATGCAGAAAATTATTTTTGATACCGATATCGGCGTGGATGACGCCTTCGCGCTGGCCTATGCGGCGAAAAGCACCGACATCCTCGGCATTACCACCGTATTCGGCAACGTGCCGGTGGAGCAGGCGGTCAAAAACGCCCGCCTGTTCAGCCAGAAAATCGGCCTCGATGTGCCGATTTATCGCGGCAGCTCGCGCCCGCTGGCCTGTGCAGCTACCCCACCCGCGCTTCAGGTGCACGGTCAGGACGGCCTCGGCGGCGTTTTTGATAACCCGTGCAGCGGTGAAGCGGATAACGCCATTAACTTTATTATCAACAGCGTTCGCCAGCATCCCGGGCTAATCACGCTGGTCGCTATCGGGCCGCTGACCAATATCGCCACTGCCATTAATCAGGCGCCGGATATTGTGGAGAAGGTGGCGCAGCTGGTGATTATGGGCGGCGCTTTCGGCACCCTGGGCCACGGCGGCAACGTTACGCCGTTTGCCGAATTCAATATCTGGAAAGATCCGCACGCGGCGGATCAGGTACTCAGCTCACCGCTGAACATCGTGGTGCTGCCGCTGGATGTGACCCATCAGGTGCAGATTAGCGGTGAAGACATTCGCAGCCTGAACCGGCCGGAGCTGGAGGCGATTTCCCGCAGCTACCTGCAGTACAGTCTGGAGAAAGAAGGGTTCGAAGGGATGGCGCTGCACGATACGCTGACTATTGCCTGGCTGAATCATCCCGAGCTGTTTGGCGTGACCGAATCACCGGTGAGGGTGGTAACGGAAGGGATTTCGCGCGGCCAGACGCTGCGCCGGCTGCATCCGCTGGCGTCACGCGATGACCCGTTTGCCGCTGCCGGCATCCAGAAACTGTGCCTGGCGGTGGACAGCGAACGGGTCAAAGCGCATTTCCTGGCGGCGCTACGCGACTGAACCTGCCGGGATCAGAAGCGGATAACGCCTTTGATCAGCCCACGGTTGTTGATCACCTGCTGTTCGAAAATCTCCGCCAGCGCGGCAAACTCAAAGCGCTGGTTGAGCATCATCTCTGCGGTAATTTTTCCGTCGGCCATCAGGCTGGCAACCCGCTCGAAGTCCTGACGAGTGGCGTTGCGGCTGCCCATCAGCGTGGTTTCTTTTTTGTGGAATTCCGGATCAGGGATCTGAATATCACCCTTGTGCAGGCCGACGAACACCAGCGTGCCGCCGTGGGCCATCAGACGCACCGCGCCGTTCATCGCCGCC
This sequence comes from Erwinia sp. SLM-02, assembly GCF_037450285.1. Classification (NCBI taxonomy): domain Bacteria; kingdom Pseudomonadati; phylum Pseudomonadota; class Gammaproteobacteria; order Enterobacterales; family Erwiniaceae; genus Erwinia; species Erwinia sp. SLM-02. The sequence continues at coordinate 214,257 of NZ_JAQISN010000004.1, read as the reverse complement.
GCGTTACCGGTGGCATCAATCACCGTTGACGGCAGCTGGCCGTTGAACTGATTACGCAGCTGCTGCGGGAAATCGTCCGCCGCCGCATCCAGCGCCACCAGCTTGAGGTTCTGCTCCACGTGCTGCCGGCGGAACTCGCTGGTATCCGCCACCACCACGTTAGCGCCCGAGGCGTGAGCAATGGCGGCAACGCCCAGCCCGATCGGGCCGGCACCCACCACCAGCAGATTACTGCCCGGCTCAGCGGCCGCACGGCGGACCGCATGTGCGCTGATGGCAAAAGGTTCAACCAGCGCGGCCGCATCAGGGTCAATGCCCTCTGCCGACAGCAGGTTTTTCACCGGTACGCTGAGGTAGTCGCAGAAGCCGCCGTCCTGGTGCACGCCGATCACCGAGATATTTTCACAGCAGTTGGTTTTGCCGCTCAGACAGGCTGAACACTGTTCGCAGGAGAGGTACGGGATCACCGCCGCACGCTGGCCGACTTTCCAGCCGCTGACGCCTTCGCCCAGCTCGACCACTTCGCCGCAGAGTTCATGTCCCAGCACGCGTGGATAGCTGAAAAACGGCTGATTGCCGCCCCACGCGTGAATATCGGTGCCGCAAATTCCGGCGCTGATAATTTTCAGCAGCGCTTCACCCGCAGCGGGCTGCGGTTTGTTACGCGTCTGGTAAGCCATCTGTTTTGGCTCCAGACACACCAGCGTATTCATCGTTGTCATGGTTTTTCTCCGTTGTCTGCACAGGGTTATGGCGCAAATCAAGCGGCGCAGTTTGTTAAAGAATTGGATCTGTGAGCCAGCGCGCCTTTCGCTGTTCTGAATTGGTTTTTAATAGATAAAAAACCGGGAGAAGCCATGAGCCGAACGCAGAATCTTCGTCATAACGTCGTGAATCAGATGCTGGAAGCCATCGCTCAGCAGCACATTCCGTCACCGCTGCCGCCCCAGGCCGCACTGGCGGAGATGTTTAATATCAGCCGTACCACCGTGCGCCATTCGCTGGACCATTTACAGCAGTGCGGCGTGCTGGAAAAGGTCAACGGCAGCTGGGTGATCGCCCGTCAGCCCGACGAGGCGGACGGCTTCGCCGCCACGCTGCCGGGAACGGAGGCGCAGGCAAATCTGGTAGAACAGGCGTTTTTTCAGATGATTAACCAGCGCGAGCTGATGGCCGGCGACAGCTTTTCCGAGCTGCAGCTGGCGCAGGCGGTTGGCGTCAGCCCGCTGGCGGCGCGGGAGTTTCTGCTGCGCTTCTGCCGCTACGGGCTGATTGAAAACGTGCGGCGCGGCCACTGGCTGATGAAAAAATTCGACCAGGAGTACGCGGAAAAACTGTTCGAGCTGCGCGAGATGCTGGAGATCCACGCCCTTAAGCGCTTTATCAATTTGCCCGCCGACGACCCGCGCTGGATTGCCGCCCGCGACCTGCTCAGCCGTCACCGCCAGATGCGCGACACCATCGCCACCAGCTATCGCAACTTTTCCCAGCTGGACCGCGAGATGCACAAGCTTATCCTCTCTGCGGCCAATAATCCCTTTTTCGATCAGTCGCTTGAAGTGATTTCGGTCATTTTCCACTTCCACTATCTGTGGGATGAAAGCGACCTTAAGCAGCGGAATATCGTGGCGCTGGAGGAGCATCTGGCGATCCTCACCGCGCTGGTCAGCCGTAATGACGTTGAGGCCATCATCGAATTTCACCGCCATCTGATCACCGCCAAGGAGTCAATGCAGCGTTCAATCCGCCAGTATCGCGGGTGAATTTTTAACCAATTTCGGGTTTTTATCGATAAAAGCCATCAACCACAGTAATTAAAAGCCGATTAAAAACCGTAAATCGCCGCCTGCCGCACGAAAAAGATAACAAGTTGGCAACACCGACTTCGCCCACCACTAGTCTGCTATTCAGCCTTACTTCAACCCTGTTCTGGCCGTGGTTTTTTAAAGCAATGCCCCGGCCCGATTCTAATAACAAGACTTTTTATACCCGGGGAGTACCGTATGGAAAATAGCCAGACCGTTCGCGGCCAAAACCGCCCTGCCAGCCACGAGGAGCCAAAGGCCACCGTGGTGCCAGAGCGCGGTCCGCTGCAGCGCTCGGCGCGCATTAAGCGCGTACAAACCACCGCGATGATCCTGCTGTTCCTGGCGGCGATTATTAACTACCTCGACCGCAGCTCGCTCTCCGTGGCTAACCAGACCATCCGTGGTGACCTGGGACTGAGCGGCACCGAAATCGGTATTCTGCTTTCCGCCTTCTCGCTGGCTTACGGTATCGCTCAGCTGCCGTGCGGCCTGCTGCTGGACCGTAAAGGCCCGCGTATTATGCTCGGCGTGGGCATGTTCGTCTGGTCCTGCTTCCAGGCCATGGCGGGTATGGTGCAGAACTTTACCCAGTTTGTGCTGGTGCGTATCGGCTTAGGGATCGGTGAAGCGCCGATGAACCCGTGCGGCGTTAAGGTGATCAACGACTGGTTCAACATCCGCCATCGCGGAATGCCGATGGGTATTTTCAACGCCGCCTCGACGATTGGCCTGGCCATCAGCCCGCCGATCCTGGCAGCGATGATGCTGACCATGGGCTGGCGTGCGATGTTTATTACTATCGGCGTGCTGGGGATTTTCCTCTCCATCGGCTGGTACACCATCTACCGCAACCGCAATAACAACACCCTGACTCAGGAAGAGATCAACTATCTGGATGCGGGCAGCGTGGTGGCGAAGAAAGAGCCGATGACCATGAAAGAGTGGCGCGGCCTGTTCAGGAACCGCACCATGTGGGGCATGATGATCGGCTTCAGCGGCATCAACTACACCGCATGGCTGTATCTGGCCTGGCTGCCGGGCTACCTGCAGGCCACCTACAATCTGGACCTGAAAAGCACCGGCTGGATGACGGCGATCCCGTTCCTGTTTGGCGCAGCGGGCATGCTGCTGAACGGCTACGTGGTTGATGCGGTGGTGAACCGCGGCGCGCATCCGCTGAAAACCCGTAAGGTGTGCATTATTGCCGGTATGCTGCTCTCTGCCGCCTTTACCGCCGTGGTGCCGTATGCCACCACCACCTGGAGTGCGGTGCTGCTGATCGGCATGGCGCTGTTCTGCATCCACTTCGCCGGCACATCGTGCTGGGGCCTGATCCACTGCTCGGTCACCGCACGTATGACCGCGTCGGTAGGCAGCATCCAGAACTTTGCCAGCTTTGTGTTTGCCTCATTTGCTCCGGTCCTGACAGGCTGGATCCTCGACACCACCGGTTCATTCAGCATGGCGCTGACCGTCTGCGCCTGTGTGACGGTGGTCGGTGCGCTCTCCTATCTGTTTATCGTCCGCGACCCGATTGTGGATGCCTGATAAACCCGCTGCTGCCGCGCCTTTCGGTGCGGCAGCACAACTGCCGTTCCAGTTCCAGTTCCAGTTCCAGTTCCAGTTCCAGTTCCAGTTCCAGTTCCAGAGAGTGTTTCCGCGACAATCCAGCCAATCTATCCCCACTCTCCCACCCGCACCAAAGAATCAATTTTTTTGACAAACATCAGCAAATCACTCCGCTATCGCAATGTCTCCCATCGGCCTATCATTGTTTTCAACGAAGGCACACCGCCTTACACAAACAAACAATCTGAAGGAATGACACCATGAAATCTATCAAAACTTTTGCTGCAGTTATCGCTCTGTCCGTAGTTTCTTTCGGCAGCTTCGCCCAGACCGTAACCGCAACCGGTTCAACCATCGACAGCGCCGAAGCGAAAATTGCCGCTCAGGCTCAGCAGGCCGGTACCTCTTACCGCATCATTGAAGCCAACAGCAATAACGGCGTTCATATGACTGCCCAGCTGATCAAATAAGCGCGAACCGCATTACCGGCAGTGCCCGAACCCTGACCATCAGGGGACGGGCATGCTGTATTTCAGCCGCCCGCTATACCCATCCAGCCGTGGATCCCCATATAAATCCCCACCAGCGCAATCAGCGCGCTGCTGAACCAGGGTGCTCGCTGCGCCAGCGTACTTAATCCGCTCCAGCGCTTCGCCGCCTGCCGCATACTCATCGCCGCCACCACGCCGACCGTCACCAGCGTTAATGCCAGACCGATACTGAAGCACAATACCAGCAGCGCCCCCAGCGACAGCGCCTTCATCTGAATGCACAGCAGCAGGAGGGTGATCGCCGCCGGACAGGGGATCAGCCCGCCGGTTAAGCCAAACAGGACGATCTGCCCGGTGGTCACATTACGATTGGCGAAACGGCGCTGGATATCGCTGGCATGGGCGCGCGCATGGGCATCCTGATAGTCATCGCTGCGCAGATCGATACGCGGCAGAGCCAGCGCCCCCTGCGTGGAGCGAGCAGCCTCGCCGTGATGATGCACGGGGGCGTGAAGGTCGTGATGATGGGGAGTGTAACGGGCACTGATAATCTGACCCTGCACCTGAGCGGGCCGATATACATGCAGCAGGCTTTGACGAGCGGAATCGGGATGATGATGGTCATAAGATTGCTGATGACCCTGCTCATGGCTGTGGGCATGGCCATGAGAGTATCCATGATGATGATCGTGGGCCTGGTCATGGGAATGGCTATGCCCGTGATGATGATCGTGAGCGTGGTCATGGTCATGACTGTGCCCATGGTGATGCTCGTGCGCATGCTGGCTTTCACGGCGGATGCGCCAGAACATCCACCCCGCCGTGGCAAGAATAATCACCCCGGATGCCAGCTGGAACCAGGGCTCGGTGGTGGCCGCATCGAAACGGCGGCTGAGCATCATGCCGCCCAGCGCAATCGCCCACACCACCAGCGTATGTGAAATCGTCGCCGCCAGGCCCAGCAGCACCGCCTGCTTTACCGTCCCACGCACCGCGATGATAAACGCGGCCATCATCGTTTTAGAGTGCCCGGGTTCCAGCCCGTGCAGTGCCCCTAACAGGATAGCACCGGGAATAAACAGCCAGACGTTGCCGGCCCCCTGCTGCAACAGCGCAGTAAAATCCATCATTGTTTTTGCCTCGGAGAAGCTATCATAGGGAGAAGAGCACCGTAAATATACTATACCCCAGTATACTAACTCACAAGATGGAAGCAGCGATGTCACACACAATTGCCGGACAAAAGAAACTTCTGACCCGCGTACGCCGCATCCGCGGCCAGGCGGACGCGCTGGAAAAAGCCCTGCAGGCAGAAACGCCCTGCATCGATATTTTGCAGCAGATCGCCGCCGTTCGCGGCGCGGTGAATGGATTAATGGCGGAAGTGCTGGAGGGACATATTCGTGAACATCTGCTTGATGAGCAGAGTGAACCCGCTCAGCGCGAGCAGGATTTAGAGCAGATCGTGGCGGTCATTCGCTCCTATATGAAGTAATACCATCGGGGCTGCCCTGCCGTATGTGGCCCGGATTGATGCATCAATTTTTTTGACAAACTTCAGCAAATCACTCCGCTATCCGAATCTCTTCAATCGGCCTATTATTGTTTTCAACGAAGGCACACCGCCTTACATAAACAAATAATCTGAAGGAATGACATCATGAAATCTATCAAAACTTTTGCTGCAGTTATCGCCCTGTCCGTAGTTTCTTTCGGTAGCTTCGCCCAGACCGTGACCGCAACCGGTTCAACCATCGACAGCGCCGAAGCGAAAATTGCCGCCCAGGCTCAGCAGGCCGGTACCTCTTACCGCATCATTGAAGCCAACAGCAACAACGGCGTTCATATGACTGCCCAGCTGATTAAATAAGTTCACACCGCATTACCGGCAGTGCCCGAACCCTGAGCCTCAGGGGACGGGCATGCTGTATTTCTCCGCCAGCACCGGCACAAAGTAATCCACCACCACCGTTCTGCCTTCCTGCGGCTCCCGACGATCGATACGCTCAACGTCATAACCGTCCCGGCGAACGGCGCCAGCACCGGGCAGCGCATGCTGGTAAATCAGATCAATAAACGTGCTGTACAGACGCTCATCGCCCCGATAGCTGAATTTCAAATAGGCCTGTTTTTCAATGCTGAGCTGCATCTGCGCCGCATCGTTCGCGCAGGCGTGCTGCTCCAGGCACGTCAGATACTGCAGCGTCGCGCGATCCCCCGCGCGCGGCCCGCCCCGGATGACATTGATCAGTCCGTAAAGCCTGTCAGGCCGTTCCGTCAGCGCATTAAGCCGCTGCTGCCAGAAGCTGTCGCGCTCGCGCCAGGAAAAATCATCGATGGTGTCCAGGGTAAAGGCATAGTTATTCACGCAGCCACGCAGATGCAGCCCGTCCAGCTCAACCAGTTTGCCTTCCGGCACGTTCATCGCGGTCAGATTAATCGGCGGGCACAGCCCCTTGCATGACCAGTGTGGCGCATCGCGGTACTGGGCCGGCGTGACGTTAAAATGGCGCTTAAAGGTTTTGTGATAGACGTTATGGCTGGAAAAGCCGTGTTCGCTCCCCACCGAATCGATCTGCTTGTCAAACAGCCGCAGCATTACCGCACTGGAGGTCAGCCGACGCTGGCGGCAGTAGGAGGCCAGCTTTTGCCCGGTGACCTCTTTGAAAATGCGCTGCAGATGCCATTTGGAGTAGCCCGACTTCTCCACGAAGTCGTTAATCGTCAGCGGCGTATGGATGTTGCCCTCCAGCCAGCGCAGCAGCTGATGCACAACTTCCTGCTTAAATGTGGTTTTCACAATTCATCATTCTCCCTGATAAGTTTCAGCAGATCGTCGCGCAGCGCCTGCATGTCGCGGATGGTGTCGCCGTTCACCAGCGACTGCGCAAGCCAGGCACCGTCCGCGGCCAGCCGCACCATCTGGTGCAGCGGCAGGCTGTCCGTTCGCCGGTGGCGCTCAAGCCGTCCGTTCAGCCACGCGGCCCAACGCTGGCACAGCGCCGGCGATGCCATCATCGACAGCGACAGCGGTACCCGCAGACTGTTGTCACCCTGCTGCATCTCATTAAATGCCACGATAACGTAGGCGCGGGTAAAGCAGCCCGATTTCTGCCCCTCTTCCGCAATCAGCCGGTCGATCTCCCGCTCGCTGTCCGCCAGGAAGGCATCAAACATGGCGTCCAGCAGTGCCTGCTTATGGGGAAAATGGTGAAAGAAGCCGCCTTTGGTCACACCGGCGGCCTGGGCGACCGCCTGTACGGTAATGCCATTTACCCCCCGGCTGACGGCCAGCGCCGCGGCGGATTCAATCAGGGCGTTTCGCACCTGCTCGGGCTGTTTTTTTCGCTTATAGGCCGTTTTATCCGGCCCCGTGTTCTGAGGTATATCTGATTCAATTAGCTGTTTCATTTAAATTTACAGATTAATACATGAAAGATACCGTGCGGTATGTTGCCTGTAAAATATCATAAAATGATGACGCTAAGATAAAACTTATCTTGCTGACGGCAGCCGCGAAGCATCAGGCGCGGCCCTGTGCTGAGAGCGTAAAATGAAATATTTATGCTTTAATGGCGTAATGTTAAAAAATATAATCTGAGCGCGGTCATATCTTTAGCATCTTATCGCCCTGCCTCAGGGGAATTTATGATAGTTTTTCCTCATTCAGACACAGTTGGAAGCTTCGATGAAAAAAACCACGCTCACCGATATCGCCCGTGAGGCCGGAGTGGGGGTCGCCACCGTCGATCGGGTGCTGAACCGACGTGCTCCCGTGCGCGCCGAAACGGAAAACCGCGTGGTTCAGGCCGCAACGCGCCTCGGCTACCGCTTTGCGCCGGAGTTTCTGGCGGATGCCAGCGCAGAGGGATTAACGGGCAACGGCGGCGCGCTGCGCATCGGCGTGATCCTGCTGTCGCGCGACTACTCCTTCTACGATACCTTTGCCAAATCGCTGGAAAAACTGGCCTCGCCGCACTGCCAGCCGGGTACGCGGGTGGAGTTTGTTTTCCACGATATCCATGCCGTGGAAGCGGCCGCCGCCAGTATTGATGAGATGAGCAATCGCGTGAATACGCTGGTACTAATTGCGCTAGACAATGCGCTGGTGCGGCGGGCGGTGCAGAAGGCCGCAAAGAAAGGGGTGAAGGTCTTTACTCTGCTTTCCGATCTCTCCCCCTGCGATCACACCGGCTACATCGGGCTGGATAACCGCAAGGCGGGCCGCACCGCCGCCTGGATCGTGCAGCGCCTGAGCGGGCCGCCGGGGAAAGTGGGCGTGATCATCGGCGATAATCGTTTTCTGTGCCAGGAAACCTGCGAAATCAGCTTCCGATCTTACCTGCGTGAACACGCCACCGGGCACACCGTGCTGGAGCCGGTTACCAGCTTCGAAAACGTTGAGCAGGGCTATCACGTCACCACGCAGCTGATCCAGAACCACCCCGACCTGTCGGTGATTTATGCGCCCTGCGGCGGCGTTGAGGGCGTGGTCAATGCCCTGCGCGACAGCGGCAAGAAGGATCAGATCACGCTGATCTGCCACGGCCCGCTGCAGGATGCGCAGCTGGCGCTGATCGACGGTACGCTTGATATCATGGTGTCACACCGCCTTGAGGAGCTTGCCGCATCCGTCGTGGAAGCCATGCTGCAGGCAAATTCCGAGGCGCATGGAAGTTTTATTTCACTTCACAGCAGTTTCGAGCTGATTACTAAAGAAAATGTGTAAACGGCGCAGCGGCGTTGGCAGATTTGAACCGTCGCTAACATTCGCCGTTTAACCCGCTGATAACGCATTAATGATAGTTTTTTATCAAAAAAACCTATCATAAATAGTGCGATCACCATCAAAAAACAAACATTCTATCATTGCTGATAATGGAACATTCGTTTGATACTTCCTGCAAATTAAAACAGGAAGGATTGTTCCATGCCTCTGCAAACACCAAAACACAATATGGCCTACGTGATGGCCATCTGCGCGGTTGCCGCGCTCGGCGGGCTGCTGTTCGGCTATGACTCTTCGGTCATCTCCGGCGCTATCGAACCTATCACCCATCACTATCAGCTTTCCCCGGCGGAAACCGGCTGGGCCGTCTCCAACGTGATTATCGGCTGCGTCATCGGCTGCCTGGTTGCCGGGAAACTGGCAGATCGCTACGGCCGCAAATCGATGCTGATCGTGACCGCCATTCTGTTTGTACTGTCGGTTGCCGGTACCGCGCTGGCACCGGACTTCACCACCTTTGTGGTGTTCCGCATTATCGGCGGGCTGGGTATCGGCCTGGCCTCGGTTATCTCGCCAATCTATATCGCAGAAGTGGCCCCCAAGGATTACCGCGGCCGCGCCATGACCATGCACATGATCTGCTGCGTGGGCGGCCAGGTGCTGGTGCTACTGACTAACTATCTGATCGCCAAAAACGCCGATCCGGAGTGGCTGAACGCCTACGGCTGGCGCTGGATGCTGGGTGCGGCCTTCGTTCCCTGCGTGCTGTTCTTCCTGTTCGTCGGCTTTATCCCGGAATCTCCGCGCTGGAATATCATGGTTGGCCGCAACGAGGCCGCAATGAAAACCCTGACCCGCATCTCTTCAGAAGAGCACGCGAGGCGCCTGATGGGTGAAATTCAGACCTCACTTCAGCTTTCCGCCAGCAGCGAAGTGAACCGCGAACGCGCCAGCTTTAACCGCAAAACGGCGATTTTCCTGGTGATTGGCGTCGGTCTGGCCATCTTTAACCAGCTGACCGGCATCAACGTCATTCAGTACTTTGGCCCAACGCTGCTGATGAACGTGACCCACAACATGCAGGAAGCGATGTATCTCACCATCTGGCTGGCGGTACTGCAGTTCGCCGGCGTGATCGTGGGCATGATGCTGATTGATAAAATGGGCCGCCGCTCGCTGCTGCTGATCGGTTCCCTCGGCTCCGCCATTTGCCTGCTGTTCACCTTCTGGACCTTCTACAGCGGCATGACCGGCGTGATCTCCGTGCTCGGCCTGTTCGGCTTTATGTTCCTGTTCGGCGGCACCTGGGGCCAGGTGGTGTGGACGGTGATCGGCGAAATCTTCCCGACCCGCCTGCGCGGTGCCGGCATGGGCTTCTCTATCTGCGCGATGTGGGCCGGTAACTTCTTTGTCAGCCAGTCCTTCCCGATGATGAACCAGAGCACTTACCTCAACGATAACTTCCACGGCGGTTTCCCGCTGCTGCTGTTCGCGGTGTGCTCGCTGGCCTCCTGGTGGTTCGTTAAGGCGCTGCTGCCGGAGACCAAAGGCGTTTCACTGGAAAAAATGGAAGCCCTGATTCTGGAACGCTTCGAAACCACCCAACGCGAAAGCAAAACAGCCACTCATTGATTTTAAGGACACCGAAATGACCATTCATATTGCTAACGCACCCTGCAGCTGGGGCGTGGACGACCCGAAAAACCCGCACCTGCCGCCGTATGAGAAGGTGCTGAAAGAAGCCGCCCAGGCCGGTTATAAGAGCATCGAACTGGGGCCGTGGACCTACCTGCCGACCGACCCGCAGGTCCTGACCGAGAAACTGAATCAGTACGGCCTGTCGCTGGTTGCCGGTACCATTTTTGACGACCTGGTCAGCGAAGAGAACTTCCCGGCGATGATTGAGCTGACGCACAACCTCTGCCGCAACCTGTCAAAAGTGCCGACCGCGACCAAAACCCACGGTGATAACTTCCCGTCGCCGTATCTGGTGATCATTGATTTCGGTAACGCCGAGCGCGCACGCCTGGCCGGTCAGTATGACAAAGCGCCGCGCCTGTCCGACAGCGACTGGCAGCGCATGATGTCGCACATCACCGAAATCAGCCGCATTGCGCAGGAGTACGGCGTGCGCCCGGTGATCCATCCGCATGCCGGTGGCTGCATCGAGTTCGCCGATGAGATCGAACAACTGGTGCAGGATATTCCGCACAGCGTGGCCGGCCTGTGCCTGGATACCGGCCACCTCTACTACTCCGATATGGACCCGATTACCTGGCTGGGGCGTTACTTCGACCGCATCGACTATCTGCACTTTAAAGACGTGAACGACGCCGTATTCCGCGACGTTATCGCCCGCGAAGTGGACTTCTTCACCGCCTGCGCGGAAGGCGTGATGTGCCCGATTGGTAAAGGCGCTATCGACTATCCGGCCGTGCGTGCCTTCCTGGCCGAGCGCAACTACCAGGGCTGGATCACCATTGAACAGGAGCGCGACCCGCGCAATGCCGACGGCAGCCTGCACGATGTGACTGAAAGCCTGCGCTACCTGAACTCCGTTGGATTTTAATTGAGGAACACCCGATGATTAACGGCATTAAACCTCTCGATCGCTCCCTGCGCTGGGGCATGGTTGGCGGCGGCGGCACCAGCCAGATTGGCTATATCCATCGTTCAGCGGCGCTGCGCGATAATACCTTCACCCTGCTGGCCGGGGCGTTCGATATTGATGCAGAACGCGGCCGCGCCTTCGGTGCCAGCCTGGGCGTGGCGGGCGACCGCTGCTATCCGGACTACCAGACCCTGTTCCAGCAGGAAGCCGAACGCGCTGACGGCATTGAAGCGGTATCGATCGCCACGCCGAACAACACCCACTTCGCCATCTGTAAGGCGGCGCTGGAAGCGGGCCTGCACGTGGTGTGTGAAAAGCCGCTGTGCTTTACCACGGCAGAAGCGAAAGAGCTGGCCGCGCTGAGCGAAGCGAAGAACAAAATTATCGGCGTCACCTACGGCTACTCCGGTCACCAGCTGATTCAGCAGGCGCGCAGCATGATCGCCGAAGGCCTGCTGGGTGAGATCCGCATCGTGAATATGTCGTTCTCCCACGGCTTCCACAACGAGGCCGTTGAGCTGGCGAACCCAAGCACCCGCTGGCGCGTGGACCCGAAATTTGTCGGGCCAAGCTACGTGCTGGGCGACCTCGCCACCCACCCGCTGTTCCTGGCGGAAACCATGCTGCCGGAGCTGAAAATCAAGCGCCTGATGTGTTCGCGTCAGAGCTTTGTGAAGACTCGCGCGCCGCTGGAAGATAACGCCTTTGTGCTGATGGAATACGATAACGGCGCGGTCGGATCGCTGTGGTGTTCTGCGGTCAACTGCGGATCGATGCACGGGCAGAAGATCCGCGTGATCGGATCGAAAGCCAGCCTGGAGTGGTGGGACGAGCAGCCAAACCAGCTGCGCTACGAAGTGCAGGGTGAGCCGGTGCAGATTCTGGAACGCGGTATGGGCTACCTCGCGCCGCGCGCGCTGGAAGAGGACCGCATCGGCGGCGGCCACCCGGAAGGGCTGTTCGAAGCCTGGTCTAACCTCTACCGCCGCTTCGCGGTGGCGATGGATGCCAGCGATCGCGGCGATAAAGCGCTGCTGGAGAACTTCTGGTATCCGGACGTTCACGCCGGCGTGACGGGCGTGCAGTGGGTGGAGCGCTGCGTTGAGTCCGCCGACGCGGGCGCGACCTGGGTTGATTTCGAGTAATCGCTAACGGACTGGAAACCCGATCTAAGCGGAGCGAGTTTCCAGCTTTGTTGCCTGAAGGGGCAGCCATCGTTGATGGCTGCCCCTTTTGCTTTGCGTTAAAAGCTCACCTGGTCCGTTGCCAACAAGGTGACAAACGGCCCCGCCAGCGTGGCGTTGTGATGGGCAACGATCTGCGCCGCACCGAGTACCGCATTATCTGTGGTGCTGTGCGCATCGCTGACCAGCACCACCTCAAATCCCAGATCCGCCGCCGCCCGGCAGGTGGTATCCACGCAGTAGTCGGTTTTCATGCCCGCAATCACCAGCCGCTTCACCTGCGCCTGCTGCAGTTCAGCCAGCAGCGGCGTATTCAAGAAACAATTCGGGCGGGTTTTATTGAAATACCTGTCGCCAGCCTCCAGCGGCAGCTCATCCGCCAGCTGCCAGAACCGGCTGCCGACCGCAATCGGCGAACCTTCCGGCCCGGTATGCCGGGCAAAAAATATCGGTTTCTGTGCCGCGCGGGCAGCATGGATCAGCCGAATGGTGTTGGCAATCAGCTCATCTTTCTGGTGAGGGGGCTGTGGGGCATGCAGCAGACCTGCCTGCATATCGATCACTAACAGCGCGGATGCATCGGACATGATATTTCTCCTTGATTACCGTTAACCGGCCACGACGGAGAAACACTCAGCCCCGTCGGAAACCGGCGGGACGAAGCGGATGTGCTATTTCTCAGGCACGCAAACCGACCCCGACCCGCCAGAAGCGGTCGTGGTTGTGGTGGTCGCGGTGAGGAACAGCCGGGTCATTTTCATAACCCACAGAATTGCATATCACCGTGCCGCTGGCACGTTTTTTTTGCAACAGTCAGGAAAGCGGGAATAAGTGATAACCATCGGTCCAGTCCCTGACCGCGGTTATCGAGGGTGTAAACTTGGCGGGTTTAGCGAACCGCGCCCGGCGGAACGTGTTTGAAGGTATTCACATAAGAGCGAAACACGTTGCGGAAGAATTTTTTCATGATTGCCTGTGACAAATATTGTTGAAAAATACACCGCAAATTATAACGAACGGTGTTTTTCCAGGCAAGATTTTTTGAACCAGATCACAAAAACAGACCATTTATCGCCAAAAACAGTGAGGAGTGCTGCAAAACATCATTCTGCCGTCCGGTGACTTTTATTCCCCCTTGAGCCAGAACGCTGCGCAATTTTTTCCAATATTTTAACCCTATGCGGACCGATAATGCCGATATTGTGCTTAACGGATGCCCTGCCATGCCCTTTTATAATGGTTTTTTACTGAGTCTTTCCCTGTGCCTGGATATCGGCATCGCCAATATCGCCATCATAACCCTGGCGATGCAGCGCGGTTATTTTCACGGCCTGTGGCTGGGGATCGGCACCTGTGTGGGCGATCTGATCTATGCGATCCTCGCCATGGCCGGCATGGCGGTGCTGCTCCAGTTCACCACCGTGCGCTGGGTATTGTGGATCGGCGGCTCGCTGATCCTGCTGTGGTTTGCCTGGAAAATGGTGCTGAGCGCGCTGCGTCCGGTGCCGGAACTCAGCGCGGGCGATGTCGGGCAGGCGCTGAGCATCCGGCAGAACTTCCTGCGCGGTATCTTCCTCGCCGTCTCCTCGCCCACCGCAATCCTGTGGTTTGCCGCCGTAGGCGGCGCGCTGATTTCACGCATGGGCACCGGCAGCCCGGCCGCTTCGGCCTGGTTCCTGTCGGGATTTTTCCTCGCGGGCGTGGTGTGGACGGTGGTCCTCTGTACGATTGGCAGCCTCGGCGGCCGTATGCTGGGCAATAAAATGCTGCGCTGGTCCTATATCGCCTCGGCGGTGATTTTCTGCTACTTCGCCGGCTACGTGATTATCTCCGGCTATCGTGAATTTATCGGCTGATAATACGCAGATAGTGATGCGGCGTGATGCCCATCATCTTGCGGAAGCTGTTGATAAAGTGGCTCTGATCGTAGAAACCAAGCCGGTGCGCCACGTCCAGCGTGCTGTGCCGGTGGCGCAGCAGGTTGCGCGCCGCCGCGAGGCGTAATTGCATATGATACTGCAGCGGCGCCACGCCCATCTCCTGACGAAACTGGCGGACAAAGTGATATTTGCTCAGCCCGCTCGCCGCCGCCAGGCCGTCCAGGGTCAGTTTTTCCGTCAGATTATCCCGCATGCAGTCCAGCGCCCTGCCAATCGCTTCCGGTGCCGCCGCCATCTCTTCGTCGCTGCCGTGCTGTAACAGGCAGTGGGTCAGCCACAGCAGGTTTTGCTGCTGGATCCGATCGTCGGTGGGAGAACGAACGTAGTCGCAGATCGCCGCAAACAGCTGCGGATCGCGCAGCACGCCTTCGCGCAGGATCGGCAGTGGGCGATCCGCAAGATCCGCAAAAACACCGGCAGGGAGATGAACGCTGAAAAACTCTACCGGCGTGTCGCCAAATCGCGAAGCCTGCAGCGTTTCAGGGTTATAAATGGTGATATCACCAGCGAGGACCGGCAGGGTGCGGCCATTCAGCGTGAGCTGTTCAACGCCGCTGAGATTGGCGCTGATAACATATTCTTCATGGGTGTGCAGCGGAAAAGCCGCGTTGCTGGCGGTGAGGTGCGAGCACTCAATATTATTCCGGGTGTTCCAGTCTACTACCGATAATGCCATAGCCGCCCCGTGCAAGTGACCGGGCGTGCCCCTGCTTATTTGCCCAGATGTTCGAACAAAATACTACAGCCGATGCCGATCAGCACTACGCCACCAAAAATTTCCGCCCATTTTCCCATCACCGGGCCAAGGAAGCGGCCAAGCAGGATGCCGAGGGTGGCCATAATCATCGTCGATGCGCCGATTGCCAGCGCGGTGGTGACGATATTGACCTGCAGGAATGCCAGCCCGACGCCAACGGCCATCGCATCCAGACTGGTGGCAACGGCGGTACAGACCAGCAGCCAGAAACCGTGGCTCTGCGGCGCTTCTTCCGGACGGCACTCTTTTTTACGTATTCCCTCAACGACCATACGTCCGCCGAGGATCAGCAGCAAACCAAACGCGACCCAGTGGTCCCACGCCATCACGTACTTACTGGCGGCAAGGCCAATAGCCCAGCCGACCAGCGGCGTCAGGGCTTCGATCACGCCGAAGATCAGACCGGTGCGCAGGGCTTCTTTCAGGCTCGGGCGATGCAGGCTTGCACCTTTCCCAATGGCGGCGGCGAAGGCGTCCATCGACATGGCAAAAGCCAGAATCAGAGTTGCGTATAGGTTCATTGTATTTATCCCGGTTTGAAGCGACGGGTGCCTTCCAAATCGTTAAAACCCCAGGTTATGTAGGAAAAATAACCGCTGGTCCGTTCAAGTGAAGCGCATCCTAACACGCGAACCGCAAGAAAAAAAGACAACAAAATCATGGATTTGAGTATAGCATCGGCTATACTTTTTAACGGATGCTATTTTGGCGGGTAAAACACGGCGTGAAACTCTAAAAGAATTACCGTGTTACACAGAGAGTAGGGATATATAACCGTGAAGGGGTTGGGGAAATTTTCAGCACATTATCGAATCATTTCCCCAAAAATAATTGGCTACCAGACGCGATAAACCTTACCGGTTTCCACACCATCCACGCTGCGGCGATAGGCCAGGGCCACGCGGCTGGCGGGCGCGCTTTCAAAGCCGGGGAAGAACGGGCCGTAGCTTTCCAGCGCTTCGGTCAGTACCGTCGGGCTGACGGCGTTAATGCGCAGGCCCGGCAGTTCATTCGCAGCGGCAAGCACGAAGCCTTCCAGTGCGGCGTTGACCGCCGTGGCATTAACCCCGGTACGGATCGGCTGCTGCGCCAGAATACCGGTCGTCAGGGTGAACGAGCCGCCCGGATTGACAAACTCTTTGCCGATCAGCACCAGCCGGACCTGGCCCATCAGCTTGTCCTGCAGCCCACTGTTAAACTGCTCGCTGGTCATCCCGGACAGCGGGCCGAAGTGCACGCCGCCGGTGGCGGAGATCACCGCATCTACGTTACCGGTTTGAGCGAACAGCGCGCGGACGCTCTCTTCGCAGGTCAGATCGACCTGATAGTCACCGCGGGTTTTCCCCACGCGAATCACCTGATTATCGCGGCTCAGCTCATTAACGATACCCTGACCGACGGTGCCTGACGCCCCAATCACTAAAATTTTCATCGAATTTCCTCCAGAAATGACGGTAACCCATCATGAAGCAGTGTCAGCGGCAGATAAACGGACCATACTTTCGGGAACTCCGAACCACAGGTTTGTAATCATGGATAAATTACGCAGCATCGAAGCGTTTATCTGCGCGGTGGAAAGCGGCAATTTCAGCGAAGCCGCTCACCGACTGGATATCAGCGCGGTGATGGTCGGCAAACACGTGCGCCAGCTGGAAAAGTCGCTGGACAGCCGTCTGCTGCATCGCAATACCCGCCGGCAGCATCTGACTGAGGCGGGCGAAAGCTACTATCGGCAGTGCAAAGCCGCACTGGCGCAGCTGCGGCTGGCGGAAGACACGGTGGAGAATATGAAACGCACGCCGTCGGGGCTGCTGCGGATCAGCGCTCCGCTGAATCTGGGATCGGCGGCGATCGCCACGCTGGTTGCCCGCTATCAATTGGACTATCCGCAGGTGCGGATCGAGCTGGATCTCAGCGACGGCTTTGTCGATCTGATCGGCCAGGGTTTTGATTTTGCCATTCGCATCGGCAGCCTTAATCCGGCCGAGCCGCTGGTGGCAAAAAAAATCGGCGACTATCGTATGGTGGTCTGTGCCGCGCCGGCGTATCTGGCGCAGCACGGCACGCCGCAGACGCCGGAGGGGCTGTACCAGCATCGCTGCCTGGCCAATATGGCATGGAATAAAAGCAATGCCTGGCAGCTCGGCGATGTGCTCTGGCCTGCGGACAGCAGCTTTATCTGCAATGATGGCCAGGCGCTGCGCCAGGCCGCGCTGGCCGGTGCCGGGCTGGTGCTGCAGCCGGAAATTCTGCTGGCGGAGGATATCGCCGCCGGCAGGCTGGTCCCGGTGCTGCAACAGTGGCAGCAGGCCAGCCGCCCGATCCACCTGCTGTGGCGCCAGGATCTCAGTCCGTCGGAAAAGCGCAGCAGCTTTATTGCCTGGCTGCACGAACAGCTGCCGTTGGCGCTGGCGGTTTAAGGATTGAACCTGCGGGAGGGATCGCTGAAAATGGCGCAACTGTTTACACGCCGGAATAATGATGAAAAGTCCGTTTGAAACCTTTTTGATGCCGCTGAGCACGCTGATGTTCGGTTTTCTGTCTGCGCTGCTGCTGCCCGCCCCGTGGTTTGGCCTGGCGCTGACGCGCAGGCTGGTGGATATGTTCCATCTGGAAGATATTGGTCAGCTTTATACGCTGGTGTTTTGTTTGTGGTTTTTGCTGCTGGGCGCAGTGGAGTTTTATATCGTGCGGTTTATTTATGTGCGGTTTATTCGGCCGTAGCCTGGCGGACGCAGATAATGATCGGCGCGGGGCAGGTCGCGGTGGGATCTGAGAATGGGGCTACCGTTACGGGGCAGGTCGCGGAGAGATTTGCGAAATGGGGCTACCGTTACGGGCAGATCGCCGGGTCGCCGTGAACCCGTCCCTGGGGGCTTGACTGCCGCATCCCTGCGGCAGACACCCGGCTAACCTGTCCCATAACGGTTCCCCTTCGAATCATTGCGTTGCTGCCAGATAACAATCGTTAATCTGGACGTTCAGCAATTTTTCGCGGCAGGGGGTATAAACAGGGTGATCGTTACGGGGCAGGTCGCGGAGAGATTTGCGAAATGGGGCTACCGTTACGGGCAGATCGCCGGGTCGCCGTGAACCCTTCCCTGGGGGCTTGGCTGCCGCATCCCTGCGGCAGACACCCGGCTAACCTGTCCCATAACGGTTCCCCTTCGAATCATTGCGTTGCTGCCAGATAACGATCGTTAGTCTGATCGCTCAAAGATTATTCGCGGCGGGCTACCTGAGGAAAGTGGCTTTCAGGCAGCTACTAAGGAGCATGCGGGCAATCGGGGATGGACGGGTTAGCGGACCGTCCGAGCACAGGGATGTGCGAGGCCGAGCGGACATGGACGTGACAGCGGGTCCGCGTTCCGACCAGCCCCGATACGCCGGGCGCAGAACCTACCACAACAAAATTATCCCCTGAGCTAGTGTGAAACTCGTTTTTATGAATTTCAGCAGCAGCAACACCACAACATGCGGGCAATCGGGGATGGACGGGTTAGCGGACCGTCCGAGCACAAGGATGTGCGAGGCCGAGCGGACAGGGACGTGACAGCGGGTCCGCGTTCCGACCAGCCCCGATAAGCCGGGCGCAGAACGTGCAGCAACCTGTACTCAACAGCAGCACAGCAGCCAAACGTGAAGCAACGAGAATCAGCCTTTGTTCAATACCTGCGGATTCACGCAGTTCTTCTCCACCTTGCCAGTCAGCGCGGTAATCAAATTATCTACCGCATCCCGCGCCATCCCGTAACGGGTCTCATGCGTCGCTGAACCAATATGCGGCAGCGGCACCACGTTGCGCAGCGTCAGCAGCTCGGAATCAACCGGCAGCGGCTCCTGCTCAAACACATCCAGACCGGCAGCGAAAATAGTGCCGTCCTTCAGCGCGTCAATCAGCGCCTGCTCATCCACCACCGGCCCACGGCCCGCATTAATCAGAATCGCGCTCGGCTTCATTTTTGCCAGCTGCTCGCGGCCAATCAGATGGTGGGTTTCCGCAGTCAGCGGCAGGCTGATGCAGAGAAAATCTGACTCTGCCAGCAGCGTATCCAGATCGCAGTACTGCGCATCAAAACGATCTTCCGCTTCCTGATGATGCTTACGCGCGTTATAGAGGATCGGCATGCTGAAACCGAGATGGGCACGCTGCGCCAGCGCCAGGCCAATACGGCCCATGCCGAGGATACCCAGCTTTTTATGGTGCACGTCAACGCCGAACCAGTCGGGGCCGATGTTTTTCTGCCACTCTCCGGCCTTCACCCGTTCCGCCAGTTCCACCACCCGGCGGGCGCTGCTCAGCACCAGCGCCATCATGGTATCCGCGACGGTTTCCGTCAGAACGGTCGGCGTGTGCATCAGTACCACGCCCTTATCGTTTAACGCCGCCACATCGAAATTGTCATAGCCCACGGAAACAGTGGAGGCCGCGCGCAGCTTTGGTGCCTGCTGCAGAAACTCAGCATCAACCTTACCGCCGGAGCCGAGGATACCTTCCGCCTGACGGAAAGCCTCGGCGTGAGCGGCGATATTTTCTGGGGTTAAGCCGTTAATTTCGGTCACGTTGAAATGCGCATCCAGCCGCGCACGCAGATCTTCAGGTAACGACTTATACAGCACCACAGACGGTTTCATACGGTTCTCCCTGTTCATTACGGTGATACGGGCCAGCATTGACCCGTTCTAAGTTAAGCATGTTTTGCATTATCAGGCAGCGGCGTCTGCTGTTCCTGCGACGGCTTGACGATCAGCGTCAGCCACACGGCGACCAGTAATGCGCTTCCCATAAAGATATAGGAGGCAGATGGACTTCCGGTGGCACCGTTGAGATATCCCACCACCCAGGAGCCGAGGAATGAACCCAGCGCCCCCATCGAGTTGATCAATGCCATTGCGCCCCCGGCAACGTTGCGCGGCAGCATTTCCGGAATGATGGCAAAGAAGGGACCATAAGGTGCATACATTGACGCCCCGGCGATGACCAGCAGCGCATAGGACAGCCAGAAATTATCGGAACCCACCAAATATGAGCCTAAAAAGGCTAATGCACCAATCAACAGTAACGGCCAGACAAACAATTTGCGGTTTTGTAACTTATCGGAGGCCCAGGAAACCACGATCATCGCAATGGTCGCCGCCAGATACGGCACCGCCGACAGCCATCCGGCTTCAATGATGCCCATCTGCGTGCCGTTACGCAGAATGGAAGGCAGCCACAGCACAAAACCGTACACGCCGATGCTCCAGGCAAAATACTGCGCGCACAGCAGGATAACGTTGCGCGACTTAAACGCTTCTGAGTAGTTGCGTACCGCTTTCAGGTTTTCCTGCTCTTTTTGCAGCTGTGCCTGCAGCGCGGCTTTTTCCGCATCGCTCAGCCACTTCGCCTGCGACGGTTTATCCTGCACCAGGAACCACCAGGCCACGGCCCAGATCACCGCCGGGAAGCCCTCAATAATAAACATTTCACGCCAGCCGAAGGCGTTAATCAGATAGCCGGAAACCACCGACATCCACAGTACGGTCACCGGGTTGCCGAGGATCAGGAAGGTATTGGCGCGCGAGCGTTCGGATTTGGTAAACCAGTTGCTGATATAAATCAGCATCGCCGGCATCACCGCCGCCTCCACCACGCCGAGCGTAAAGCGAATCATCGCCAGCATCGGAATATTGCTCACCATCCCGGTCAGCGAGGCGCAGCCGCCCCACAGGACGAGGCACCAGAACACCAGTTTTTTCACGCTGCGGCGTTCCGCATAGATCGCGCCGGGGATCTGGAAAAAGAAGTAGCCGAGGAAGAACAGCGCACCCAGCAGGGAAGAAATGCCCTTGGTGATGCCGAGATCCTCATTAATCCCTGCGGCGGAGGCGAAGCTGAAGTTCGCCCTGTCCAGATACGCCAGGCTGTAGGTGATAAACACGATGGGCATGATGTACCACCAGCGTTTTGGCGCGATTGTCTGCTTAGTCTGCTCGTTCATGGTGTTTCCTCTGTTGAGGGGGCCACATTCTGTTCTGTAGGGGAACGATGTGGTGATGTTATGTTTCCGGCCAGCCGTCAGGGTTAAAAATCGCCCAGTGCCGCCCGGGTTGGCAGTCCTTCGCTGTCACCGATCGCCTGGATAGCCAGGGAACCGATTTTATTGCCGCGGCGGATAGCCGCAGGCAGCGATTTTCCTTCCAGCAGGGCGCTGATCGTCCCTACCGCAAAGCCATCGCCTGCACCGACGGTATCCACCACGTTGGTGGTGGCGATCGCCGCTACCCGATCTTTCATGCCGTCAGCGGTTTTAAACCACGCGCCTTCGCAGCCGGTTTTGATAATCACCGCTTTTACACCCATCGCCAGATAGAAGTCGGCGATGGCTTCCGGCTGGTCATAGCCGGTCAGGATTGTTCCCTCTTTGATGCCCGGCAGAACCCAGTCGGCATGGGAAGCCAGCGCGTTCAGCTGCGTTACCATTTCCCGTTCGCTGGACCAGAGTACCGGACGCAGATTGGGGTCAAAGGAGATCGTTTTGCCCATCGCCTTCATCTCCTTCGCGGCATGTTTCGCCAGGGCCAGCGAGCTGCCGGAGAGCGCCGCAGCTACGCCGCTGAGGTGCAGATGGCGCGCGGCACCGAAGTAGTCGCGGTTAAAGTCGTCGCAGGAGAGATGGCTGGCGGCGGAACCTTTACGGAAATATTCCACCAGCGGATCGGAGCCATCGTCCACTTTCGACTTCAGCTGAAAGCCGGTGGGGAAACGTGCATCCAGCGTTACCTGCTGGCGATCGACGCCTTCCCGATCCAGCTGCTGGCAGGTAAAGCGGCCAAACGAGTCATCGCCGACACGGCTGACCCAGCCCACTTTCAGGCCGAGGCGCGCCAGGCCGATCGCCACGTTCAGTTCGGCACCGGCAATGCGTTTGGTAAATTTTTCAACCGATGCCAGATCGCCGCTCTCCGCCGCGACAAACATCGCCATGGCTTCACCGATCGTGACAACATCCAGCGTGCCGTTAGTATGGGTCGTCATGATTTATGCCTCGCGCAGCAGGTCAACATAGTGACGGGTTACCGCCACCAGGTCCGGGCCTTCCAGGGGGAATTCAATGGCGCGCGGCACGTCCGCCGGCAGCAGGGCGAGCGTCTCGCGCCACAGGTTATCGGCCTCATCAAGCGGAATGGCACGCCAGCTGTCGCCGTGGGGCACCGCCGCTTTGACGTGGATGTAGCTGACGTAGCGGCTCAGGCTTTCCGCCGCCGGAAGCGGCCTGTCGCCAACCCACAGCCAGTTGCCGGTATCAAAGGTCATGCCGTTGCAGATACGGCTTTCGCCGCAGGTATGGAAAAAGGCATCAAGGGCGGCGAATTTGCCGTATTCGGTCTGGTCGTTTTCCACCACCAGGTGCACTTTCTTACCGGCGAGCTTGCTGCGTAGTTCGGCGCTGTCGAAATCATGACGATAGTTTCCCAGCGAATATTTAATCAGCTGGGCATTCAGTTGCCCGGCTTCCAAGAAATGCGTGTCCAGATGCGGGTTCAGCGCGCCCTCTTCGGTAAACAGCGCTTCCGGCACGGAGTAGAAGGCGATCAGTTTTTTTGCGGCAATGTCTGCGCCCAGCGCGGAAAGCTGGCTCAGTTCGTGCTCATCCAGCAGCTCGCGGCGAATTTCCACGCCGTCTGCGCCTGCGGCAGCAACGATCGGCAGCAGTGCCTGCTGGCCGCCCAGCTCACGGACCCGTTGATTGCCGTAGGCGGCGGTGACAACGATAACTTCTCTTTTCATGATTTCTCCGGCTAATTCACCCGATTTGATGAAAAAACGTTAAATGGAACCGGTTCCAAAGAAAAGTACCAAAGCCGAAATTTATGACGGTGCTCACGGAGTGAACGCAATTCTGTGGATAATTCACTGAGTGGAGGGGGGAAGATTAGGGGTTCTTCAGGGGCGCGTCCGGCCCCCGGGGGATGAAAAGAGCGTGCGGCTAACGGGAGATCGGCTGGGTTGAGCCGCGCACCACCAGTTCACCGGCAAAAACCTGTTCGTGCAGCGGCTGCTCTCCGCCCTCTATGCGGCTGATAACCTGCTCCAGTGCGGCATAGCCAATCTGCCAGGTGGGCTGCCTGAGGGTGGTAATGCCTACGCCCGCCAGCTCGGCCCACTCCAGCTCGTCAAAGCCCAACAGGCCGAGCTGCTCGCCCCAGCTCAGGTTCAGCCGCCGCAGCGCGCGGGCAACCTGTAGCGTCAGTGCCCCGTTGACGGCCATCACCGCGCAGGGTGCGCCCTGGTGACGCTGATAGAAATCGCTCAGCACCTGCTGCATGCGGGTTTCATCGTCCAGCGTCACTTCGGCGTGTTCGGCAACCATCCCGGGCTGCTGTGCCATGCGCTCATGAAAAGCGTGAATACGCTCCAGCCGGGTGTTGACCAGGCCAAGCGGTTCGCTGATAAACAGCAGCGCGCGATAGCCCTGGGACAGCAGATGCTCGGTAGCCTGCAGCGCGGCCGCGCGGTTATCCAGACCGACCACATCGCAGACAAAATCCGGTATTTTTCGGTCAATAAGCACCATCGGCAGCAGCGATTTCTGCAGCTGATTCAGCGCTTCTTCGCGCATGCCCACCGCGTTGACCACAATGCCTTCGACCTGGTAGCTGTTCAGCAGATTGAGGTAATACTGCTCAAGGTCGACTTCATTATTGGTATTACACATCAGCAGCGTGAAGCCGTGGCTGCGGCAGGCGGACTCAATACCGCTCAGCACGTCCACGGAATAAGGGTTGGTGATATCCGCGATAATCAGGCCGATGAGCCGGGTCCGCCCACGCTTCAGGCCACGCGCCATCTGGCTGGGGCGATAGTTTAGCGCGCTGATAGCGGCTTCGATGCGCTGTTTCAGATCGTCAGAAAGCGCGCTGAATTCACCGTTCAGATAGCGAGATACGCTGGTTTTACCGGTGCGGGCTTCTCTTGCGACGTCGCTGATAGTAGCTTTGGCGGCCTTGTTATTCATGGCTATCCCTGATGATGTGAATGGCGTGAGACTACCATAACTGCCCGCTGGCAGCAGCATCAGGGTATTTTCAGCTCCGGCTGCCACAGCACCTGCAGGGTGGTGATGGGATCGCCGGCCATCAGCCGTAGCGCCATTTCTGCCGCCTGTTGCCCAATCGCAGGCCAGGTCGCCTGAGCGATACTGGCGACGGGCACGTCGATCACCGAGTCGGCAGGCAACCCGTTGTAGACCATCAGTTCAATACGTTCAGGACCGGTCAGGCGGCCCGTCTCGCGCAGGGCGATCGCCGCGCCTTCGCCGAGCGAACTGGAGTCGGCGATCAGCGCCTGCGGGGGGTGCGGCAGGGATAATAAGTGACGCGTCAGGCGATAACCTTCCAGACGACTCGGTTCTGTCCGCCAGCAAAGATCGCTGGCTAAACCGTGCCGCCGCATCGCGTTCAGATAGCCTTCGCGCCGCTGGCCGACGAAGGTCAGATCGAGGTGGCTGCCGAGCCACGCGATACGCGGTAAGCCCCGGGCAACGTAGTGATCCACCGCCAGGCGCGGACCGGTGTCATGATCGAAATCGAACCAGGCGTAAGGGGCGGTCAGTTCGCTGCGGCCCATCGCCAGGAACGGAAAATCCAACTGCTGGAGTTTAACCAGCCGGCCGTCATGCCGCGCGGTGTGCGCCACGATCAGGCCGCTGACATAGCGCGATCGCAGCATTCGCTGCAGGGAGCGATGGTCGTTATCAGGCGTGTCGGCGACGATCAGTAGATCCACTTCCCGCTCGGCCAGCGCCTGGGCAATAGCGCCAATGACATCGACAAAACTGGTACCGTTAAAGGGAAGAGGCGAGGAGGGAAACAACAGTCCAAGCGCGTTGGGTTTGCCGGTTTTCAGGCTGCGCGCGACCGTATTAGGGCGATATCCTCGCCGTCGGGCTTCCTGTTGAATACGCAGGCGCGTTTCTTCCGCCACATCATCATAGCCGTTAAGCGCGCGGCTGATGGTCGTAACGGACAGCCCCAGGGCGGCGGCGATATCTTTAAGTGACATGTTGTAAGAATACTGATCAGTTTTTGCGCAGCGTAGCACAAAATGTAAATGGTCACTATCGCCCTGAGTGATTATTCCTGAAAAAGAGAATAACGGCCCCGGCACAATGTGGACCGGGGCCAGAGGAATTACTGCAGCGGGCTGAGGGTAATTTCTACACGACGGTTCTGGGCTTTCCCTTCGGCGGTGGTGTTCGACGCCACGGGGTTGTCCGGCCCCATACCGCTGGTGCGAATGCGGTTAGCGGCAACGCCCTGCGTAATCAGCGAGCTGCCGACGCTGTCCGCACGCTGCTGCGAGAGCGACATATTCAGCTGGCGGCTGCCGGTGCTGTCGGTGTAACCGATAATGTTCACGGCCGTTTTCGGGTACTCCTTCAGGACCATAGCCACGCCGGTCAGCGTATTGGCCCCGGCCGGTTTCAGCGTACTGCTGCTGCTGTCAAAGGTGACGTTACTCGGCATATTCAGCACGATATTGTCGCCGTTGCGGGTCACGCTCACGCCGGTTCCTTTCATTTTGTCGCGCAGCTTCGCTTCCTGCACGTCCATGTAGTAACCTGCGCCGCCGCCGAGAGCGGCTCCCGCGGCGGCACCAATCAGCGCGCCTTTACCCCGATCCTTTTTCGAGGAGGAGAGCATGCCTACGCCTGCGCCTACCGCGGCACCGAGACCCGCGCCGATACCGGACTTCCCTGCCTCACGCTCGCCGGTGTAAGGGTTAGTGGTACAACCGGCCAGCGCAAGCGTGCCGCTCAATATCAGGGAAAGAGTGATGACGCTTTTTTTCATGAGTGATCCTTTCATTTCATTCACCGCGGGCAACGTCGCCCGTATGCGTTAATTATGGCGCGCAACGGTGAGGAAAATACTCAGGCGAATTCTCAAAGTGTAAGCGAAAGCTATTTAATGTTATCCGGGTGGCAAAAACAGTCCGTGGTGTGTTCACTGATCAATCCGCAGGCCTGCATAAAGGAGTAACAGGTGGTGGATCCCACAAACTTAAATCCGCGTTTTTTCAGCGCTTTGGAAAGTGCATCTGAGGCCGCGTTGGTGGTCGGTGCCTCACGGTAGTGGCTGAAGCGGGTGACCTGCTGCTCGCCGTTCACAAAGCCCCAGACGAAGTCCCGGAATGATTCACCGGCGGCTTCCATCGCCAGCAGCGCGCGGGCGTTGGCGATAATCGCCGCAATTTTTCCCCGGTGGCGGATGATGCCGCTTTCCTGCATCAGCCGTTCAATATCGCCTTCATCCATTCGGGCCACCGCCTGAACATCGAAATGATGAAAATGCTGACGATAGTTTTCACGTTTTTTCAGTACGGTCAGCCACGACAGTCCGGCAACCTGGCCTTCCAGGCAGATCATCTCAAACAGCGAGCGTGCGTCATGGTGGGGAACGCCCCACTCGCGATCGTGATAGGCGATATAAAGCGGATCTTCAGATACCCAGCCACAGCGTTGCATAAATAACATTCCTTATTAACGGGTTGGGTACTGAATTTAACCGTTTATGTACCAAAAGGCACCGAATGTGCGGTGTTTTTTTGCTCCTCGCCGCAATATTTTTCCACCTCCAGCTGGGTCATATGCCCGCAGTTAGCCTGCGCTAACCGGGAGGAACCGATATCAAAAGTCAGGCAGTTTACGCTGCCGTTTTTACACAGGGTTTTCGATTCGGCCGGATCGGCAGGGTCATACCAGGCCCCCTCGCAGACGCGAACCACACCCGGGCGGATATCGTCACTGACCTCAGCACCGACCAGAATCTGCCCGCGATCGTTAAACGCGCGAACCAGGTCGCCGGACTGGATCTGGCGGGCAGCGGCATCCTGAGTGTTCATCAGAATTGCCTCCCGGTCGCTGACGGCATATTTATCTCTCAGCGGCGTGTTATCCAGCTGCGAGTGCAGGCGGTGCGCCGGGTGAGAGGTGTTCAGCGACAGCGGATAGCGTGCCGCACCGGGGCAGCCGTGCCACTCTTCCGGCGGGAACCAGCCCGGCAGCCCCGGGCAGTCTTCATAATTCATTTTCGCCACGGTGCGGGAGAAAATTTCGATGCGTCCACTCGGCGTACCCAGCGGGTTAAGCAGCGGATCGGCGCGGAAGTCGGCGTAGCGGACCCAGTTTTTGTTCTCCTGCGGTACCGGGAAGCGAATGTAGTTATTCGACGGCCAGAACCGATCGAACGGCGGCAGCGGCACCCCGGCATTGCGGGCCTGGGTCTTCATGTTGTCGTACATGAATTTCAGCCACAGCATCTCATCCCGCCCCTCGGTAAAGGCCTGCTCAACCCCGAGCCGGGCGGCAATATCGCGGAAGATGTCGAAGTCGTTACGCGACTCGTGCTGCGGCGGTACGCACTGATGCATCGGAAAAACATAGCGCTGGGAGTAGTCGCCGCCCATATCCATATCATTGCGTTCGTAGCTGGTGGTGCAGGGCAGGACAATATCGGCAAATTTTGCCGTGGGCGTCCACCACGGCTCATGCACAATGATGGTTTCCGGGTGCTGCATCGCCCGGCGCAGATTGTTCGTGTCCTGCTGGTGAACCAGTGGGTTACTGCCGGCGACGTAGACCATTTTCACGTCGGGATAGGTGACCTGGCGGCCATTGTAGTCAATCGTTTTCCCCGGATTCGCCAGGCAGTCGGCCATTCTGGCCACCGGGACCGGGGCCGGTGAGTTCTGCGGTGCCTGCCCGGCGCTGATGCCTGAAAGAATACCGCCTTTTGCCGTCGGGCTGCCCCCCGAGGAGTAGTGGTAACTGAAGCCGAAGCCCCCGCCGGGCAGGCCAATCTGCCCAAGCATGGCGGCCACGGTGACCAGCAGCCAGTGCGGCTGTTCCCCGTGATGCTGACGCTGAATGCCCCAGCCCGCCATAATCATCGTGCGCTTTTCCGCCATGTCGCGCGCCAGCTGGCGCAGCGTTTCCGCTGCGACCCCGCAGATTTGACTGGCCCATTCCGCCGTTTTGGCCACGCCATCGTGCGCGCCGAGCAGGCTTGCGCGAAATGCTTCAAAGCCGGTGGTATAGCGCTGCAGGAACGCCTCGTCGTGCAGTTTTTCGCTCAGCAGGGTGTGAGCAATGCCCAGCAGCATCGCCGCGTCGGTATAGGCATGGGGCGCAATCCACTCCGCATTCAGCCGCTTTGATCCCGAATTGTTGACGGGATCGATGGCGATCACGCGCGTGCCTTTTTTCGCCAGCGCGGCAAAGCCTTCCAGCCCGACGTGATCCGGCACGTTCCAGCTGTTTTTCAGCGTGGTGTAAGGATTGCAACCCCAGAGCACCACCAGCTCGCTGTGCTCAATCACGTTGGGCCAGGTGGTTTGCTGATCGTATACCTCGGTCGACCCCACAACGTGCGACATAATGACCTGCGCAGCGCCGGTGGAGTAGTCACCGCCGTAGCTGAGAAAGCCGCCGCTCAGGTTCATCAGACGATGCAGCAGCGCCCGGCAGTTATGCAGCATGCCGGTGCTTTTCCAGCCGCACGAACCGGCATAAATCGACGATGGCCCATACTCTGACTGCAGACGACGGATCTCATCGCTGACCAGCTGAATGGCTTTATCCCAGCTGACTTTCACCCATTCATCACGGCCACGGAGATCGGTACGGCTACCCGGGCCATGTTCCAGCCAGCTTTTACGCACTACCGGCGACGTGATGCGGTTGGCGGCGTGAACCTGCCACGGTGCCATCTCAATCAGTTCGTTGGGGGCCGGATCGTCCTGAACCGGCTGCACGCCCACCATTTTGCCCTTCTCCACAATGGCTTCAAAAGCGCCCCAGTGGGCGGACGTCAGGATGCCCTTTTTCGCCGGGCGCAGCGCGGCAAACAGCGGCATCGCCTGGCTTACCGCCCGGGCAACGGCGGAGCGGGGGAACAGCATATCGACTGAACCGGCGGCCAGCAGCGTACTGCCCATTTGCAGAAAGCGGCGGCGCGACAGGCCGGAGAGGAGGTTATTTTTCATGAGAACGTCCTTGTGAAGAGGGCTGTGCGGCCGGCATATCGCTGGCATGGTTTTGCGCATACAGCGTCAGGATGCGCAGCTGCTCCTCGTTCAGTGCGGTGCGTGGAGCCATACCTTTCATAACGCCAATCCACTGATTGGCGGTGAAGTGATCCAGCGCGGTGAGGCCGTGGCAGCCGGTGCAGTTGGTGGACATCAGATCGGCAGCGTACTGCCAGATTTTTTGCTGGCTGGCGATCAGCACTTCGGAAGGGAACCAGGCGGTCAGAGCCACATGATGCCACTGCGTATCGGTCTGGCTGTCGGTTTGCGAACCGAGGGTTTTCAACTGCCGCTGGCTGGATTCATCCAGCACCGCGCGAATAATCCGCCTGCCGGGTGCGCCATAAATCACGCCGGTGACGCCCTCCTGCTGCCAGCCTTCCAGGCGCGCCTGAGTCAGCGAACCTTCACGACGTAGTGGGATCAGCGGCGCAGACGGGAACAGCGTGCCCGCGGGGTTGATGGCACCGGGCTGCAGCACAAAAGAGTGCGTTTTGATGCTGTACAGCGTGCCGTCGGACGGTTGAACTTCAGCAGTCAGGGCGGCAAGCTGGCTGGCCCCGGCGGCGTTGCTTGAGGTCATATCCGGCAGAATATGCGCCACGCCGCGATGGCAGTCGATGCAGGTTTGATTCTTGTCGATCGCCACGGGATGCGCCCTGCGGGCATCCGGCCGCTGGGCGAGGATGTCCATCGCATCATAGCGGTGACAGCTGCGGCAGGTCGCGGAGTCGTTCGCCTTCATGGTCTTCCACACGGACTCCGCCATCGCCAGCTTGTGGCCGTTGTATTTATCCTCGGTGTCTATGCTGCCGGTGACTTCGCCGTAAACGTCCTTCACGGCGGCGATCTTGGTCAGCAGGTAGGAAACGGGTTCGCCGGGAACGTGGCAGTCGGCGCACCCGGCGCGAATACCGGCGTGGTTTTCGAAATGAACGCTGCCCTGATACTCTGCCAGCGGTCTTTCCATACTGTGGCAGGAGACGCAAAAGGCCGTATCGCTGGTTTTATGCATCACGGTCACGCCGCCGGCTACCAGCAGCAGACCGATGACGAGGCCCGACAGTAGAAGCAGCAGGGCGCGCAGCCACTTCAACCTCTTCTCTTTCCTGAGATAATTCATCACTTCCCCTGTTCATGCTGATTGATTCAATGCAGGGCACTGAAAAATAAGCCTACTCACTCTTATCCCACACTATTCAGGCGGCTTTTTTGTGGTCAATCAACTCAGGGGAAACGTGGCTGCTGATGGAAAAAAAATCGATAAAGTGCGAGTTACAAAAACATCTCGCGGTCGCGTAAAAGATGCGCATTGCCTCTGCGGCGGGTGAAACCACTGCGGTCAAAAAACTCCAGGATTTGAATGGCCAGCTTGCGCCCCACGCCCAGCCGATCGCGGAAATCGCTGGCGCTGCTGCTCAGCCCCTCAGCGTCGCGCTGGCGAATGATTTCGGCAAAGCGGGCTATCTGGCCGTGACTGTAGTAGCGGTCCTTCACGACTGCGGTGATGAAGCCGCTTTGTGCCGCTTTTCGCAACGCCTGCCGCATCAGCTCTTCCGGGCAGTTCAGCCTGAGAGCCAGATCCCGCACCCACCAGGCTTCAGCCGCAAACAGCGGCTCGGCCCGCTGCCAGAGCGCCGCTTCCTGCGGCTCAAAGCGAATGGCAAAATCGGGTAAATGCAGCCATCCCCGGCTGTTAACCAGCCTGCCGGCGTTCACCAGTTCATTAATCACGCTGACCGCCAGCCCGACCGGCCGATCGGGTAGCGCCATGCGCCGCAGGCGATCGCGGCCAAGGCCGGGGCGATCGCTGTGGCTGTGATGATACTGCGCCATCTCGGTGAGTAATCGCTGCTGCCAGTCCTGGATCGTCTGCGGCAAAATCATATGGTCAGCGACAATTTCGGCCCGGGGTTTAGCCGCCAGGCCTATCAGCGCATCGTGACTGAGCTGGCGCGCCCAGCTCAGCTCCGACAGCGGCCACGGGCGCTGCTGCAGATACAGCGCGACGATATCGGCATCGCTCTGCACCTGGCCCAGCTGGTGCAGCCAGGCGAGAAAACCAGGCTGGCGCTTACCGCGCTTCGGCGGAGCCAGCAGCAGCACCCGGGCCGCGCCCAGCGTCTGCTTCGCGCTGATGTCGCGCAGGATCAGACGATCGTTATCGGCCAGCCACAGCGGTGAATCAAGCAGCAGCTCGGCCAGGTTATCCTCGAGCAGGGACAGGCGCCCGGTGATATGCCGGGCACCGTGATGGAGATGCAGCGGCTGACCCTGCCGCAGCGGCTGGTGCTGTTCCAGTGCGACAATAACCCGCTGGCAGGGCGCATCCGGCAGCGAGGACAGCAGCCAGTCGCCGCGCCCGACCGCCGATTTTTCAACGTTGCCGGTAATGTTCAGCGCCACCCGCTGACCGCCGCGTGCGGTCTGGCTCGGCTGATTCTGCACGTGTAATCCGCGCACGCGGACGGCCTGGTTAACGCCGCTCAGCCACAGCGTCTCGCCCACGTTGATGCAGCCGGACAGCGCGGTACCGGTCACCACCAGCCCGGCGCCTTTAACATTGAACGCGCGATCGATGGCGAGGCGAAACGGGCCGTCGCAGCGGGACGTTTGGCCCGGTAGCTGGCGCAGATGATCCGCCAGCGCCGCGATCCCCTCTCCGCTCACGACGCTGGTAGGAAACTGCGCGATCTGTGGCCACCCCATCTGCCGGGTCAGGGCCGCAATCTGCTGCGCCACGTCAGCCAGCCTGCCGGCATCCACGCTGTCGCTTTTAGCGATCGCCACGGTCAGCGCTGGCCGCCCGCTTAGCTGAAGGATCGCCAGATGTTCCCGCGTTTGCGGCATCACGCCGTCATCGGCCGCGACCACCAGCAGAGCGTGATCGATGCCGCCAATGCCGCTGAGCATATTGCTGAGGAATTTCTCGTGGCCGGGAACGTCAATAAAGCCCACGACCGTTCCATCCGGCTGCGGCCAGTAAACGTAGCCGAGGTCAATGGTCATGCCGCGCGATTTTTCTTCCGGCAGCCGGTCGGCATTCACGCCGGTCAGCGCCTGTAACAGCGAGGTTTTGCCGTGGTCGACGTGGCCGGCGGTGGCAATAATCATGCGCCGAGCATCCTGATAAACAGCTCTTCATCTTCCAGCGTGCGCAGATCGAACCAAAGGGAACCATCATGAATACGCCCGATCACCGGCACATCCCCCTCACGCAGCTTGCCGGTGAACGCCATCAGGGTGCTGCCGCTGCCGTCGCGGGGGGTCAGAGTGAGTGCCGTGCCCGGCAGGCGATCGACCGGCAGCGAACCGCTGCCGATCTGCGAAGAGCAGGGAGCCAGCGCCACGCAGAACTGTTGACCGCAGGCGGCTTCTACCTGGGGCAGCAGCCGCAGCCCCTGGGCATGAATTTCCGCCTGGGGACGGGTCAGGAACCGGAGCGTGGGCAGCTGTTGCGCCAGTTTATCCGGCTGCCGATAGAGCTGGAGCGTGGCGTCCAGCGCCGCAAGGGTGATTTTATCAACCCGCAGCGCACGCTTGAGCGGATGCTGCTGTAGCCGTTCGATGAGCGCTTTTTTGCCGATGATAATCCCCGCCTGCGGTCCACCCAGCAGCTTATCGCCGGAGAAGCTGACCAGGCTGACACCCGCCGCAATCAGCCGCTGCGGCATCGGTTCCTGAGGTAATCCGTACTGGCTGAGATCGATGAGCGAACCACTGCCCAAATCAACCACCACCGGCAGGCCCGCCTCCTCTCCCAGCGCAACCAGCTCCGCTTCGCTGACCGCTTTGGTAAAGCCCTGAATCTGATAGTTGCTGGTATGCACCTTCATCAGCAGCGCGGTGTCGGCATCAATCGCCTGTCGGTAATCTTTCAGATGCGTGCGGTTGGTGGTGCCCACCTCATGCAGGGTGCAGCCGGCCTGGGTCATGACGTCCGGAATGCGGAACGCGCCGCCAATCTCTACCAGCTCACCGCGTGAGACAATCACCCGTTTACCCGGCGCCAGCGCAGCCAGCATCAGCAGCACCGCCGCGGCGTTGTTATTAACGATGCAGGCATCCTCTGCCCCGGTAAGCTGGCACAGGCGATCGGCTAGCGCCCGGTCACGGTGGCCCCGCCCGGCTTCGTCCAGCGAATATTCCAGGGTGACGGGGGAGCGCATCGCCAGGGCGGCGGCGGCAACGGCGCTTTCGGCCAGCTGTGCGCGGCCAAGGTTGGTGTGCAAAACCGTACCGCTGAGGTTGAGCACCGGGCGCAGCCCGCTGCGTCCCTGCTGCTGAAGCTGAGCGCTGGCACAGCCCGCCCAGTCGTCGGCCCAGGCGGGGAGCTGCCGGTGCTGACGGATATGCTCACGCGCGCTCTGCTGCATATCGCGAAGGGTGGCCACCAGCCTGACGTGCCCCCATTCGCCAGCAAGTGCCTGCAGCGCGGGCTGGCGAAGCAGGCTGTCAATGGAGGGCAGCTGGCAGAACAGATTATTCACTTTCCACTCCATCCTTGTACTGCCGCAGCGTCAGACCCGGGCAAGGCGTCTTCATGGCTTATTCTCCGGGAAACAGGAACGGGTTCAGACTGCTGCGGGCAAAGCCCTCCTGCTCCATCCGCGCGTCGAGGATCAGCGAGGCGAGATCGTCGGCAACCGGTTCAACGGCCGGATCTTTTTCCTGGTAGAGCATTTTCAGGTAGGTGCCGCAATCGCCGCAGCTTTCGGTTTTGATCGCGGCGGTTTCGCTATCCAGCGACCAGTAGTGCAGATCCCGCGTTTGCTCGCAGTTGCTGCACTTTGCCCGCACCACGTGCCATTCGCTTTCACACAGGTTGCAGTGAAGGTAACGCAGACCGTCCTTGTGACTGCCCATGTGGATCACGCTGGCAACCGGCACGCTGGCGCACACCGGGCAAAACTGGCGCTGCTCACCGGCTTCGGCTCTGGCTTTGCCGGGGATCAGCGCCGCCATCTGCGCCCAGTAGATAGACAGCGCCGCCCAGATAAACGGCGCTTTATCGCTGCTGACCTGGGCAAAGTCGTGGGCCAGCAGCGCCGATGCCATCAGCTCCAGCTCGCTGGCGGAGGCTTTTTCCAGATTTTCCAGTACCGACAATGCCTGGCCGCTCATCTCCGGCTTCAGCTCGGCGATCAGCGAATGCAGCATCTGCTGCCAGTGCGCATCGCGCGGCAGCGTGGCAATATCCAGCGGCGGCTTGCCGAGGCGGGCGCTCTCTTCCAGCCTTGCCTGCAGATCCCGCTGCAGCGGATGATCGTACAGCACGATTTCCTGCGCGGCGGCGATGACCGCCGCAAAGCGCAGGTAGTCGCCCAGCGGATTCTTCTCTGCCAGCTGCCTCAGTCGGGCAGCCCGACGGCTGTAGAGATGCTTCAGCTGAGGGAAAAGTAGCGGCGGGATGCCCTCCGCCGCGTTGCTTTTATCCTTCTCCAGCCGGTCCTGCGGAATAATTCTAATCGTCATCAGGGACCTTTTTCGTGTTGTCGCGGTGGGTTTTGCTGCTCGCGCAGTGAACGATACCAGCGAGGATGATGCCGTTTAGCCCAGTTGACGCTGACCCAGCCTTCCACCATGGCGGTGATCGTCCCTTTCACCCACAGTGCCGCATAAATGTGCACCATTATCACGATGATAAGAACAACCGCTGAGACCGAATGCACGACCAGTGCAAGGCGGATAAACGGAATGCTGAAGTAACCGGCGAACCAGGGACGCCAGATCGCCACGCCGCTCACCAGCAGCAGCACCAGACTCAGGATAGATGCCCAGAATACGCACTTCTGACCAAAATTATAGCGCCCGGTATCGCCCACCTCTTCGTTTTGGGCAATTTTATGGATGTTTTTTGCCCAGAGTATGTCGTTTCGCTCCAGCAAATTGTGCCGCCAGTAGCGTAAAAACATCAGCAGGAAAGCGACAAACATCACCACGCCGGTGAAGGGATGAAGGATACGCGCCAGCTGCGGCGTGCCCATGATCTGCATCAACCCGTTAAACGACGGGAAGAAGAATCCCAGACCACTGACCGCCGCCAGGATAAAGCAGATGGCCACCAGCCAGTGATTAATACGCTCCGGGGCGCTGTAGCGCTGAATACGCTGCGGCTTCTTCATGGCTGTTCCTCCTCATCATCGTCATCGTCAACCCGGTTAGGCCCGATACCGACATAGTGAAATATCGAGGCGGCAAAGGTGGCGGCAAAGCCGATCGCCGCCAGCGGTTTCCAAACCCCTTTCCAGAAGGTGACCGCCGGGCTGATGGCCGGGTCCTGCGGCAGTCCGTGGTAAAGCTCCGGCCTGTCGGCATGGTGCAGAACGTACATCACGTGCGTGCCGCCAACGCCCTGAGGATCGTAAAGCCCCGCATTCTGATAGCCTCGCCCCTGTAGTTCATCAACGCGCTCCGCCGCCAGCGTTGTCATGTCCTCTTTGCTGCCAAAGTGGATTGCACCGGTTGGGCAGGTTTTCACGCAGGCGGGTTCCTGCCCGACGTTAACGCGATCGACGCACAGGGTGCATTTGTAGGCGCGGTTGTCCTTCGGGTTGATGCGCGGCACGTTAAACGGGCAGCCGGCGATGCAGTAGCCACAGCCAATGCACTGCTCAGACTGGAAGTCAACAATGCCGTTAGCGTACTGAATTATCGCCCCCTCGGACGGGCAGGCCTTCAGGCAGCCGGGATCGGCACAGTGCATGCAGCCGTCCTTACGGATAAGCCATTCCAGCCGGTTGTTCTCTTCCACTTCCGAGAAGCGCATCACCGTCCATGACTGCGCGGACAGATCGGCGGGGTTGTCGTACACCCCGACGTTGCTGCCCACCTCATCACGCAGGTCGTTCCACTCGGAGCACGCCACCTGGCAGGCCTTGCAGCCGATGCAGGTGGTGACGTCGATCAGCTTGGCCACTTCCTGCTGATGGTCCCGCGCGCGGGGCGCGGGGGTGAGGGCGTTAGTGGCCGAGCGGCGGACAATGTCCTGAGATTGATAAGCCATCGTTTACACCTTCTCCACGTTGACCAGGAACGCCTTGAACTCCGGCGTTTGTGTGTTGGCATCGCCGACGAACGGCGTCAGGGTATTCGCCAGGAATCCCTGCTTCGCCACGCCGGTAAAGCCCCAGTGCAGCGGGATGCCGATGGTATCGACCGTTTTACCGTCCACCGTTAGCGGCCGCAGGCGTTTGGTCACTACCGCTACCGCTTTGATGTAGCCACGGTTAGAACTGACCTTCACCCGGTCCCCTTTGGCAATGCCCAGCTTCTCCGCCAGCACTTCACCGATTTCGATAAACTGCTCCGGCTGTGCAATAGCGTTGAGCCGCGCATGCTTGGTCCAGTAGTGGAAATGCTCGGTGAGGCGATAGGTGGTGCCGACATACGGGAACTCCGCCGCCGAGCCCATCGCCTTGAGGTCGTCGGCAAAAACGCGCGCCGCCGGGTTGGAGATCACCGAAGGGTGCAACGGATTGGTGCCGATGGGCGTTTCAAACGGCTCGTAGTGTTCCGGGAACGGCCCTTCCGCCATCTTATCGAGGGCGAACAGGCGTCCCAGCCCTTCCGCCTGCATGATAAACGGCCCGGCTTCGCTGCCCGGGGGAGCCGTGCCGTAGTCGGCCACGTCCTGGCCGCTCCATTTTGCGCCGTCCCAGTGCAGCAGCTGGCGTTTGGGATCCCACGCTTTCCCCTGCGGGTCGGCGGAGGCACGGTTGTAAAGGATGCGGCGGTTCAGCGGCCATGCCCAGCTCCAGTTCGGCGTATTGCCCAGGCCGGACGGATCGCTGTTGTCGCGTCGCGCCATCTGGTTGCCTTCCGGGGTCCAGCTACCGGCGAAGATCCAACAGCCGCTGGCCGTGCTACCGTCATCGCGCAGCTGCGCAAAACTGCTGAGCTGCTGGCCTTTTTTCACCAGCACCGCGCCTTTTTCGTCCAGCAGATCCACCAGCGCCCGGCCATTGCTTTCCTGCGCCACCTCTTCGGAGGCCGGAGAATCCGGCGTCAGGTAGTCCCAGGTCATATTCACCACCGGTTCCGGTGCCGCGCCGCCTTCGCTGGCGTAGAGCTTACGCAGGCGTGAGTAAATACCGGCCAGAATTTCGCCATCGTTATGCGCCTCGCCGGGACCGTCCGCCGCTTTCCAGTGCCACTGTAGCCAGCGCGCCGAGTTAACGATCGAGCCGTCTTCTTCCGCAAAGCAGGTGGACGGCAGGCGGAACACTTCCGTCTGAATATCCGCCGGATGCACATCGTTAAACTCGCCGTGGCGCTGCCAGAACGTTGAGGTTTCGGTGTTCAGCGGGTCGATCACCACGAGGAATTTCAGCTTCGACAGCGACTCGCTGACTTTCTTCTTATGCGGGAAGGAGGCCAGCGGGTTAAAGCCCTGGCACAGATAGCCGTTCACTTCGCCACGGTGCATCATGTCGAAGTAGCGCAGCACGTCGTAGCCTTTATCCCACTTCGGCAGCCAGTCAAAGCCCCAGTTGTTTTCCGCCCGGGCGTTGTCGCCCCACCAGGATTTCATCAGGCTGATAAAGAATTTGGGATAGTTGCCCCAGTAGTTTACCTGGCCTGGCAGCAGCGCTTTTGGCGTGTTGGCGTCAAGGTAGGCGGGCAGCGTAGCCTGTTTATCGGAAGGCAGGGTCATATAGCCGGTCAGGCTCTGCGACAGCAGGCCCAGATCGGTCAGCCCCTGGATATTGGAGTGGCCGCGCAGGGCGTTAATGCCACCGCCGGCCATCCCCATATTCCCCAGCAGCAGCTGGATCATCGCCATGGTGCGGATGTTTTGCGCGCCTACCGAGTGCTGCGTCCAGCCAAGGGCATAGAGGAAGGTTGCGGTGCGATCTCGCACGCTGGTTTCGGCCAGCATTGCGCAGACCTTGAGGAAATCGGCCTTCGGCGTGCCGCAGATCCGCTCCACAATTTCCGGCGTGTAGCGGCTGACGTGCGTTTTCAGCAGATTCCAGACGCATCGGGGATGCTGCAGCGTGGGATCGCGCAGGGCGTGGCCCTGTTCATCCAGCTGATAGTGCCAGCTGCTCTTGTCGTAGCTGCGCGTCTCCGGGTCATAACCGCTGAACAGGCCGTCATCAAAGCTGAAATCTTCCCGCACCAGCAGGCTGGCATTGGTGTAGGACGCGACGTAT
This sequence comes from Erwinia sp. SLM-02, assembly GCF_037450285.1. Taxonomy (NCBI): domain Bacteria; kingdom Pseudomonadati; phylum Pseudomonadota; class Gammaproteobacteria; order Enterobacterales; family Erwiniaceae; genus Erwinia; species Erwinia sp. SLM-02. The sequence goes on along the minus strand of NZ_JAQISN010000004.1, from coordinate 175,939 downwards.
TCGTGCTGAACGGTATCATGCTCGATCAGGTAACGCAGAACCCCCGACAGGAAGGTGATATCGCTGCCGGAACGAATGGGCGTATAGAAATCGGCGACCGACGCGGTTCGCGTGAAGCGCGGATCGATGACGATAAGTTTGGCGTTGTTATGGATTTTGGCTTCCATGACCCAGCGGAATCCCACCGGATGCGCCTCAGCGGCGTTGCCACCCATAACAATAATCAGATTCGCATTGCGGATGTCGACCCAGTGATTGGTCATCGCACCGCGACCGAACGTAGGAGCAAGACTTGCTACCGTAGGTCCGTGTCAGACGCGCGCCTGGTTGTCGACGGCGAGCATGCCGAGCGAACGGGTGATTTTCTGCGTCAGATAGCCGGTTTCATTGCTGGAGGCGGAAGCGCACAGCATGCCGGTACTCAGCCAGCGGTTCACCGTTACGCCTTCTTCATTGCGGGCAATAAAGTTGGCATCGCGATCGTCCTTCATCAGCCGGGCAATGCGGTCGTAGGCTTCATCCCAGCTGATACGCTGCCAGCTGTCGGAGCCGGGAGCGCGATATTCGGGGTATTTGAGGCGGCTGTCGCTGTGAATGTAATCCAGCAGTCCCGCGCCTTTCGGGCAAAGCGCACCGCGGTTGACCGGATGGTCCGCGTCGCCTTCAATGTGGAATATCGACTGTCTGGCATTTTTTGCGCCATCGCCCATGCTGTAAATCAGCAGGCCACAGCCAACGGAACAGTAGGTGCAGGTATTTCGGGTTTCACGAGCGCGTAACAGCTTGTACTGGCGGCTCTCCGCCAGCGCGGCGGCGGGAACAAATCCCAGCGCGGCAGCCGTGGTGCCTGCCATCCCACCTGCGCAGATTTTAAAAAAACGTCTTCTGCTGACATTCATCGCATTCTTCCTGTATCGATGTTGCTCAATTATTTTTGCGGCGTTTCCTTCAGAGGTTCACAATTGCAGACAATATTGAAACGCATGCGGTCGGCATATTACCACATAAACCGCAGGGTTGTTGGTGAAGGATAAGACAGATTGAGCGGAAAACAGCACATTATCGACAAAAAAACGGCCGGGACGATCGGGGCCGGTTTAGGGGACGTGTGGCCGCGGGACAGCCTGCAGCTCTCCCGGCCGGACTGGCTGGCTGAGGAGGTTCCGGTGGCGCTGGTGTATAACGGCATTTCCCACGTGGTGATGATGGCCACGCCGAAAGATCTGGAAGCATTTGCCATTGGCTTCTCGTTATCGGAAGGGATTATCAGCAGCCCGGCGGAGATTTACGGCATTGATATTCAGCCTGCCTGCGACGGGATTGAAGTTCACGTGGAGCTGTCCAGCCGTCGCTTTATGGGCCTGAAAGAACGCCGACGCGCGATGGCGGGGCGAACCGGGTGCGGCGTCTGCGGCGTCGAACAGCTGGAAGAGATCGGCAAGCCCATCGACGCCCTGCCGTTCAGCCAGACGTTTGATTTCAGCAATCTTGACCGCGCTTTAAGCCAGCTTAACGGCTTCCAGCCGGTGGGCCAGCTGACCGGCTGCACGCATGCCGCCGCCTGGATCCAGCCTGACGGTAATTTAACCGCCGGCTGCGAAGACGTTGGCCGTCACGTGGCGCTGGATAAGCTGCTGGGTCTGCGCAGTCGCGCCGACTGGGGGCCAGGGGCGGTGCTGGTGTCCAGCCGCGCCAGCTATGAGATGGTGCAGAAGGCCGCGATGTGCGGCGTGGAGATCCTGTTTGCCGTTTCTGCCGCCACCCGGCTGGCGGTGGAGGTAGCCCAGCGCAGCAACCTGACGCTGGTCGGCTTCTGCAAACCGGGCCGCGCGACGGTATATACCCATCCGCAGCGGCTGATTTAAGCCAGCAGAACCTGCGGAAGTTTCTGCTGTAAGGCCGCCATTGCGGGCAGCGTGGCGGCCCCCCGATCGCTGATCAGCGTGCCGATCTGCTGGGCGCTGGCATAGTTTATGCGGCTGCTGATGCCGATTTTGGTGTGGTCAGCCAGCAGGATCAGGCGGGCAGCCTGTTCGGTCATCGCTCTGGCGATGGCTGCCTCATGCGGATGGAAGCTGCTGGCACCCTGCCGGGCCTCCACGCCGACCGGCGAAAGCAGCGCCAGGTCGGCGCGATAGCGATAAATCTCGCTGACCGTCAGCTCCCCCCGCGTTTCCTGTGCGCCCGCCCGCATGCTGCCCCCCAGCAGGATCACCTCATTGCCCAGCGTCTCGTATTCTTCTGCAGCACTGAGCTTCAGCGCGGCGTTCAGGCTGTTGGTGATGATCGTCAGGCCGGACATCGAGCGCAGCTCCTCGGCGAGCATCGTCGTGGTGCTGCCCGCATCGATAAACAGGGTCTGGCCGGGCTGTAAAAGCTGCACCGCCGCACGGGCAATCGCCCGCTTCTCTTTTGCCATTGAACCGCTGCGGACGGTCAGCGGTGGTTCCGGTGTGGCGTCCAGCGCCACCAGGCCGCCGTGTACCCGGCGCGCCATCCCCTGCGCTTCCAGTTCGATAATGTCGCGGCGGGCGGTTTCCCGCGAGATACCCAGCTCTTTAATAATCCGCTCGGTACTCACCTGATTCAGCGTGCTGAGCAGCGCGCGGATGCGATGTAAGCGTGTTTCCTGCAGCATAATTCTGATTTCCTGACCCTGACTCACCGTCATAGCCTAACTGACAATGAGGAACTGTGCATGTGTATTTTATTGCGTTTGTGTATTTTGTTGCATTTAGCGAAAAAGTTGCCATGATAATCCTCAGACATCACTGAATGCCTGCCGCCGGGCAAACCTCATTTTTGTAACGGGAGCGATCAATGGCTACACGTTCAACCATCATGGATACCAACAGTTTTCGAGCCGAGCACGCTGACGGGCTGGATGCCGACGTGCGTAAACTGACCGATAAGCGCAGCAAAGTGCTGGGGGAGTCCTACCGCCTGTTCTACCGTAAGCCGGTGCATCTGGTGAAAGGTAAGGGGCAGTATCTGTGGGATGCGGCAGGAAACAAATACCTCGACGTTTATAATAACGTCGCCAGCATTGGCCACTGCCACCCGGCGGTGATTGATGCGGTGCATCAGCAGATGCAGCAGTTGAACACCCACACCCGTTATCTGCACGAATCGATCCTTGATTACTCTGAACAGCTGTTAGCCACGGCACCGGCCGCCATCGACCGCGCCATGTATATGTGTACCGGCTCGGAGGCGAACGATCTGGCGATCCGCATTGCGCGTTCCTGGAGCGGCGGAACCGGGATTATCGTCAGCCAGGAAGCCTATCATGGCACCAGCGATCTCACCTCCGGTGCCTCTCCCGCGCTGGGTACGGGGCAGCCGCTGGCGGCAACGACCCGCCTGGTGCCGCCGCCGGACCATTATCGGGTTAACACGCCCGATCTCGGCGCCTGGTTTGCCGCAGAAATTCAGAAGCAGATCGACGATATGGCAGCCCACGGCATCAAGTTTGCCGGCTTCCTTGCGGACTCCATTTTCTCCTCTGACGGCGTGCTGCCCGGCCCACGAGGCTTCCTCAGGCAGGCCGTTGACGTGGTGCATAAAAACGGCGGTATCTTCATTGCCGACGAGGTTCAGCCCGGCTTCGCCCGTACCGGTGACACCTTCTGGGGCTTTGCCCGTCATGACGTGGTGCCGGATGTGATCACCACCGGTAAACCGATGGGTAACGGCATTCCGGTTTCCGGCCTGCTGGCAAAAAGCGATGTGCTGGCGGCGTTCAGCGACGATATCCCCTACTTCAATACCTTTGGCGGCAACCCGGTGGCGATGGCCGCGGCGCAGGCGGTGCTGAAGGTGATTGAAGAGGAGAAGCTGCAGGAGCACAGCCGCGTCGTAGGCGCGAAGCTGCTGGCCGAACTGTTAACCCTGAAAGAGAAGTACGAGTGCGTGGGCGACGTGCGCGGTGCCGGGCTGTTTATCGGTTTTGAACTGGTGACGGATAAAGCCAGTAAAACGCCGAATAAACAGCTGGCGCTGGATGTTACCGAAATGCTGCGAGACAACCATGTGCTGACCTCGGTGGCCGGGCCTTACGGCAACGTGCTGAAGCTGCGCCCGCCGCTGGCGTTCCAGGAAAGCGATATCGACTGGCTGGTCGGGGCGCTGGATAAATCCCTCGCGGCACTGGCCCGTTAACCTCCTCGCGGCCGGGGTTTACCCGGCCAAAACAGGCTTCCACTCGAAAATATTCTCTTAGATCATTTCATTATAACGCGGTGGGGAAATGCTATATCCAGTGCGTTCCGCCTGCTCTCTCAGATACCCCTACTGTAATCGGGGCATTGATAACCCTTTTCCCGATCATTTATTTAACTATAATGATCCGACTGCTTACCGGTGCCGTACTGGCACCCCCTAAGATTAATGGAGATGATGAACATGAGTTATTCACTACCATCCCTGCCTTACGCATACGATGCGCTGGAACCCCATTTCGACAAGCAGACGATGGAAATCCATCACACTAAACACCACCAGGCCTACGTTAACAACGCTAACGCCGCGCTGGAAGGGACTGAATTCGCCAACCTGCCTGTTGATGAACTGATCGCTAAACTGGACCAGCTGCCAGCGGATAAGAAAGGCCCACTGCGTAACAACGCCGGTGGCCACTCTAACCACAGCTTCTTCTGGAAAGGTCTGAAAACCGGCACCACGCTGGGCGGCGATCTGAAAGCGGCTATCGAAAAAGATTTCGGCAGCGTTGACGCGTTCAAAGCGGAATTCGAAAAAGCAGCAACCACCCGTTTCGGTTCAGGCTGGGCGTGGCTGGTTAAGAAAGGTGACAAGCTGGCGGTCGTTTCTACGGCTAACCAGGACAGCCCGCTGATGGGTGAAGCGATCTCCGGTGCATCCGGTACGCCAATCATCGGTCTGGACGTGTGGGAACACGCTTACTACCTGAAATATCAGAACAAACGCCCTGACTACATCAAAGCCTTCTGGGATGTGGTTAACTGGGATCGGGCTGCTGCCCTGTTCGCTGCTGCGAAGTAATTTGCCGCAGGCGTGATAAAAGCCGGTGACGCGCAGCGTTACCGGTTTTTTTTTGCCGATGCTCAGCCTGACGCTGCTTCCTGCTTCCTGCTTCCTGCTTCCTGCTTCCTGCTTCCCACACGTAACCTTTCATTCCACCGAATACGAACATATAAAAATGCTAATTAATTGCATTTAATTGCTTTTACATCCTGATAATCATCCATCGACCAGCGCTTAATTCCGTTATATATAGACATCTGGATGGCTAATAGGATTTTGTGTTAGCTTATGCTCTTTCGTTTGTTGCCTGCCGTGATAATTCATTAAAAAATGCAGCGCATCCTCATTGATTAGCCAGAGAATACACGCCTGTGACCGCGCAAAATCGCCTTGAAATGCGCCATATCTCCATCGCTTTTGGCGGCTTTATGGCACTCAAATCGGTAGACCTCACGCTTGAGGGACACTCCGTTCATGCACTGACCGGCGCTAACGGGGCCGGTAAATCAACGCTGATGGCCGTCCTGTCAGGCGCATACGATCACTTTACCGGTGAAATTCTGCTCGACGGTCAGCCGGTAACCATTCGATCCCCGCGTGATGCCAAACAGCTGGGCATCCATCTGGTGCAGCAGGAAGTAGATGTGGCCCTGGTGCCCGGGCTCAGCGTGGCGGAGAACATTATGCTGGACCGGCTGGCCGAAGGCGGCCAGCTGTATCGCTGGGGCGCAATGCGCCGCCAGGCCCGCGCCCTGCTGGAACAGCTGGATGTGCAGATTGACGTCCGCCGTAAGGTTGAGCACTGCACGCTGGCGGAAAAACAGCAGATTTTACTGGCCCGTGCGTTATCCCATCACTGCCGGTTCCTGATTCTGGACGAACCCACGGCACCGCTGGATCAGCATGAAAGCGAGCGCCTGTTTGCGGTGGTTCGCCGCCTGCAAAACAGCGGAATCGGGGTGGTCTTTATCTCCCACCGCATTCACGAACTGAAGGCGATCTGCGATCGTCTGACGGTACTGCGCGACGGCGAGCTGATTGAAAGCGGGCCAATGCAGGATCTGAGCGGCGAGCAGATTGTGGAAAAGATGCTGGGTCACCAGCTGGACGATATCTATCCACCGCGCCGCCCACCGTTCAGCGAAGAAGTCCTGCTTCATATTGACGGCCTGCACGACGAACAGCTGCTGAAGGATATTACGCTGACGCTGCGTAAGGGCGAGATCCTGGGGATTGCCGGGCTGGCGGGCGCAGGGAAAACGGAACTGTGCAAGGCACTGTTTGGGGCCAGTAGCAGCCGGATGACGCAGGGAGCGCTGCACGGCAGGCCGTGGAGGCCTTCTTCACCCCATGCCGCCGTTGAAAAAGGTATGGCGCTGATCCCCGAAGAGCGAAGGAAGGAAGGCATCTTTATTGATGAATCGGTGGTGATGAATCTCAGCGTCAGCGCCGATAACAACTTTTCGCGATGGAGCCTGTTCGGCCACCGCCAGGCGTGGCGCTGGGCGGAAGAGGTCATCGCAAAACTGGGTATCCGCACCACCGGACCGCGGCAGACGCTGCGACGCCTTTCCGGCGGCAACCAGCAAAAAGTGGCGATTGGGAAATGGCTGCGGAATGACGCCGACGTACTGATTTTCGACGAACCGACAAAGGGCGTTGATATCAAAGCAAAAACGGATCTTTTTGAACTGATTGACGAACTGGCCCGTCAGGGAAAGGGGGTGATTTATGCCTCCGGCGAATTTGCCGAGCTGGTCGGGCTGTGCGACCGCATCTGCGTTCTGTGGGACGGGCGTATCGTGGCCGAAATGGCAGCCAGTGAGACAGACGAAGAAACACTTTTACTTTATTCCACCGGAGGAACACCTGCGTGAGCAGCAAAGAAATTTCCCTCAAGCCGACAGTCTCTGTCCGGCACCAGCTGTTTGATTTTCTCTATAAGTGGGGAATGTTGCTGACGGTAGCGGCGCTGATTATCGGTTTTGGCCTGGCGTCAGACAGCTTCCTGGAACCGAGTAACATCATCAATATTTTACGTTCCATCGCCATCGTCACGGTGATTGCGATCGGCGTATCAATATCCCTGACGATCGGCGGTTTCGATCTCTCTGTCGGCTCGACCGCCTCGCTGGCCAACTCGCTGGTGATATCCTTCTTCGTCTGGTACGGATTTGGCCCCACGGCGGCAATTGCACTGACGCTGCTGCTCTGTACGCTGGTCGGACTGTTTAACGCCTTTATGATCGTGGTGCTAAAAATCCCTGACATGCTGGCCACGCTCGCCAGCCTTTTTGTCGTGCAGGGCGTGGCGATGACCTACAGCTTTGGTGGATCCATTACCGAAAATATGGTGTTGCCAAGCGGAGATATGGCCGAAGGTACTATCCCGCCGATCTTCTCACTGCTGGGCCAGGTGCCGATTATTGTTATCGTAATGCTGGTGGTGACGGTGCTGGCCCAGCTGCTGCTCTCGCTTACCAAACACGGACGCCGCATGTACGCTATTGGTGGTAATCCGGAGGCCGCGCGCCTGTCCGGTATCCGCACCAACCGCTATCGCGTGGTGGCGTACGTGATCGCTTCACTGCTGGCCGGACTTGGCGGCATTCTGCTGGCTTCCCGTATTGGTTCGTCGCAGGTTAACGCGGGCAGCGGATACCTGATGGATGCGGTTGCCGCCGCGTGGATTGGGCTTTCTCTGGCCGGTGCAGGCAAGCCAAACGCGCTGGGAACGTTGCTGGGCGCGGTGATCCTCGGCGTACTGCAAAATGGCCTGGTGATGCTGTCCGTTCCCTATTACGCCATGGACATCATCAAAGGGTTGGTACTGGCCATCGCGCTGGCGATCACCTACGTTCAGCGCCGCCAGTAATCACTGAATATCTCATATCAGCTCGGATGAATCGGCTTACTTGAATTGGACAGTAAGCCGTTTTTTTCAATGTCGTTGCAGACATAAAGCGGGGTGGTCAGCCCTGAAACCAGCCATATGCTGTCGTTAAGCCTCGTCAGATAGAGGATAAATGAGCGGCTCTTCATCAGGCTACGATAAAAAATATCGTCAGGAACCGTATCTGCATCACTCACCGTGCTGCGATTATAGGTGAGTTCCAGCACATGGTTTTCAGGGTGATACTGGTAGTCCATCAGCAGCGTTCTGCTCAGAATAAAGCGCCCCTGAGGGGTGATTAGCCGACCGGTATACAGTAGCGCCAGCCGTTTGTTACCCAGAGTCGTCAGGCTCAGTCGGCCCTCCATATGGACCGACCCATTGGGCTGCCTTGCCTCAATATCTACCTTTGCACTGCACGAAAGCACCAGTTCTCTGCCGGCGGTAGGTGCATTTTTGTTGTTCAGGATGAACATGATTCCGGCAATCAACAACAGAATGACGCTGGAGAAAAAAATTATTTTCTTCATGGTTTTTTTTGGGTTAACGTTAGATAACTTCCACACTCAGGCCGCATTTCAGCGTCGATTAAAAAACATTGGGCAAGAAAAATTGCCTGCTGTTTATGTTCATTATCCATTGTCAATTGGGTCGCCTTCAGATAAAGATGGCTTCTTTTATTAATACAGTTAATATTTTTTTCTTCGATGATCTTTTTTACGATACTCATTTTTTCTCTATCATCGATATCTTTTCCTGACTCTAAATCGATAACTTCACAGTATCCAACAAAAGCTGTGGAATTTTTTTCATGCTGAAAGATAAAACCTGAAAAATGGGCGTAGGTCATTATCAGGGAGAAGATTATGATAGGAATAACAAGAAAATTCATATTAATGATTTTTCTCCTGAAGAGGCGACGAATCTTACGCTGCCGCTGTTTTATTTCTGTTTCTCTGCTCATGGCCGGATGTTGTGGAGACATTTCCTCCTCTCCCACATTATCTTGTTGGGCGCAGTCTTCATCACTGACGATTTCTATCTCAGCCTGGAGCCGAAAACCCTCTCTGGGTGAGGTGACAATGATGTTTTCCTCCACTCCCAGCTGAGCGAATATTTTTCTCAGAAAGCTAATATGGTTGCTAAGATTGTTGTTCGAGGGGATCAAACCATGATCTTCCCAAACACTTTTCAGCAACGCTTCACGCGTCAGGGTCATACCAGAATGAGTAATTAATTCGTTTAATAGTCTGCCCCCCGGCCTGGAGAGTTGTACGGACGTATGATTGTCATTTATCAGACTCAAAATCCCCCTGCAGTTATCGAAGTCAACGAAACGATTAATTGAGTATTTCATAGGATGTCTGTATGTGATAATTCGTTTTTATATTCAATAAATCTACTATTTTTATAGTAAAAAAATTCATATCGTGCACTCTGTGGTTTTTATTTATAAGCCTAGCTTTTCACCATACCATTTTAAGTCTTACCATTTCTTAATATTGCGATTTAATGTTCTTAATGATTGCATTTTTGATATGATTTTTAGAATTTTATGCTAATAAAATACCACTTCATGTTTTTTTATTTTTTAATTTTCAACTAATTGATATTAAGTTTTGATTTTAAACTGCAGAAGTTATCATTGTCCAACTTGATTATCAGGGGGTTTGTTTTTTATTAATCGGCAGGAGCCGGATTTACTAAGAAGGAGTGATAGAATGATTGAATCCACCAGGGGTTTTCAAAGAGCAACGTCCGTAGAGCGTGTCATCAATGCACTTCATGATTTTTTTAAAGAAAGTGAGTCTAATGATGAAAACACGCAGTATGCCAGTACCCGCGATATCGCCGACAGATCCGAACTTAGCATTTACAATGCACGGCATATTCTGATCAAGCTGGAAAAAGAAGGTGTTATCACTTCAGTTAAGCAGCGAAAAAGTTTGTACTGGAATAAACCAAAACCGATCAAAGTTTAACCTGCAAGATAAAATAACGCATTCAGCTAATGCTGGATGCGTTATTTTACTCAATTTCCATCCGAAATTTCATTATTTTTTAACTTGTTCTGGATAGATATCTGACACGCGGAGATCATAAACCATCGTAGCATTCGGTGGTACCTTAGGTGGGTACCCTTTTTCGCCATAAGCCAGCGCGGGTGGAACTACAATAGTCATCGATCCATGATTTTTCAATTTAGAAAGCGCTTCACGGAATACCGGCGGGAAAGCCGAAATTGGCTGGGTCAAGACAACTCCTTTAGCATCCATGTCCTCAATAATTATACCATTTGTCAGACTCTCTTTTACAACAACATCAATTACCGCTCCTTCAGGAATAGGGGTATCGCCGACATACCCGACTCGATACCAAAAACCAGAATCGCTTTTTTTAGCATTCTTTTGTTTAGTGAAATTGGCAATGTACTTTTTCGTCGACTTATCTAAGTCCCCGATATATTTCTCACGACCAGACTTCACCCGTTCGCTAATATTCATCAATGACTTGTGGAGTTCATCAGGAGGAAGCTTTTCTTTTCCCTGGAATGAATCAATGATGCCAGCAAGAACGCTGGGTTTGTCGCTATCCGTCGACGCCCAGTTACGATTTTCAGCCTGTAGCTGGAGGATCTCAGCCCCAAGAGAAATGCCGATAGCATAGGCTTCCCGGGTTGATTTTTTCTTCAGCGTTTCCGGCGTCATTACCGGCAATCCTTTGGCCAGAGGCACAGCACTCAGCTTTGTCGCCTCGGTCAGCTGAGCCTGAACCGCATCCAGTTTCTGCTGTAGATCCTTAATCTTCTCCGCTGCAGCTTTGTTCTCTGCAATAACAGCTGAATCATCTGCTTTAATGTCTTTGCTGGTTGCCGCATCTTTTTTCTGCAGCAGCAGCGCCGTGTCCAGCTGGCCCTGGAGCGCTTTGATTTTCAACTGGCTCTCAGCTAGCAGCGCAGCATCCGGTGCGGCATCCAGTTTCTTCTGGAACTGCTGTTTTTCAGACAGCAAAACCGTCTGCTGCTTTTGAAGAGCGTCAAGTTTTGCCTGTACCGCTACAAGCTTATCATTCGCAGTTTGTTTCTCTGCCAGTAGCGCTGCGTTGCTGGCCTTGACCTGTTCGCTCGCGTTGATTTCTTTTTTCTGCAGTAGCAGGGCATTAGCGTCAAGCTGTGTTTGCAATGTTTTTACTTTCTGCTGGCTATCGGCCAGCTGTGCAGCCGTTGGTGCATGCTCAAGCTGCTGCTGTAGCTTATCGTTCTCAGCTTTAATCGCCGATTGTTGATGCTGGGCGTTGGTCAAATTATCCTGTAGCGCTTTGAGCTGTGTGGCAAGAGCAGCGCTATTCTCAGCTTTGCTGAGAAGATTTTTTTGCAACTTCTGCTGAAGCTGTTGCTGATCGGACTGCATCGCCGCCTGCTGAGTTTGCGAGGCGTCCAGTTTTTCCTGAAGCGATTTAATCTTATCTACCGCTGATTTTCTCTCAGCGATAAGCGCATCACTACTCGATTTTGCCTGTTCACTGGCGCTACGTTCCTGGTTCTGCAGTAGCTGAACATTGGCATCCAGCTGTATCTGCAGTGATTTTATCTGTTTCTGGCTGTCTGCAAACTGCGCAGGCGTTGGTCCCGCCGCCAGCATTTGCTTCAGCTGCTGTTTTTCCTTTTCTAACTGCGTGAGCTGCTGCTGACGGGTTGCCAGTTCATCCTGCAGTTTATTATGCTGTTTTTTAGCCAACTCAAGCGTTTCACTCGTACTGCTGTGGCCGGAAATCTGCAACATAAGCTGTTTGTTATCGTCAGCGTACCGTTTTTTCTCGCTCTCTAACTTTTGCATTGACGATTCAAGCCGCTGAATCTGCTGTGCGGTTTGTGACATCTTTTGACGGCCTGCAGCAAGATCCGATTCCAGCTGATGGTTCAACGTGTTCAGTTTTGCCAGCTGCGCGTTTAACGAGGCTTCGCGATCACTTGTTATCTGACTACGGTTATTTTTGAGAGCCGTAAGCTGATTCTGTAGTTCGCTTAGCTGCGATTTCAGGTTTTTTTGCTTTTCCAGCATGGCGGCTTCGGACTGTTGTGCCCGGGAAGCCTGCTGATTAGCCTGCCTGAGCTTTGCGGCCATGGTGTCGGGAGCAGGATTTAAGGTCAATGTCCGATAAAGACTCTCGGCCATTTTTTGAACCATCTGAACATCATGTGGTGACGCTGTCGAGGGAACTGGGGGAGCATTCTGTGCAGCGCGCTGGAAAGCAGAAAGCTGCTTTTCAAGCTTTTGAATAGCCGCACTCTGTGCCGCAATTGCCTGGTCTTTTTGCGCAATGTTACCTTCCAGCTGTTGCAGCTGACGCCGATCGGATTCTGCAACCAGCGATGAGGTTGGCGCAGGGGCCGATACGGTTTTTTTATGCGCAGGCAGTCTCAAATGTTCCGATTGAGGTGCTTTTTTAACAGGTTTGTATTGAGGAACGTCGATCCGCTTCTGCTGATATTTGCGAGCAAATTGCAGTACCGCCGGCGCTTCATTAGGCTCGGCATGTATCGGACGACTCACCACCATCATGCTAAAAATAAGCAGAGCAATCTGCGAATGAACGAAGGGGAATGGACCAGGCTTACGGTTCATGGACGCGCCTCACCTCGACGAGTCAATCCATCCAGAAGTGTTTGAGCAATCTGCGCACAGAGCAGATTAGCACGGTAACGATACAGTGCATCTACCGTATCCTGGGTATCCGCATTAATTTTTTGGCGGAGATTAGCGTACTGCGCGGCTCCATTCATCAAATAATCAAAGGAGTTACGCATACGCGTATATTGGGCCGGGCTCATGACTTTCAGTGCGTCCAGTTGAGACTGGCACTGCTGTAGCTTTTCACTTTCCGTTTTATATTTTTCGCTATGCGACTCGTCATTGCCACTCCGCAGTGCAGACGCAGTCAGTCCACTATCTGCGAGCGAAGGCACGGCCGCAGGATTCATCGTGGTAGATTGCTGTTGTATGGTATTCGGCGGTGGCTTGATCGCCGAACTGTTCGGGTGCGGTGCTGTCTGGCAACCGAATAAAAAAAATGCAAAAAATAAGATCGATTTATTTTTTGCATACCAAAAAGTTTTATAAGGCGTTGTAATCATGGGTATCTCAGTTATTTTTCACGGACGCGCCATGATTCACACCACCCTTCCTGGAGAAGCCAGTAATTGAGTTCGGCAGGACGAATCATGTTCAGCTTTGACATAATATTTCTTTTATGGGCACTGACGGTTTTTTCACTAATGTGAAGAAAGCGTGCCACTGCACCATTACTGATACCTCGGGCAAGATAGCGCAGTATTTCAGTCTCTCGTTTGGTGAAGTTGTTTTTGGAACGGACTGAGCAAGGCGGTATCAAAATGTCACGCAAATCAGACTGCGGTTCGATATGGCTGCGAATAGCCGCAGAGATATCACTCACGGACTGATTTCGGAATAAGGACGTGTAGTGATTCAATTTACTGATTTTTAATGCATTCGCCAAATTAGCGGTTTCGGATTCATGTATGATGAATACGCTTAATGCACGAGAAGCCAGCCGGCGATTCAAATAATGAAGATTCGCCACTGATACCGTATCCGCAGACAGGAAGACTAATTTTGCCCGGCTGTTAAAAACGCAATCCGTAAATTCTACGTTCATGCCCACCGATGATGAGTTATCGCTGATGCAATTCATGAGGCCTTCTGCAAAGTAGCGATTAGGATCATTAATGACAGCTGTTAAATGGTTTCTTTTCATAAGTGGACCCTGATGTTATCCGTAACCCGAGAAGTTGTTTTAACCCAACAACCACCTCACCATCTCCTGATGGCATTTGTTGAGATTGTATCCCAGGGGGTTTAATAAAAAAAGCAAGCCATCATTAATACATAAACTGCGACATTTTATATCGCGCACTATTTCTTCTGATTAAGTTCACCGAACGGAATTTTTACCACACTTAAAAACTATCTTTAACATCTAATTTAATTGAGTATCTTTAAGTAATAAAATTCACTTAGAGGTAAGATAAGAATTAATTTAATGTCGAAAGTGGATATTAAGCAGAGCTACGCTGCAGGGGGGCTTTAATGATTACACTCCAGATTCTCCGCTAACGTGGATTTTCAGCAACCGATTTTTGCTGCAACACAACCTTTAACTCATTCATATTCAATATAAAAAGTGGCAGTCGCAGTGAACGGACCGAGGACAATATTTTTCTTCGCTATCGCTTCGGGTTCGGCCTGAACATAAGCTTTAAAGGTGATTTCGTTTCTTCCTGCCAGAAGCAGGTAGTCCGTCGTGTCCTTACCCAGCGGAAGAGGATTTCCATCCATAGTTTCCAGCGCAATGGCAATACCTGATGTCGCACTACCGCTGTTCACCGCCAGAAGATTGGGCAAAGCAAGGCTTTTTTGTCCATTGAATGCCACCCGCACTTTATTGCCCACGCTTAAATCACACTCAGACAGCCGCAAAATGAACGGACGCGCACTTGAGCGGCCGTAAATATACAGAGACTGTTCGACGATGGAGTCAAACTCAAGCTTAATCGTTTCATTATCCGGCTCTATAATGCAGGGTTGCTCGACCAGCTGCCCCGAAAAACGCATATTATCGCTTCCAGTAAAATCATTGGATCGGGTAAAATCATCAGTTGCATGAACTAATGGACCAGCCGACAAAGTTGATATCAGCAGGCTGGTATATAAGAACGATCGACTACCTCGGTGAAATATTGTCATCCAGCCTGCTCCGATCATTGGTATTCAGCTTTTAAGGTTGCGGTCGCTTCAAAACTACCATCCTTCAGCGTACCGCCCGGTCTTTTAACCGGTACGGCCCATAGCGTGGGGGGAGCAGAATAGAAGATGCCCATTGGCTCATTCAGCTTAAATCCCTTTTTGGTAGTATTGTCCCCATAAAGAATTTGGACTCCGAGATCGGTCTGCCCTTTTGCCTGCAACACACCTTCCGATCCCGCAAATTTTGCATCCATTCCGATTATTGATAATTTCAAATCCAATCCGGGAGTGCCCGCTCCATCGCAGTTAATCTTGTATGCCACCGGGAGCATAAAGTTATTGCCATCAATTTTATCTACCGGCATACGGCCAGGAAAGACGACATCGATCAGCGATCCCTTCGAATCACTGCCGACCGTACAGGGTGGTGGAATGATTAGCGTTCCAGAGAATTTCAAATTATCTATCGCAGCTGCCTGCTGACAAATTAACAGTGACAAAGCCAGTGCAGTACCATTCTTCAGTAGTTTCATTACAATCTTCCTTGGTAAAAATTTATTCGTAATTCAGCCCAATATTGATCAGTGACCACCAGTTTCCCGCCGCTAACGTTGCGCGCGTTCGCTCAGGAACGATGGTATAGATAAGCTGATTCTTCCCTGGTGTAAGTTGCAGAGGTGTGCCATGGCCGCCAACACGAACGTCCCTTCCGAGCATGTCCTTGAGGCGTAGTCCCAATCCCCCGGCTCCACTGACTTTAATCAGCTGTGGATTATCTGCGTCCATGGGAGCCTGAAAACTTACTGAAACCGAAGGCTGGCTGCGACTCCATGTCACATTGCCCGTATCGCTATCGCTCATTCGCGAGGCGGAGGACGCGCAGTCCTCCAGTTTCAGCTCAATCTTCACAGGGGTTCCGCGATCGCCGATGTGCTGCAATCGCGCTGTGCTGACGTTGCCTATTTCGATATCCTGCCAGGCAGAGCTGGTTGCCAGACGGCAGGAACTTTCCATTAACGACCCATGAACGTGTATGACACCGTTCATTCCCTCCGTCTTCCAGTTGTCTGCTGCCAGCACTGGAGAACTGATCGGGGTTAACAGCGTGAGAATCGCTGCTGCAACGGCAATCCTGATTGAGCGGGAAAGCCGTTTATCTGCCAGCGGGTTGCATTGTGTTCCCTTATTTCTCTGCATATAGAATCTCCTTTCCCGCGCTTTGGATGACCTTACGGTTACTTCTCTTTAACCGCGGTCGCCTGACAGGTTGAACCGCTGCAGTTAAATTTCAACTGTGGCCGACCGCCATAATCATTGATGTAGGTAACGACAGGGGCATTGCCCAAAGCGCTGGCGGAACCACCGAGAGGAGCCTGGCTTTTAGGCGCGATCATCACCGCGTCGAAGTCTTTTACAGTCGTCCCGTTCAGGCCACTTCGGGCATCAACCAGGGTGACATAATAGGGCGTTGGGTTGTTTACGACATAGCGATCCCCGTTACGGGTCAGGGTGATTTTTTCCTGCCACGGCAAGCTGTTGCTGCTAACCAACAGTGCAGCCGGGCGATAAAATAACTTCACCCGGGTCTGCAGCGCGATTTGCAGCGTATTAGGCTTATCACTGCGCGGCGGAATTTCTCGCAGGTTGAAATAATAGAGTGATTCTCGATCCTGAGGCAGGTTCTTATCTGCGCCGATTGATTGCACTTTAATCTGGCTTTGAGCACCAGGTTCGATGCGCTGCACCGGTGGTAAAACCGTTAACGGTGAGTTAATTTTGTTGCCTTTTTCATCGTCAATCCACGCCTGGGCGAGATAAGGCAACTGTTTATTTTCGTTGCTAACGCTCAGGCTAATCGATTTTTGGCCACCGTCAAAAACAACTCGGGTGCGATCCAATGCAATAGCCGCAAATGCCGATGGGATCATGAGAGGGGCCATAACCAGCCCTATGATAATTTTATGTTTCATGTTTTCGTCTCGTTTAACGTTTATTACTCGCCAACGTGTGACACGGCAGCAGTAAGTTTGTCTCTTCATTAATAGAAATCTTTTCAGGAAGTGGAAGTTCACATTTTTCCTGACCATCCCAGAAAACTTTCATAACTTCGCCGGATTTAATCCCGGACAGATAAACACTTCCGCCATCATTAACAATGCCTACGCTTTGATTTTTACTGTTTTTAACAGTGGCACCAAAAGGAGGTGTGGATCCATCAGCCAGGCGCAGTACCGCCATCGCTTTTTCTCCAGAAATAACTTCAAACGTACGATAGCCGATAGCGCCTTCCGTCAGGGTCGCCTGAGCCACTGAGCGAATAACTTCGGCGTTATCCGGCATCTTATTCAGGTCAATACTGAGTTGATTTCGATAATAATTACTCACATCCGCTAATACGACTTTGCCAAAGCGGTTGGAGGTGCTAGATGAGCCATAACCACTAATCGGTACCCCGGCGACACCGTCGGTATCCAGTAAAATACGCGTGCCGCCAACGATGCTGGTTCTATGCAGCGCAGCACCTTTCAGAGTCGCCGTTGCGCCCCCCTGAATACTTAATCCAACAGAGCTGTAATCACCTTCCTGATAGGTAGCATTCGCATCCACGGTCGCGATATCGCCCTCATGAGAGTAATACCCACTGGCCATCGACTTGCTATGTGAGAACCCGCTACTAACCTGGTAGTTATTGTGCTCATCAACCCTTTTGTAATAACTGGCTCTGTTAGTGTTGTCCGAACCGCCCCAGCTTCCGTTGTAGCTCAGGCTTGCATCGTTCCCGATGGGTAACGACAGCGATAAATACATCCCGTCATCAGTATGACCGTCATATTTATTACGGAAAGCAGTTAATGAAAGGCTTAAGTTTTTTAAGCGACCAATATCAAAATAGCTCGACAACGTGACGTCATAGCGGTCATTGTCCGGCCGGTCCCAGTATGTCTGATGATTAAAATTAAGGTATGCGCTAAGGCCAGCATCACGAAACTGCTGGTTAAACGTGATGGTATACATCTCTTTACTGTTCTGTGAACGCACACCCGTTACACGCGCATCAAGATACTCACTCATGCTCATGTAGTTTTTTTGCGAGAATCGATATCCCGCAAAAGTGACCTGACTATCATAATCGTCAAAGCGCTTTGAATAGCTCAAACGATACGAACCACCCGAGTATAAATCATCACTATGAGGTAATTTTGCCCGGGATTGCGTTGCGTCAAAGGAGAGTGCGCCCAGGAATAACAGGTCACGCCCGATACCTAATGCAAGAGCATTGTATCTGCCATCAGAGACACCGCCACCGTAGAGCGACCACCCGTTGTTAATACCCCAGGAGAATTCCCCTGATCCAAACATCGGTCCGTTAACATGATGCCGCCAGTCAGTAGGCCGCCCAGACGAAATTTTGTAACGTATGGTTCCCGGGCGTGTCAGGTAGGGAATATTCGCCGTGTTGATTGAAAATTCCTGTACTGAACCATCCTGTTCCTCTACACGTACATCTAATTTCCCGGTAACCGCGTCATTAATATCCTGTATGCGGAATGCGCCAGAAGCGACCTGAGTTTGCTGTAGAATTCGCCCCTGCTGGCTGATGACAACTTTGGCGTTGGTTTTTGCCACACCGGTGACTTCCGGTGCGTAGCCGCGCAGATTGGGCGGCAGCATGGCATCATCGGTTGCCAGCGTAACACCAGAAAAGCGGAAGCTGTCAAAAATGTCGGAGTTCAGATAATTCTCGCCCAGCGTGAGTTTGGCCCCAAGACGCGTTATTGCCCTGTAGGCGTAATAACGGCTCCAGTCCCAGTTGAATTGATTGGCTGAGTTGTTACCTGATTGATGATTGTAACGGCTTTGCCAGTCGGCGCGGAAACGCCATACGCCGAGGTTGGCACCTAAGGTACCATTACCGCTAACGTCATAGCTTTTCTCACCACTCTTACTCTGGCGCTGTCCCTGGCCATTAACGTTATAGTCAAACAGCAGCCCTGGAATACCGTTGTCCCAGCGTGAAGGGGGATCCCAGTCATCTGAACTGTACTCAAGGTAGGCCTGTGGAATATTCAGATAGACGGTCGTCGTGGGCAGATCGCTTTTAACCACCATACCTTTCAGGCTGTCTACTGTCAGACATTGGCCCTGATGCCACCAGGTCAGCTGCGCCTTCATTTTGTCCCTCAACCCAATCTGCTCAACAAGCTCGGGTGTGATACAGGCTTCACTTCCCTTAGGATCGTTATCTGGCGCATAAAAGCTGACGGGCTGCTCGCGCAGCTGCTGCTGGTTAATATTAACGGACATCGTGTAATTGCCCGGCATAATGAATCCGGCACGGGAAAACTGATCGAGATCGATATTTTTACGATCGTTAACATCGAGAACATCAATGTTAAACTTGAAGTCCTGGGATTGGGCAGTTAAGGCAGCGGCGCTAAGTATGCAACCGATCATTAGTCCCAGAATATGTGGGCGTGCAGACAAACCCCTAAGATTATATGGCGTCATCATTCCCTGACCTTTTTTCCTTTCGAGCGCCATAGAGTCATTCATATCAATGGTCCTGCGCTATGCCAAATATCTATTTCAGCAAAGGATTTGTTAATCAACAGGACAGCGCAAGCTTAGTAATAATCCATTTTGAATTTGATAATGGAATTGAACTCACCAGCATGGAGTTCTTGGTTATTGCTAACCAGCTGAAGTGAGAAGTTGAGTGCCATACTCCCTGATTCAATGTTTTCAGAAGGTAATGATTCTCCCGGCCTGGCAATATTTCCATTATCATCAATAATTTTTATCGCAATACCTTTTGCATCACCCTCGACGGAAAATAATCCATCATCATTCACACCATCAAAGGTAATTGTAAAATATCTCCACTTTCCGGGTTCAGTTTTATCCTTACTGAGGATGCAGTTTACCAGGTTTATAGAAAGCTTCTTTCTAATGCCATAGCTACCTTTAATGACCCGGCTAACTGGCACCGGACCCATATCAATCGTCTGGTCGGTACTGTTGATGTCTATCGCACATGCCGCGTCAATAATGCTGCCCGTCATACGCACCCGGCCCCAACCTTGATTTTCAGTTGGCCCTGCCTGACTAACCGCACCCATGTTCAACAATAAAATCAGAATACTTATTTTCTTGAACATAGAGGAAACCTAAAAAGTACAACCGAAATAAGTACATGTGGAGTGATTTATCCACATGTACTCTTCATCAGAAATGAATATTACTGATAAGCAAGGGTAAAGTTGGCAGTATTCTCGAAATTGCCCAGCTGAATCGGTGCATTATCAGGATTGCCTTTTACAAAAGCGGAGAAGCTCAGGGTATTAGTACCATTCGCCAGCGCCTGCAGAGCGGTTGCGGTACCCAGTTTAATCTGATTGCTGCTGCCGTCGGTCATAATGATGCTTGCACCCGAAGCGTTGCCTGCACCTAAAGCACCAGGAATACCACCTTCAGAACCGGTAAAGGTCACGCTAACAGTTTTATATTTGTCTGCCAGGTTACATTTTGCCAGTTCAATTTTGAATGGTTGCGGGGCAGAGCTACCACCGTTAGCCAGCGTTGTGTTAGCGATCTGACCCATATCAATGGTCTGATCTTTTTCACTAACGATCGAGCAAGGCGCATCGACAATTGAGCCCATAAATTTCACGCTACCGCTACCCTGATCGGTTGGTGCAACTACAGTTTCTTCTGCCTGAGCGAACGATGCCATACCCATTGCGAAAGCAACACCCAGTACAATTTTATTCAGTTTCATTAAACTATTCCTTTATCGATATCGAAATATCTTTTGTCCGTTTTGAAGAATGCAGAAATTAACCTTCCGAATTCAACCAGATATTAATTTTAACGAACGTTATCATGTCAATTATTACATGATGTTTTAACCACGGAGAATAATACAAATGGTTGCTCGTTGGGCATAATTATTGCAAATCCATGATGTCATTTGAAGGAAAAAAAAAGATTACATAAAGTTCGAGATAATAGTCTGGAACTTTATAAAAGAAATAATAACTACACGCTGAGCATCTGAAGTGCATTATTTTTTTAGTTTTTTTATCTAATTAAATATAATTTATCAGATTTTAATGCTGAAAAAATAGTGGCAAATATTCGATAACACCAGGATCAGGGGCAGCGCGAAACCCCCGGATATACAAGGCAAAGGGGAGTGACGAGGAGGACTGGCTTTCTTTCGCAGGAGTACGTGGAGAGGGGAAAAAAAAGGGGCCGCAGCCCCGTTTTAAGCAGACCTTAGAATTCCGACTTAGCGAATCCGGTCATCTCTTTAAGGCCCAGTTCACGACCCAGAGCGGTGGTCGGGTGAACGACGATCAGCCCCCGCACGCTCTTTTTAAGCGCGCCCATATTCGCCTGCTCTTTTTTGGTGATAGCGCGGCTGAAGGGCAGCTTTTTAAGCTGCTGGGCTTCTTTACTCAGCTTCTCTGCCCGCACATTGCGCAGACGTTCGATCTCAGCGATCAGCTTGTCTTTTTCATTCAGCAGTTCGCCCAGCTTTTCGCTGTCGCCCGAGGCTAGCAGGCCTGGCTCTTTGTGATTAAGGGCATCCAGCTTGTCACTAAGGATTTTAATTTCTGACTGTACTTGTTCTTTCATAACGATTAACCGTAACAATGATTCATTGCTGCAAAGGATACACCAAACCGGTGTAAAGCGGGTAAGGAGAGGCTATTTTTTGAAGGCCTGTTTCTGGCTTATAAGCGAAATCAATGAGGTAAGCGACAGTACCATGGTAGAACGCACCACCTGCTGATAGCGCAGCTGCTGCATATTGCGTAACTCGGCATCTTCAACGGCAAAATCCGGACGAACGGGGAGGGAGGCCACACAGTGCAGTTCACCAAAGGGGCCGAGGATCTCATCGTCGGTAAAACGATATTCGTGGCCATCATGGTTCAGCTCTTCACGCAGCGCCATCAGCAGCTCACAGTCTTCGTACTCGCTTCGGTGGATCATCCCTAAGCCATAGATCAGCTTGAGGCGAACGGACAGCTCGCCCAACGGGCCATCGCCGTGCAGAAGCGGCTCCACCGCATACTTCACGGCGTAATCATCCTTACGGAATACCTGGATAACCAGAATGTTAATCGCTTCTGCCAGCAGTTCGACGGCCGCGATTAAAAAGCTTCTTACCGAACGTCCGGCATTCAGGCGCTCCAGCACCCTGTTTTCAAAAGCCTGAGGTTGTTCCATAAGTGCCTGCATATCGTTCATCATATGGCGGAGTGATACCAGCGCGGGCACAGCGGTGAGGCTGTACCCGGATTGTTCGTCCCTGAGGAGCGCGTTCGCAGGCATTATGCCATAGCGTTCCAGGCTTTCACTACGGCCTTAACCACATCGCTGTTGGCATCAAGGCCGGAGACCTCTGCCAGCGTGGTCGCAACATCCTGCTTCGCCAGCAGCTCAGCCAGCTCCTGTGCCTGCGGATCCTGTTCGCTGTGGTAGCGCAGCGCGGCGGCGATGCCGGTCACCAGGTTTTCGTGAGGCAGCTGATACTCCAGCGTCCCCAGCGTGGGCTTAATCAGACGATCCCCGGCGCTGAGCTTGCGCAGCGGCTGGCGGCCGACGCGCTCGACATCATCTTTCAGATACGGATTTTCAAAACGTCCAAGAATTTTCTGGATATAGGCCGCGTGCTTATCCGCCTCAAAACCGTAACGCTTAATCAGCACGGCACCGCTTTCTTCCATCGCACCTTTGACCACGGCGCGCACCTGCGGATCGAGAATCGCCTCGCGGATGGTGTTATGCCCCGCCAGCTGTCCCAGGTAAGCCGTAATCGCATGCCCGGTATTCAGGGTAAACAGTTTACGCTCCACGAAGGCCATCAGATTGTCGGTCAGTTCCATACCCGGAATGGCAGGCAGCGCACCCTTAAACTGGGTTTCATCCACAATCCATTCGCTGAAGGTTTCAACCGTCACTTCCAGCGGATCGCTGCTGCCCGCCTCGGAAGGGGGAACGATGCGGTCAACGGCGGAATCCACAAAGCCAACGTGCTCTTCAACCCACGCGTGGTACTGCTCGGGCAGCGCTTTCAGCACGTGGCCCTTTAACTGTGTGGTACCGCGCACCATGTTTTCACAGGCGATAATATTCAGGGGACGGGTATTAGCGTTATCACTGCGTTTGGCCAGCCCTTTCGCAATGCCACCGGCAATACGCTCAAGGATCTGTGGACCAACCGCCGTGGTAACGATATCAACCTCAGCCACCAGATCGACAATATCGTCGCTGGTGCTGTTAACCGCATTCACACCTTTTACGATCTCAACCTGCGCCTGTTCGCCGACCACGTGAACCGGGTACTCATGGCGTGCGTTAATCGCATCCAGCACGACCTGGTTAACGTCCGCGAACGTCAGTTGAATACCGGCATCGGCCAGCAGTTTGCCGATAAATCCCCGGCCTATGTTTCCCGCACCGAAATGTAAAGCTTTCATCATCATACCTACTTAAAGAGTTCAGGATTCGATCCAAAAAAGGCCGGGCATGCCCGGCCCTTACGGAAATATCTCGCCACTACCTGAATCAGGCGCTGGTTTTACCGGACAGCAGATCCAACACTTCCTGAACGCTGGTGGTGGTTGCCAGTCGGGCAATCACGCTGTCGTCGTCAAGGGCGTTGGTCAGGCTGGTAATCACCTGGATATGCTCGTTGTTTCGCGCGGCAATACCAATGACCAGGCGAGCAATATCGTCTTCTTCTTCACCGAAGCGCACGCCTTCCGGATACTGGCAAAACACCACGCCGGTTTTCAGCACGCGGTCTTTAGCGGCAATGGTGCCGTGCGGCACAGCGATCGACTCACCCAGATAGGTTGGCGTCAGCTTTTCACGTTCCAGCATGGCATCAACATATTCCGGCTCAACGTAGCCGCCTTTGACCAGCTGTTCACCGGCAAAGCGAATCGCCTGCTCTTTATCCGTGGCATGATTGCCCAGGAATACGTTGCTGGCCGTCAGCTGGAACAGATGCTCCTGGCCTTCATCAAAGCTGTCGCTGAGCGTGGTGCTCACTTTCTCGCGATGTTCAGCGCTGCGGTTGGCTTCAACCAGACGCGCGGTCAGATCGTTATACAGGCCGCTGTCGAGGAAGTTGGTCAGGGAAATATGCTGTGCGTGAGGCGCCTGGCGCATCGCACGCTCGGTCAGATCGCGATGGGTAATCACCAGATCCACATCGCCCGGCAGGCTGTTGATGGCCGTATTGGTCACGGAAATCGTGGTCAGCCCCGCATCGTTCACTTTCTTGCGCAGTACGCCCGCACCCATCGCGCTCGATCCCATACCGGCATCACAGGCCACAATGATTTTGCGCACGTGGGATAAATCAGAGTGCAGCGCATCGGCACCGGCGACATTTGCAGACTGGCCTTTTGACTGCGCTTTCATTTCCTGCATACGACGGGTTGCAGCTTCGATGTCGTCTTCTTCTTTCACCTTGCTGGTTTTCAGCAGAACGGCTGACACCACAAAGGATACGGCGAAGGCAGCAACAATGGCCGCGATGTTCGCGAAGTAGGCGCCTTTAGGCGTCATTGCCAGTACGGCGAGGATGGAACCCGGAGAGGCCGGTGATACCAGACCACCGTTCAGCAGCGTCAGGGTGAAGACGCCGGTCATACCGCCCAGAATCACCGCCAGAATCAGACGCGGGTTCATCAGCACATACGGGAAGTAAATCTCGTGAATACCGCCAAGGAAGTGGATGATCGCCGCACCGCCGGCAGACTGTTTAGCATTGCCACGGCCGAAGAACATATAGGCCATCAGCACGCCCATACCCGGGCCCGGGTTCGCTTCAATCAGGAAGAAGATAGATTTACCGGCTTCGCTGGCCTGCTGAATACCCAACGGCGAGAAGATACCGTGGTTAATCGCATTGTTCAGGAACAGGATTTTTGCCGGTTCAACGAAGATTGAGGTCAGCGGCAGCAGGTTGTTCTGCACCATCAGATTCACGCCGGCGGCAAGAATATGGGACAGGCCTTCAACCAGCGGACCGATAGCCAGGAATGCGAGGATAGCCAACAGCATGCCGATAATGCCGGCAGAGAAGTTGTTAACCAGCATTTCAAAGCCGCTTTTGATTTTACCATCAACCTGGCGGTCGAAGGTTTTAATCGCCCAGCCGCCCAGCGGACCGGCAATCATTGAGCCGAGGAACATCGGCATATCGGCACCCACGATCACACCCATGGTGGTAATCGCACCGACTACACCACCGCGATCGCCACCGACCAGGCGTCCGCCGGTATAACCGATCAGCAAGGGCAGCAGATAGGTAATCATCGGGCCAACCAGCTTCGCCAGCGTTTCGTTTGGCAGCCATCCGGTTGGAATAAACAGCGCGGTAATAATACCCCAGGCAATAAACGCCCCGATATTTGGCATTACCATATTACTCAGAAAGCGACCAAAGTTCTGAACCTTGATCTTGATATCTGATGAGGACATAAAAGCACACCTCTTATTGGTACGCGCTGACCATGTAAGAGAGCGCGCTGATGTTGTTTGAAGACGGTTACGGCGAAAAAGCCGTCAGTATCACTGTATGCAAGCGGACTCTATCACGCGAATATGACGCTGCGTAGCTGACGAATTATGTGTGATCTGGATCACTATGCAACAGGGGGGGAGGAGGGTTTTATTGTGATCTTCGTCACAATAAAGTTGTGTAAAAAAACCACAAAGGTCGAAATACGAACAGACACGCCGCTATTATGTGATATAAATCACGTAATTAGATGGGTTTTTTGTTCGTAATATGTGATGTAGATCACAAGAAACTTTTCTTAACATGCCGGCTTATGTGCCGCCATTCGAACGCGATCTGTTCTGCCCACGCTCTGTAACTAAGCTACATATCAGGCTGCCCGTTTATTCCACTTTTATTCTGTCACGGGCGGGGAAGAATATGCCACCCAGGCGAGCGGATATTCAGGTTCACGCAGGGAATAAATAAGGCCACCGACGGGTGGCCTTATTATCACGGTGGGAGGTAAGCCCCACTGCAATATTACTGAATGCTGTTCTGCAGAACGTTTTGTGCCTGAGTCAGTGACTGGGCGTTCATGCTCAGGTTGCTCATCAGCGTATTGTAAGCGGATGCCTGATCCTGAGTGGGGAACTGCACCGCCGGGCCATTAAAGGTGACGCGCGTACCCTGCTGCTGCAGGAAATCACCAACCTGGATCACATCCTGGCTCAGCGTTTGTAGCGTTGGCAGCAGAGGCATTAATGCATCCGCAGGCTGAGTCACCACTTTATTAAAGACGTTATCGTAGACGGTTTTAAGGTCTTCGGGCTGCTTCAGCGTCGCTTTGCTGCTGTCGGCCTGGGTTTTCGCGGCCTGAATCTGCTGATTCAGCACGCCCAGAGAACCGCTGGCCTGGCGCAGCGAATCGCGGCGAGTCAGATAGTCCTGCGGTGTGCGGATCGCGGAAAGTTCATCCACTACCGGTTTTAAGCCGGTATCGACAGCCTTGTTTACCTGCTGAGAAAAACCGTAAATGATGGCGTAATCGCTGACGTAATTGCCGAACTTCTGCTTCTGATCTTCGCTCAGCGAAGGCAGATGTTCACCGCTGCGCATCACCGTATTTTGCAGAAAATCGATAAACGCCTTACGTTGGTCGGCTTCTTTATCACCGCAGCCGGTCAGCTGCAGCACCAGAAACAGCGCCATAAACGGCACCAGCAAACGCATCCAGATGCGCGCAGGTCCTGTGGTCATGAGCAAAAACTCCTGTTAAATATCTTGCGGGTTGTGAAGAAGATAATTCCTGAATGAAGGATAGTCGAACTCGTTTTCGAAGGATAGCGCGATCGACAATGTGACCATAGGGGAACGTTCGTGACGCCCGTCCGGCAAACAAGCCGGTTTATCGGCTGATAACCCCTTAAACAGATTAGCGAGGCTTATAAGACCTAAGCCAATGACATTAAAGGAGACGGTGAGGGTGTCTTTCATTTTTTGCAAAGCAAAACAAAAAAATAATTAAAAAATATGACCTGTATCACCAGTATTCGTCTAATACTTAGGATCCTGGCGTTTCCCTGTGCTGCCTCGCAGTTTTCCAGTGGTTGATGTTCGCCAGTATTCTGAGCCTGTGCTTGAGGCTCAACTCCTCTGGTCGTTCACATTAAGTGATTTTAATGAGGTGTGTGCTTATGGAAACAAAAGACCCAATGTTTGAATTACTCTCCAACCTGGAGCAGATCGTGTTGACGCGTGATGTGTTGCAGGCTGGCGCAATAATCGAGGGTGAAGCAGCCCTGCCCGAACCGAAACGGATCAGGGAAATTAGCGGCATGCAGATTGATGAGTTTGCCCTGGCAATGGGAGTAAGCGTTGCGTCGGTGAAAAGCTGGGAAGCACAGCGAACCCGGCCTTCAGGCAGCGCGCAGAAACTGATGCAGTTAATTCATTCGAATCCGTATCTGGGACGACAGTTACTGGAAAGATAAAAGAACGAAAAAATAAACCCGCCACGAGGCGGGTTTTATGTTGCAGCTCTTAGCGTCCCGCTTTCATATCAATGACAAAACGATACTTCACGTCACCCTTCAGCATCCGTTCAAACGCCTCTTCCACCTGATCCAGGCTAATCACCTCAACATCCGACACGATATTGTGCTGGCCGCAGAAATCGAGCATCTGCTGGGTTTCTTTGATGCTGCCGATCGAGGTGCCGGAAATACTCAGGCGTTTAAACACAATTGGCGTAACGTTCGGCGACGTATGCGGGGAGTCAGGGATCCCCACCAGCACCAGATGACCGTTGGTCTTCAGCGCGTTGAGATACGGGTCCAGATCGTGCGGCGCGGCAACGCAGTCGAGGATCATATCCAGACTGTTCTTAACGCTTTCCATCTGCGCCGCATCTTTCGATACCACGACCTGGCTGGCGCCCAGACGCAGGGCGTCGGCACCTTTCGCCGGGGACGTGGTAAACAGCACCACTTCGGCACCCAGCGCGCTCGCCAGCTTCACCGCCATATGACCCAGACCGCCCAGCCCGATAATCCCCACGCGCTGGCCCGGCTGTACGTTCCAGTGCTTCAGCGGTGACCATGTGGTCACGCCCGCACACAGCAGCGGTGCTACCGCGCTCAGCGCCAGATTATCCGGCACGGAGACCACAAATTTGCTGTCGACCACGATGCTGTCGGAATAGCCGCCGAAGGTCATGCCGCCGATGGTTTTCTCTTCGCTGTTATAGGTTGCGGTAAAACCTTCTTCACAATACTGCTCTTCGCCGCCGTGGCACTGAGCACAGTGGCCGCAGGAGTCGACCATCACGCCCACGCCGACCAGGTCGCCCGCTTTAAACGCGGTGACGTCGCTGCCGGTGGCGACAACGCGCCCAACGATCTCGTGGCCCGGCACCAGCGGGAACTGGCTGACGCCCCATTCGTTACGCGCCATGTGCAGGTCAGAGTGGCATACGCCGCAGTAGTGGATGTCGATATGGACATCACCGGCCTGCAGGTCGCGGCGTTTGAATTCGACGGGTTCGAGAGCGGTGTTGGCTGCCTTTGCAGCGTATCCAAAGGATTGCATAAATGTCTTAACCTGAATGGCAAAAGCCGCACAGGGTAAGGAAATGGTGCGCGAGGGGCAAGGCGGAATTGTAAGTCGGGGTGTCCGCGGGATAAAAAAAGGGCGGGCACATGGCCCGCCCCTGATGGCCGCAGGTTACTGCAGCAGGGAGATATCCGCGACCTGCAGGAACAGCTCGCGCAGCTTAGCCAGCAGCGTCAGGCGGTTAATACGCACCGCCTGGTCATCGGCATTCACCATCACCTTGTCGAAGAAGTTATCCACCGTTTCGCGCAGCTCAGCCAGCTCGATCAGCGCTTCCTGGTAGCGGCCTTCTGCAAAGTAAGGCTGCAGCTTGCTACTCAGGGCAGACACGTAGGTCGCCAGTTTGATCTCTTCATTCTCTTTCAGCAGCACGGCCTGCACGCTGTCGTTCAGCGGTTCGCTGGACTTGGCAAGAATGTTAGAGACGCGCTTGTTGGCGGCGGCCAGCGTGGCAGCCGCTTCCAGGGTACGGAAGTGGGAGACCGCCTTCATGCGGGCATCGAAGTCCGCCGGGCGGGTCGGGCGACGCGCCAGCACGGCCTGGATGGTATCCACGCTGTGGCCTTCTTCCTGATACCAGGTACGGAAACGACCCAGCATAAAGTCGATCACCTCATCCACAACCTTAGCGTTAGACAGCTTGCTGCCGTACAGGCGCACCGCCTCTTCCGTCAGGGTTTGCAGATCCAGCGGCAGGTTTTTCTCAACGATGATACGCAGCACGCCCAGGGCGGCACGACGCAGAGCAAACGGGTCTTTATCGCCTTTCGGATGCTGACCGATGCCGAAAATGCCGGCCAGGGTGTCCATCTTATCGGCAATCGCCAGCGCGCAGGCAATCGGGTTCGACGGCAGCTCGTCACCGGCAAAGCGCGGCTGATACTGCTCGTTCAGCGCGACCGCAACGTCTTCGGCTTCGCCGTCGTGACGCGCATAGTGCATGCCCATCACGCCCTGGGTGTCGGTAAATTCGAACACCATGTTGGTCATCAGATCGCACTTGGACAATAAACCAGCACGAGTGGCATGATTCACATCCGCGCCAATCTGTGCGGCAATCCAGCCCGCCAGCGCCTGAATGCGGTCAGTTTTGTCGCGCAGGGTGCCCAGCTCTTTCTGGAACAGCACGGTTTCCAGACGCGGCAGGTTATCTTCCAGACGACGTTTACGGTCGCTGTTGAAGAAGAACTCGGCGTCGGCGAGGCGTGGACGCACCACCTTCTCGTTACCGGAGATAATCTGCTGCTGATCTTTCGAGATAATGTTGGTCACGAAGATGAAGTTTGGCAGCAGCTTGCCCGCGGTGTCGTACACCGGGAAATACTTCTGATCGCCCTTCATGGTGTACACCAGCGCTTCAGCCGGAACCGCGAGGAACTTCTCTTCAAACTTCGCCGTCAGCACCACCGGCCACTCCACCAGGGAGGTGACTTCTTCCAGCAGGCTTTCGCTCAGATCGGCAACGCCGCCGATTTTACGGGCAGCTTCTTCGGCATCGGCTTTGATCGTGGCTTTACGGGCTTCAAAATCCGCCTGCACTTTACCGCGCTCCAGCAGGATCGCGGGATACTGGTCGGCGTTGTCGATGGTGAACTCCGGCTCGCCCATAAAGCGGTGGCCGCGGATGGTGCGCGCCGAATCGATACCCAGAATGGTGGCCGGAATCAGCTCGTCGCCGAGCAGGATGGTCACGGTATGCACCGGACGCACGAACTGCACGTCAGACGCGCCCCAGCGCATCAGTTTCGGGATCGGCAGCTTCGCCAGGGAAGTGGCGATCATCGCCGGCAGCAGTGCCTGAGCGCGCTCTCCGGTCACTTTCGCACGGTACACCAGCCATTCACCTTTGTCGGTGCTCAGGCGTTCAGCCTGATCGACGGTGATGCCGCAGCCGCGTGCCCAGCCTTCGGCGGCCTTGGTGGCCACGCCGCTGGCGTCAAACGCGGCGGCAATTGCCGGGCCGCGTTTTTCCACTTCGCGATCCGGCTGTGCGGCGCTCAGGTTGGCGACTTTCAGCGCCAGGCGGCGCGGCGCGGCGAACCACTTCACGTCGCCGTGGGCCAGGCCCGCCGCATCCAGTTCAGCGGTAAAGTTTGCCGCGAAGGACTCGGCCAGGCTGCGCAGGGCTTTCGGAGGCAGCTCTTCGGTGCCGATCTCCACCAGGAAGGTTTTATCAGTCATGGCTGCCTCTTAATCGTTTTCCAGTTGTTCAGACTTTTTGCACATCGGGAAGCCCAGCGCCTCGCGGGAGGCGTAATAGGCTTCGGCCACGGCTTTCGTCAGGGTGCGGATACGCAGAATATAACGCTGACGCTCGGTGACGGAGATGGCTTTGCGGGCATCCAGCAGGTTAAAGCTGTGTGCGGCTTTCAGAATACGCTCGTAGGCAGGCAGCGGCAGCGGTTTTTCCAGCGCCAGCAGGCTCTGCGCCTCTTTCTCGTACTGCTCGAAGCAGGCGAACAGGAAATCGACGTCGGCGTATTCGAAGTTATAGGTGGACTGCTCCACTTCGTTCTGATGGAACACGTCGCCGTAGGTGGTTTTACCCAGCGGACCGTCGCTCCACACCAGATCGTAAACGCTGTCCACGCCCTGGATGTACATCGCCAGGCGCTCCAGACCGTAGGTGATTTCACCGGTAACCGGCTTGCACTCCAGGCCGCCAACCTGCTGGAAGTAGGTGAACTGCGTCACTTCCATGCCGTTCAGCCACACTTCCCAGCCCAGACCCCAGGCACCCAGCGTTGGGTTTTCCCAGTTGTCTTCCACGAAGCGGATATCGTGGATGGTCGGGTCCATGCCCAGCTCTTTCAGCGAGCCGAGGTACAGCTCCTGAATGTTGTCCGGCGATGGCTTGATGATCACCTGGAACTGGTAATAGTGCTGTAAGCGGTTCGGGTTTTCACCGTAGCGGCCGTCGGTAGGGCGGCGTGACGGCTGCACGTAGGCCACCGCCGTTGGCTCTGGCCCCAGCGCCCGCAGGCAGGTCATCGGGTGAGAAGTACCAGCGCCCACTTCCATATCCAGCGGTTGGATAATGGTGCAGCCCTGGCGCGCCCAGTAATCCTGTAAGGTCAGGATCAGGCCCTGGAAAGTCTTGGTATCAAACTTTTGCATGTTGATTTCGCACGCGATACGAGTGGTTAAAAAAGTGGGCGTCAGTATACCCTTTGACCGGGTTGATTACCAAAATGGTAATGATAACGGCGGTGATTTAATCGAATACGCTGCTTTTGTCGGCGATGCCACACATTTTGTTCGTCCTGTTCCGAGTTTTTGCTCGCCGGGTTGTTGAAGTGCACTCTCCTGGCCAGACTTGTCGGGCACCGATACGGATTTTTTCCCGGCAAACAGGATTGAAATAATGCAGAAAATTGGCTGGATAGATAATTTACGCGCCGTGGCGTGTTTGATGGTAATTATGATCCACACCACCACCTGGTACGTGACCACCGGCATGTCGGTCGGCGAGCACAGCTGGGACCTGTCAAACCTGCTGAATTCGGCGTCCCGGGTGTGCGTGCCGATCTTCTTTATGATCTCCGGCTACCTGTTTTTCGGCGAGCGCAGCGCGCAGAAGCGCCACTTCCTGCGGGTGGTGCTGTGCCTGCTGTTTTACAGCGCGGTGGCGCTGGCCTACATCACCCTGCTGACGCCAATTAATGAAGTCACCTCGGTGAAAAACCTGCTGCAAAAGCCGATCTTTTATCACCTGTGGTTTTTCTTCGCGATTATCGCCATCTATATGTTTTCACCGCTGATTCAGGTTAAGCCGGTCAGCGCGGGTTATATGGCGATTGTGATCCTGGTGCTGGCGGTACTGGCGAACCCGAATACCGTTGACGGCTCGATTGCCCGTTTTCACTGGCTGCCGGTGAACCTCTATATCAACGGGGATTCCATCTACTATCTGCTGTACGCGCTGACCGGCCGGGCCATCGGCATGATGAAGACCGACAGGCGGGGCGTTAGCTGGCTGGCGGCGATAACCTTTATCGTCTGCGTGCTGGTGATCGCCTTCGGCACCAAACGCCAGTTCGCGATTAACGGGGCCTTTGCCGATACCTGGTATCTCTACTGCGGTCCGGCGGTGTTTATTGCCGCCGTCAGCCTGCTGGTGCTGTTTAAAAACACGCTGAACAACCGCCCTTTACCGGTTTTAGCCACCATTTCGCGTTATTCGCTGCCGATCTATGGCTTCCACGCGCTGTTTATCCACTATATGCGCACCCACGGGCTGGATAATACCGACCGTCCGCTGATCGACATCCCGCTGGTGTTTGCCATTACCCTCGGCGGCAGCCTGCTGCTGGCCATCGGCCTGCAGCGCATCGATAAACATCACCTGGTCAGCTAGTCTGCCTGCCAGCGCTGCTGTGCGCGGCGCAGCTGGCGGGAGGAGGAGAACCCTGCCGCCAGCGCCGCCTGCTCATTACCTTCCCCCTGCTGGCGACGCTGCTGAACAATCGCCAGCCGCAGCTGCTCGTGATACTCACGCACGCTGATCCCCAGATGCTGGCGGAACAGCCGCGTCAGATGGCGCGCGCTGACGTGGACCCGATCGGCGATATCATCCAGCGACCACTCCTGCTCCGGCTGCTGGATCAGCAGATCCTGGGTACGGTGAATGGCCGGATGCATATGGTTGCGGTAGCGCAGCCACGGCGATAGCTGCGGGTCATCCCCCGAGCGGCGGAAATAGACCACCATTTCCCGCGCCACGTTCAGCGCCATCTGCGAGCCGCACAGCCGGTTAATGAGATGCAGCGACAGATCGATGCCGGCGGTAATCCCCGCGCTGGTCCAGATGCCGCGATCTTCGATAAAGATGCGATTTTCCCGCACGATAGCGGCAGGTTCGGCGGCTTTCAGCCGTGCGATCACTTCATGATGGGTGGTGCACTCCACGCCGTGCATCAGCCCGGCGCGGGCGGCCAGCAGTGAGCCGGAGCAGACGCAGATCAGGCTGATATGGCGGGCATGGATCGCGGGCTGAATGCGCATCAGCCAGTTACGCGCGGCAACCGCCTGCGGGGTGTCAAACCACACCGAGGAGTCCTGCACGCCCGGCACCACTAACAGGCTGCCGGGGGGTAACGCTTCCGGCAGCGGCTGGATACGGCTGATGGCCATATCCGTTGAGCTCAGCACGGTTTCATCGGGGCCGATATAGTGCAGGCTGAACGCCCCGTCGGCCAGCTTCAGCGTCTCTGCCGGGCCGGTCAGGTCGAGGGTCATCACCCCGGGCAGGGTCAAAAACCACACCGGAATCGTCATGTTATGCAAGCTCCTGCAGGCACTCCTCCACCGTGCGGATCGCGGCGAAGCGATCGATCAGCACGCTTTCGGTACGGTGGCGCAAATCCGCCACGCTGAGCGTAATGCCGTTGTGGGTAAGGGGGGACGTCAGCGTCGCTTCCGTCACAAACGTCACGCGGTAGCCGAGGTCCGACGCCACGCGCGCGGTGGTTTCACAGCACTGCTCGGTACGGATACCGCTCACGATTACATGCTTCACCTGCCGCTGCTCCAGCCACTGTAGCAGACCGGATTCCGTCAGCGCATTATGTACCGTTTTTTTCACGCTGTGCGCCGCCTGATGGGTCAGAAACGGCAGGCGCACCACCAGGCCGGACGCCGGTGAAAACGGGCCTTCGGTTTCCACATGCAGCACATCCACCACCGGAATATCTTTCTGCTGGCAGCCGGCGATAAGCCGGCTCAGCGCCTGTTCAAACGCGGGCGTTTCCGGGGTTTGCTGATAGCCACGATGATAGAACGACTGTTGCGCATCAATTACCAGTAAAACGGTATCGGTCATTTTCGGACTCCTTGCCTGAGAGGGTTAACCCTATGATGGCAAGGATAAGCGGGGGAAAGAAGGTCAGAAACGGACACGATGCTGCCCCTGTGGGACATCCGTTACCTTATTTAATGAAGCCCTTCTTTTTATAAGGGTATCACCGATGGTATACTCGCCGCGCTTCTGTGTTTAAGAGGGAAGATCGTCGTCTCCGGTGAGGCGGCTGGACTTCAAATCCAGTTGGGGCCGCCAGCGGTCCCGGGCAGGTTCGACTCCTGTGATCTTCCGCCAATCTCATTCTTCTGACATCAACACTCGTTACTAAAAACCATCAAAATCTTAAAGTTAGGTTAAATCCTCACTCTTCTGATGTCACTCTACGCTTACTCACATCTACCATGATAACGGGATATTTAAGGGGGGTTAAAAATTACCCCACAAAATTGAAACCCCCAAGAGGAAACGGAATGCTCTTAACCGACGTCTAG
Organism: Erwinia sp. SLM-02; assembly: GCF_037450285.1. NCBI lineage: Bacteria > Pseudomonadati > Pseudomonadota > Gammaproteobacteria > Enterobacterales > Erwiniaceae > Erwinia > Erwinia sp. SLM-02. Next base: position 141,345 of record NZ_JAQISN010000004.1, on the reverse strand, counting down.
GTGCACTCAGCCCCTCAATAAACCTTACAAGCTCGCTGACGGCATCGGTCTGTACTTGCCAGTAAATCCCAATAGTTCACGTTACTGAAGAGTGAAGTACCGCGTCGCGGGACATGAGAAGTTACTATCTATCGAGGTATATCCTGATGTGCCGCTTGCTATGGCACGGCAGAAAAGAGATCAAGCCAGACGTTAGCCATTGTTATTCGAAGTTGTTCACGGATACTGCATGTAGTGTTTCGACGTGAGATGCATAACTAAATATAGAAAAGTTTGATAATTTCTCATCATCACCTTGCTTAAAAATAATTTTTAGAGTAAAGATTTAGGTAGTTGATTGAAAAAAAATGTGATGTAAGTATAATCTTGCGTCCTTTGCGTGGGGCAATGTTAAGGAAAATATTATGATTTACTTATTGAAGACTGCAGAAAAAGAAGAAAAATTAGTAGAACGAATTGAGTCTACAAAACCTTCTGCATCTTTTAATAAAGTAGAAAACTTAGCAGATCGAAAAAAATCATTAGAAATGAATAAAGCATTAAAAAAAGTTTTATCAGCATCGTCCAAAATAAATTGGTAATATATAATTACAAAGAATAGCCCACATCAAAGCGGGTTATATTATTTTTTACACCAGATAAAGACTTTATTTGAGTTTTCTGGAGCAATCACATGGCAGAGTCAGCTGAAAACATCATTCCCGTCCATCAATGGGAAGCGCATAATAAATCAGATAGCATAAATGACATTAAAGGTAGGCGTTCTCAAGAACTAATAATTGGTTTGTGTGGTGCTATTGGTTCGGGTATTAAAACTCTCAAAGAACAAACCATACACTGTTTAAAACAAAATGGTTACCATGTAGAACACGTCAGAGTGAGTGATCTTATTTCAAAAGTTACCAAGGTCAGCACAACAACTCTTAACAGCTTTGATAGATACAATAAATTACAAGATCTGGGAGACAACTTAAGAGAGAATCATAAGAATTTCATTTGTGCTGAACTGGCAATATTGGAGATCCAAGTCTTAAGAGAAAAAATTTATGGAACAGATAATCCAGAGATCACTAGAAACACTAAAAAGACCGCTTATATAATTGATCAAATAAAGCATCCAGCAGAAGTAGAGCTTTTGAATCAGGTTTATAAGAATAACTTTTATTTAGTCGGGTTGTTACGAACAGTAGCCGAACGTATACAAAACTTGCGGGATGAAGGCATCAAAGAAGAAGATGTCCTAAAAATAATTGAACGGGATAGGAAATCATTAAATAATTTTGGCCAGCAAGTTGAAGAAACCTTACAGCTATCGGATTATTTTATAAAAAATCTTGATACTGAGGTGATGAAAGAGTCAGTTCTTAGATTCATTGACCTTATTCATGGAGCTAATAATATTACCCCATCAAAAGATGAATCAGGTATGTATGCGGCATACTCAGCCTCTTTAGGATCAGCTTGCCTTTCTCGTCAGGTAGGAGCATCTATAATGGATGTTGCTGGCAATATTATTGCTACTGGCAGAAATGATGTTCCACAATACGGTGGCGGACTTTACACTTCCGAAAGCAACAAAGATAGAAGATGTTTTAATAAAAATGGATGCCATAACGACAAGCATAAAGCTCTTTTAAAAAAAGAAATAACGGGAATTTTACAAAAACTTAAGCTGTCCGATTCAGAAATAATTGCAGAAAAAATAATGAAAGAAACTAAAGCAAAATATCTAATCGAATATTCCCGTGCAGTACACGCTGAGATGGATGCTATAGTTTCATTAGCCAGAAACACAAACATGGGCACAACTGGTAATACTTTATATTGTACAACCTATCCTTGCCATGTTTGCGCTCGTCATATAGTTGCGGCTGGCTTAAAACGAGTAGTTTACATCGAGCCTTACGAAAAAAGTCTTGCATTACAATTACATGACGACACTATTTGCCAAACCGATCAAAGCCCTGCACCTGATAAGGTTTTGTTTGAGAATTTCGAGGGAGTTGCGCCAAAAAGATATGCTAAATTCTTTGGGTATCATAGAAAAAGAAAAGATTCCAAAGGTAAACCAATTACTTACAGTGTTGAAGAGTCTTATCATGTTGATACGCAATATCTTGATAGCTACTCAGATTATGAATCTAAAGTAGTAAAAAATGTTAAAGGAAAGTTCCAATTACAAGGTTGATTTAATCATAAGCATTCAAAAAAAATTTTCTAAAATGAGTATAAGTAGTAATTAAATTTGAAAAATAACTCATGAGACTTCATACCCTCACTTGCATAATTAATATGGTGCAATTGGGGGTATCAATAAGACTCTATAAATAAAAAAAATTAACATTCATAGATATAAATACCCATTAGGCATCCTGTGATCCTTTGCCAATCAATGTATCTTAATTCTCTCCAGCCAACTCTTCCAGACATCTTTTGGGAATAACGAATCTCCCCGTTCACTGCTGTACCAAAGATGACTGGAGAAGCTGAGCCTGACTAAATGTCAACCTGTAAGTCTTACTAACAAGTTCAATGCCGAAAAAACTCGCCCCCCAAACTCCAGACAAAATCCCCCGCAATCCTCCCGCCAACCAACCTCATCAACCGTCCATTTTTCATCCAAAAACAACGACTACTTAACACTTACGCTAAGTCGATTTGACAATTTTTTGTGTCGATTGCAAATGTATATACAGGAAAGTACATGATCAGATGATATGCACTAATACACATCACAACGGGCGGGGGTGACATGGTTTATTCGGGTAAAGTGAATATCCAGCAGGCAATCGATGAAGCACCGGTTTCGCGCTTTCACTGGGTGATTATCATCCTGGGTTTTCTGATCCTCGCGATAGACGGGTTCGACACCGCGGCGATGGGCTATATCGCCCCCACGCTGTCGGGCGACTGGGGCATTAAGAGGCAGGATCTTGGGCCGGTGCTGAGCGCCGCGCTGCTCGGGCTTTCCATCGGCGCGCTGATTGCCGGCCCGGCCTCGGACCGTCTTGGCCGTAAGCGTATTCTGGTGTTTTCCTGCCTGTTCTTCGGGCTTGCCAGCCTGGGAACCGCGTATGCGCAGACGCTGAATACGCTGACGCTGTGGCGGTTTCTGACCGGCCTCGGGCTGGGCGCGGCGATGCCGAATGCGATTACGCTTGTCTCTGAGTTTGCCCCTAAGCGCTGCCGCTCAATGGCCATTAATACCATGTACTGCGGTTTTCCCCTCGGCGCGGCGGGTGGCGGGGCGATCTCATCCTGGCTGATCCCCAATTACGGCTGGCACAGCGTGCTACTGGCCGGGGCGATTGCCCCGCTGGCGCTCACCGTGTTGCTGATTCTGTTCCTGCCGGAGTCGGTCAAATTCCTGGTCCACCGCGGTAAAGATATTGTGCAAATCCGGCGCATTGCCCAGCGGTTTATCGCCGGGGATCTGGCGCAGGTGACGCATTTTTATCTGGACGAGGAAAAAACCAGGGATAAAAAAGGCAGCGTGGCGCAGCTATTCAGCCAGCCCTGGCTGGCCGGTACGCTGATGCTGTGGATGACCTACTTTATGGGGCTGGTGATCTATTACGTGCTGTTGAGCTGGATGCCGACGCTGATGCTGGGGATGGGCTATCCGCTGGCGGAATCCGCCTGGCTGACCTCGCTGTTTACCTTCGGCGGCACGGCGGGGATCCTGCTGGCGGGCTGGATGATGGACCGCTGGGAGGCGCACAAAGTGGTGATGACCGGTTTTGCCCTGACGATGCTGTTTGCGCTGGCGCTCGGCTTTGAGAACAACCATATCGTACTGTTCGGCGGGCTGATCTTCCTGATGGGCATCACCATGAACGGTGCGCAGTCTGGCCTGCAAACGCTGGCAGCCACCTTTTACCCGACCCACTGCCGCGCTACGGGCATTGCGTGGATGCAGGGCGTCGGGCGCTTTGGCGGCGTGGCCGGAACCATGATGAGCGCGCATTTACTGGCTCTGCAGTGGCAGGCCGACAGCATTCTGATGTTCCTCAGCGTGCCCGCGCTGGTCGCCGCCGCCGCCACGCTGTATAAGCTGCAGCGCTATAAACCGCAAAATCTGAGCGCAGCATAAACCCCATTATCCTGCTCCCGCCGGGGGCAGGATAAGCTTCACCGCCCCCCGTAATAAGTAAATTAAGATGGATTAATTACCATCCTTGATATCCATCAAGGTGTGGATGCCTGTTTTTGTTCAAAAAGGACGTAGGGGAAAATAAAGGAAAATAATGATGACTGAGCAAGTGCAGGTAAAACTGGCATTTCCGCTGTGGAAGGGCGTTTTCACGCTCTTTGTGGGCCTGCTGATCTGGTTTACGCCGCCGCCCGCCGGGCTGGATATTTTTGCCTGGCAGATGTTTGCGGTCTTCGCCGTCACCATTCTGGCGATTATTTTGAAAGTGATGCCGATGGGTGCGGTGACCATGGTGGCGCTGGTCGTTTCGGCAATGACCGGGCTGACGCCGATCTCCGGCGGCGGCGGCGGCAAGGTTGCCGCGCTGTCCGGCTTTGCTAACGGCACCATCTGGCTGATCGGTATCGCGATGTTTATCTCCCGCGCGGTGATTAAAACCGGGCTGGGCAGGCGCATCGCGCTGTGGTTTATCTCGAAGTGCGGGCACAGCATGCTCGGCGTCGCCTACGGTCTGGCGCTGTCCGATATGGTGCTCGGCCCGGGCATTCCTTCCGCCTCGGCGCGCGGCGGCGGCATTATGTTCCCTATCACCCAGTCAATTGCTTCGGCGTACAGGTCTGAGCCCGGCCCCACGGCGCGCAAGGCCGGGGCGTTCCTGATGATCTGCGTTTCACAGATTGATGCGATTATCTGTACCATGTTCCTGACGGCGATGGCCGGGAATCCGCTGATTGCCGAACTGGCGGCCAGCCAGGGGATACAAATTAACTGGGGTATCTGGTTCCTGGGTGCCATCGTGCCCGGCCTGCTGACGCTACTGATTATTCCCCTGTGTCTTTATTATATTTACCCGCCTGAACTGAAAAAGACGCCGGAAATACCGGGCATTGCGCGGGAAGAGCTGCGCAAAATGGGGCCGATGTCCCTTGCTGAGAAAATTCTGGCGTTCGACTTCGTGCTGCTGATTGTATTGTGGACCGCGGGCGATATCTTCTTCCAGATCCCCGCCACGCTGTCGGCCTTTATTGGTCTGGTTATCCTGCTGCTCTCCAACATTATGTCGTGGAAGAACATTATTGAAGAGAAAACGGCGTGGGATACGATGTTCTGGTTCGCGGTGCTGGTGATGATGGCCAACGCCCTGAATAAATACGGCATGATTGCCTGGATCTCCAAGGGCATCGTCGGCTATATCGGCCACTTCGACTGGCTGCTGGTGTTCCTGGTGCTGATCCTGGTTTACTTCTATACCCGCTATTTCTTTGCCTCAGCGATGGCGCATATCTCCGCAATGTATCTGGCCTTCCTGGCGGTGGCCGTGTCGGTCGGCGTGCCGCCGCTGCTGGCGGCACTGACGCTGGGCTACACCTCCAATCTGTCGATGGGTCTGACCCAGTATTCCGGCGGCCCCGGCCCGGCGCTGTTTGGTTCCGGCTATAACACCACCGGCCAGTGGTGGGGCGTCAGCTTCCTCGTGTCGCTCGTTTCCATCGCCATCTGGCTGCTGGCCGGCGGCGCGTGGATGAAAGTTGTGGGCATCTGGTAAGGCTCACGTTCGCCAGCGGGCAGGCGCTCAACCTGCCCGCTGCTGAGCCGCTGTCTGTCTGTCTGTCTGTCTGCACCTGAATGGTTAGCCGTTTTTACCGGGTTATCCGCGCTTTTTTATCGATATCAGCGTCAACATCGCCACCATCACCGGCACCAGCGATCCCCACAGTACGGCATTCCAGCCGAACAGATGCAGCAGCGCGCCGGAAGAAAACGAACCGATAATCATCACGCCAAACACGATGAAATCATTCAACGACTGCACCTGGGTTTTCTCTTCGGGGCGGTGGAAATCAACGATCTGAGCGGATGCGCCGGTAAAGCCAAAGTTCCAGCCAACGCCCAGCAGGATCAGCGATACCCAGTAGTGCACGATTTCGGTTCCGGCCAGCCCGGCCAGCACCGACAGACCGGTGATCGCCAGCCCCGCGGCGGCAACGCGTGAGGCGCCGAAGCGGCTAATCAGCCCGCCGGTAAAGAAGCCCGGCGCATACATGGCAATCACGTGCCACTGAATGCCCAGGTTGGATGCCTCCTGCGAGATGCCGTGCATATGCATCGCCAGCGGCGCGGCGGTCATCAGAAAATTCATCACCATATAGGCCACCGCGCCGGTAAATACCACGCGGGCAAAACCCGGTTGGCGAACAATTTCAGCCAGCGGCCGGCCAGCGGCACCGGCCTTACTTTGCGCCACCGGCTCGGCCGACTTCACGCCAGAAAGCACCAGCGCTGAAATCGCGGCCACCAACGCCTGGGCAATAAAGGTCATCGCAAAGGTGTGCGGCGGCCAGAGATCCATGGTGCCGGTCACCAACATCGGGCCGATAACGCCCGCCGCCACTCCGCCGCCCATCACCAGAGACAGTGCGCGCGCCCGGCGCTCTTTTGCCACGCCATCGGTGGCCGCAAAACGAAACGACAGCCCCACCGCCGCATAGGCTCCGCCCATAAACGCGGCCAGGCAGAACAGGAAGAAAGAACCGATAACCACCGCCAGCGCGGCGGCCAGGCCGGTGATCACCCCGGTGCCGGTGCCGAGCATAAAGGCGGCTCTGCGCCCCCGCTTTCTGGCGAATGCGCCGAGCGGTAAAATACAGGCGGCCATCCCCAGCACGAAAATGGTCAGCGGCAGGGTGGCCAGCGTGCTGTCCGACGCAAGGCTATTACCAACAATCGCGCCAGTGGTATAAAACACCACGGCATTGGCACCCGCCAGCGCCTGAGCGGTCGCCAGGCGGAAAATATTGCTTTTCTGTTGCTGCAGGGGCAGGGTTATCTCAGCGTTCATGCGATCTCTTTAAACGGGTTAAATGCCCGATCCCGGGCACCATTCTCTAACTCTCAGATAACAGCATTACCGCCGTGACCACAATGTCAGGAGCTGTCCTTGACAGCCTTAGCGTAAAGATAACCCGCTTAAACTGACTGCAAAATTCGTGAAGTTCAACACAGATAAACGCTTTATCGCCGCCATTTTGCCGGATATGATCCTGAGAACGAATAAGGATGGACTATGGCAAACTACACATTGCGTCAGCTGAAGTATTTCGTCACGACGGTTGAATGCGGCAGCGTGGCGGAAGCTTCCCGCAAGTTATTCATCGCTCAGCCTTCAATTTCCACGGCGATAAAAATCCTGGAAGAAAGCTTCGGCGTGCAGCTATTTATCCGCCACCACGCACAGGGCGTATCGCTGACCCCTTCCGGCACTCGATTTCACCGTAAGGCGGTTAAGCTGCTGCGAATGGCTCATGAATTTGAGCAAAATGCGCTGGCGGATACGGATATTGTGGCGGGAAAAATCGATGTCGGCTGTTTTGAAACGGTGGCACCGCTGATCCTGCCCAGGCTGATCCACGGTTTTAAGGCGCTTTACCCGGGTGTGGAAATTATGATCCGCGACGGCGAGCAGCATGAACTTATGCAGGGACTGGCGGCGGGGCGTTTCGATGTGGCGCTGCTTTATCAGCACGATCTCGACAATTCTCTTACCGTTGAGCCGCTGGTCGCCCCAAGAAAGCCCTATATTCTTCTGCCTGCCGCCCATCATCTGGCCCAGCTCAGCGCGGTTTCCCTGTCGGATCTCGCCGATGAACCGATGATCCTGCTGGATGTCCAGCCCAGCCGTAACTACTTTATCAGTCTGTTTACCCGCGCGGGTATCACCCCGGATATCGTGTTCAGTTCGCCCTCTATTGAGATGGTGCGCGGTATGGTCGGCTACGGCTTTGGTTTTGCCGTGCTGGTGACCCGCCCGAGTGGAGAATGCAGCTACGATGGTCAGCCGCTGAAGATGGTGGAGCTGAAGGATGAGGTCGAGGGTTCCGGGCTGGCCGCCGCCTGGCTGGCCGGGGATCGACTGACCAAACCGGCCGAGCTGTTTGTGGAGTATTGCAAAGCCGAGCTGCCCGGCATGCTGTAAAACGGCCCGGCGCGCCGCTCAGGCGCGCAGCCACCGGGTTAGATTCCCCAGCATATTCATGCAGGACTCAAGCTGGGCCACGCTGACGTACTCATCCGCTTTATGCCCCTGTTCCATACTGCCGGGGCCGCAGACCAGCGTGGTGATCCCCGCCTCGTGAAATAAGCCCCCCTCGGTGCCAAAGGCAACGGTGGTAAAGCAATCGCTGCCACTCCACTCGGCCAGCAGGCGGGCGGGGGCCGAATGCGGGTCGGTCAACAGACCGGGATACCGGCTGAGCGGCTGAAACGTCACGCTGCAGTCGTCGGATTTTTGCCTCATGGTGGGTAATAACGCCTGCAGGGCATACTGCCTGATGCGGTCAATCACCGCGTCGGCCGGCGCATCGGGCAGGTGGCGGATCTCAAAGTCAAACTGGCAGGACTGCGGCACGATATTCAACGCGGCTCCGCCGGAGATGGTCCCAACCTGCAGCGTACTGAACGCCGGATCGAAGCGGCTGTCCTGCACCTCGGCCAGCCGTTCACCTTCATCCATCAGCCGGGCAATCAACCTGCTGGCGTACTCAATTGCGTTTACCCCCTGCGGCGCATAGGCGGAGTGGCAGGCGTGGCCGCGCACGTCACAGCGCATCGCCACTTTGCCCTTATGCCCGTAAACCGGCCGCATTTCCGTGGGTTCGCCGATAATGCACAGCGCCGGTTTATCCACCGCATCGGCCAGCAGGTCCGTCAGGCTGCGCACGCCCAGGCAGCCGACCTCCTCATCGTAGGAGAACGCCAGATGCAGGGGCTGGCGCAGCGGCCTGGCCACGAATTCCGGCACGGCGGCCAGCACGCAGGCCAGAAAGCCTTTCATATCCGTGCTGCCGCGTCCGTAGTAGCGGCCGTGCCGTTCCGTGAGTGCAAACGGCGGTACGCTCCACGCCTGGCCATCGACGGGCACAACGTCAGTATGACCCGAGAGCATCACACCCCCCGCCCCCTCAGGCCCGATACGCGCGTACAGATTCGCCTTACTACCGCTGTCGTTATGCAGCAGCCTCGCCGTTACGCCGTGTTCAGCCAGCCAGCCCTGAATAAAGTGGATCAGGGCAAGATTCGATTCGCGGCTGGTGGTATCAAACGCCAGCAGCTTCGCCAACAGATCGCGCACCGGGCTACTCATCGCCGGGTACTCCATAGCCGGGCGCACGTCGTGGGTCCAGCGCCCGCGTCAGATAGTCCTGCGCCTGCGGTTCCCAGGCCTGCCAGAGTGCGGCCAGCCGGGCGACAGGTGCCTCGTCCGCCCAGTCAACCCGCAGGTCGACCAGCGGCCAGCTGTGATTGCCCACCACTTTCAGCGCGGCAGAGTGAACCGGCCCGGCTTCGCCCCCCTCGGCAAGCCCTGCTTCCATAGCGGCAATCAAACGCTGCGCCAGCGCACCCCGTTCCTGCTCAAAGGCGCTGACCATGGCGACAATCACCTTCTTTCCGGCCAGCATATTCCCGGCCGCCACACACTGCTCACCCTGAACGGCATGATGTAACCCCAGCGTCCGGCTGCCGCTGAAAACGGCGGTTCGCCCTTCAGCGCCAATCACCGTGACCTGGCGATACTGGGCATGTTCATCGCGGGCAAGGGCGGCGTCTAACGCGCCCTGTACGCTGGCACCCTGGTGTAATGCGGCGAGAATTTCCGGTCCGAGCGCCGGCAGGGTGATGTTCTGGCTGGATACCGCGCCTACGCCGCTCAGCACCCACGGGCAGCGCGCGCCCACGGCCATACTGGAGGAGCTGACGGCAACGCCAAACTGCCCGGTTTCTTCACAGCGGGCGGCAATTGAAAAGGTCACAGCGCCTCCTCATCCGGAATAACGGCAATCACGTCGATTTCCATCAGCCACTGCGGCTGCGCCAGTGCCGATACCACCAGCCCGGTCGAAATAGGGAACACCCCCTTGAGCCACTTTCCCACCTCCTGGTAGACCGGCTCGCGATAGCGGGGATCGGTAAGATAGGTGGTGGTTTTAACGATATGCGAAAGATGGCTGCCCGCTTCTTCCAGCAGCTGCTGCACATTTTTCATTGCCTGTTCCGCCTGCGCACGCGGATCGCCCAGCCCCACCAGTTTACCGGTAAAGTCGGTACCCACCTGGCCACGAACGTAAACGGTATTGCCCGCCCGTACCGCCTGGCACAGATCGTTATCCAGGCTCTGGTTTGGGTAGGTGGCTTTGGTATTAAACATGCGGATGCGGGTATGCGTAGGTTTGTTCATCAAACGACTCCTGTAAAACGGGTTAAGAAGGCCGTGCAGGACGGCCGGTGGAATAGGTTAACCAGCAGGGTGAGCGTAGTTCTGCTGCCTGCGGCGGTAGGCGCTGTCGCGGCTGGCCAGCCAGTAATACAGCGGCGAAGTGACGGCCAGGCCAACCAGCCAGGAGAGGTCGGCACCGTTAATCCAGGCGGAAACGGGGCCGACGTAGAGCGGGGTGTTCATAAAGGGGATCTGCACCACAATGCCAATGCCGTAGGCCAGCAGCGCCTGTGGGTTATAGCGGCCATAGATCCCGCCATCCACCTTAAAGATTGAACTGATATCGTAATGACCTCTGTGGATAGCGTAAAAGTCGATCAGATTAATCGCCGTCCAGGGAACCAGCACCACCAGCAGCGCCAGCACCAGATCGATAAAGTGGCTGATAAAATCCGCCGAGGCGAAGATGGCCGCCACGCTGCAAAGGATTAGTGCGATGACCGACAGCACCGACCGGCTTTTGCTGCCGGGGATCCAGCGCCAGAAAAAGGTCTGTACCAGGGTGATTAACGACATCACGGCCCCATACAGGTTAAGCGCGTTGTGGCTGATCACGCTCAGCATAAACAGTACCAGCATCAGCGGACCGATGGCCCCGGTGGCAATCCTGACGGCCTCCATGGTTTGCAGCCCGGACGGGGTGGCCAGCACCGCTACGGCACCAAAAATAAACGACAGGCTGGAACCCAGCGTGGACCCCAGATAGGTGGTCCAGAAGGTACCGGCGACGGAAACATTTTCCGGCAGATAGCGCGAATAATCAGAAACATAAGGGGCAAAAGCGATCTGCCACAGCGCCGCCAGCGATACCGTTGCCAGCCAGCCGTAAAGGGAGAACCCACCGCGGGTCAGGAAATCCGCCGTGTGAATGTGCGTAAAGATATAGCCAAAACCCAGCACGATGCCGATGCCCAGCACCCAGGTTCCGATACGGTTCAGCACGTGAATAAACCGGTAGCCGATAATCCCGATAATCCCGGACCCCACGGCACCGATAACAATGCCCACCGGCAGCGGGATGCCGGGCACAATACCGTGCAGTGATTCACCCGCCAGCACGATGTTCGAGGTAAAAAAACCCACGTACATCACCCCGGCAATGGCCACCACCAGCAGCGAACCCAGTGAGCCAAACTGGGCACGGCTCTGAATCATTTGCGGGATCCCCATCTGCGGCCCCTGCGCAGAGTGCAGCGCCATCAGCGCGCCACCGGCCAGGTGCCCGACCAGGATGGCAATGACTCCCCACAGTAAATTCAGATGAAAAAGCTGAACGCCTAACGCACCGGTCACGATAGGCAAAGGGGCAATATTCCCGCCGAACCACAACGTAAACAGATCGCGGGTTTTACCGTGACGATCGGCCGGGGGAATATAGCCTATGGTGTGTTTCTCAATCAGCGGGGGCGATGTTTCTGTTGGCGACATGGCAGGCTCCAAAGTCAGAAATTGCAGGGGGTTTCGAGGCGTCGACGCATCGTTTTTTTAATGAGGCGATAATGCGCACTCTTTTTCCGACGGGTAAATTAGTATGTTTATGCTCAGAGAGAATGAAAAAACTTGGCAGGACAAGCCAGTAGGGATTTAACGAAAATGCAACAAATGAGGGCCACATAACATCGGGAAACAGAAAGGCCCCCCAGACCGTCTGCATCGTTAATTTATCGTCAATAACGAACTTAATAATATTTTACCGTATCTGATTCGCTCCCTAGGCTGACTCTGACGATTCTATGAGCCCTGAGGAAACAGATATGTCACCAGAAATCACCCAAATCGATACGCTGATTGTCGGTGCCGGTCAGGCAGGCGTGGCGATGAGCGAACACCTGACGCGGCTGGATATCCCCCACATCGTGTTAGAAAAAAATCGTATTGCGGAAGCCTGGCGTACCGGGCGGTGGGATTCACTGGTAGCAAACGGCCCCGCCTGGCACGACCGCTTTCCCGGCATGGCATTCCCGGAAGCCGATCCTGAGAGCTTTGTACCGAAAGAACGCGTTGCCGACTATATGGTGGCCTACGCCAGCCGCTTTAATGCCCCGATTCGCACCGGCGTTGAGGTCAGGCGGGTCGATCGTAACAGCGGCAGACCCGGCTTTAGGGTAGAGACATCCGCAGGCGTTTTTGAAGCCCGCCATCTGGTCGTGGCGACCGGCCCTTTTCAGTGCCCGGCGATCCCCGCTATCGCCCCGCAGTCCCCGGAACTGACGCAGATGCATTCGGCACATTACCGCAATCCCGCCCAGCTCCCCGCCGGCGCCGTGATGATCGTCGGCGCAGGTTCCTCCGGCGTGCAGATTGCGGAAGAGCTGAATCGCGCCGGTAAAGAGGTGTATCTCTCCGTTGGTCCCCATGACCGTCCACCCCGCAGCTACCGCGGACGCGATTTCTGCTGGTGGTTAGGCGTGCTGGGTCTGTGGGACAAAGCGGCGACGGAACCGGGGAAAGAGCACGTGACGATCGCCGTCAGCGGTGCCAACGGCGGCCATACGGTCGATTTTCGCAAGCTGGCGGAAGAGGGCGTCAGGCTGGTTGGTCGTACTAAGCGTTTTGCTAACGGCATCGCGGAGTTTGAAAACGATCTGGCGCAGAACATTATCCGCGGGGATGAAAACTATCTGTCGCTGCTGGATGCCGCCGATGAATGGGTTGCCCGCAACGGTGAGGATCTGCCGGAGGAGCCGCAGGCCCGGAATATTCGCCCCGCACCTGCCTGTATGACCCGACCGGAGCTGCAGCTCGATCTCGCCGGGAAGAACATCACCACGATTATCTGGGCGACCGGCTTTACCGCCGACTATCGCTGGCTGAACGTCAGCGCTTTCGATGCGCAGGGTAAACCCCAGCACCAGCGCGGCGTATCATCGGAGCCAGGGGTCTATTTTCTGGGTTTACCGTGGCAGTCACGCCGTGGTTCATCATTTATCTGGGGCGTCTGGCACGATGCGAAATACATCGCCGATCAGATCGCTATCCAGCGTCATTATCTCGACTGGCGGCAGGCACCGTCTCAGCGGAAGGAATAGCGTTAACGTAACGGTTGAGGGGGTCGTCCCTGTCGGAAAGGGGACGACGCTCCGCTTTACGGCCCTGTCAGCCTGCCGTTTTCGCCGCTTTCCGGGTTTTCTTCACCGCTTGTAAAATCACCGGCTCCAGCAGCCGGGCGACGGCAGCAAAAGCGGGCACCACCACCGAATTACCAAACTGACGGTAGGACTGGGTATCCGACACCGGGATACGGAACGCCTTCTCGCCCGGTTTTTCAAAGCCCATCAGGCGGGCGCATTCACGCGGCGTCAGCCTGCGCGGGCGATGCTCAAGATTGGCCTCATCGTGGAAGGTTTTCTCCCCCAGCGCCTTGTCCCATCCCCGGTCGACAAGGATCTCGGAACCGTCCTTGTGATAGCGTGCGGAAAGGGTGCGCGACACCACCTGGCGATCGGCCGGTGACACCAGCCCGTAGCCAAATCCGTTACCTTTTGCCTGGTGCTTCCTGGCGTAGTTGTAGAGGTACTCCCACAGCTTTACCGTCAGGATATATTTGCTCTCAACCTGTTTATCCAGCAGATCGGCAAAGGCCGGGCGCTGCGGCGGATAGAACTTCGCAATATCACGCAAGGTAAAATTCTTCGCCAGTTCAAGATCGCGACGAAAACCCACCAGCACGATACGCTCGCGGTGCTGCGGCAGAAAATGTTTGCCGTCGATAATTTTGGGATCGCCCGCGCCGTTGATATCCGCATCGGCCACGTCGTAGCCCAGCTCATCCAGCGTTTGCATAATTATCCGGAACGTTTTGCCTTTATCGTGGCTTTTCAGGTTTTTTACGTTCTCCAGCACGAAGATAGCCGGCTTTTTGACGGTGATAATCCGCGCTACGTCAAAGAACAGCGTGCCCTGGGTATCACATTCAAAGCCGTGCGCCCGACCGAGAGAGTTCTTCTTGCTGACGCCCGCCAGGCTGAAGGGCTGGCAGGGGAAGCCCGCTAACAGCACGTCGTGCTGGGGGATCTGCCGATCGATATGGGCATAGGCATCCGCTTCGGCCACCTCGGATTTATCGCTGAGCGTTACCCTGCGGATATCGGTATTAAAGGTATGAGCGGTTTCATCGTTATACCAGTTAGCCCGGTAGGTTCTGACCGCATGAGGATTCCATTCGCTGGTAAACACGCACTGGCCGCCAATCGCTTCAAAGCCGCTGCGAATGCCGCCAATCCCCGCGAAAAGATCGATAAAACGGAACGGATAGTGGGGATGATGCGCCGGGGGCAACGGGAGCATCGCTTCCAGCGCCTGGGTCTCAGCCGGAGTCAGAGGGGCCAGCACGGATTTACCGCTCGCCCGGCGGATCACCGACTCGCGCGTCCAGCCGTCGCCACCGACCGACTGCAGGCGCTCGGCAACGGTCCGTCGATCGTAAATTTCCAACACCCGCAGCAGCAGTGCGAGATCCTCCGCGAGGCGGGCCTGTAATCCTTCACGGGAACCGGCCATCAGCGGCTGCACGGCGGGCGGTAATTCTTTCATGACGATATTATTCCGGATTAATTTCGTGACAGGCTATCACATAATTGACCCGGGTTTTACAGGCTGCGCTCGCTATCCACTTCCGGTGACGGCTCGCGGTGGTTTATTGGCAGGATCCGGCTGATTTCGCCGCCAAAACCGGTGATGGTTAATCGCGTTCCGCTCAGTTCGGCGACCGCAAAAGGGACGTCATCCGGTCCGTCGAGCATCCCCTTGAGGGTGATAAAATCCGTATTTCCGCGCCGGTAGTAGCCGCCGCGGTGGTCATGGCCGGCAAAGTAGGCGCGCACCTGGTAACGGCACAGCAGGTCCGCCACCGCTTCCCCGTTCCACAGAATGTGTTTTTTCAGCGGTGCCAGCGGATAGTGGCCAAAGACGATCACCGTTTCCCCCAGCGCCTGCGCCTGCTGCAGATTCTGCTCAATCCAGGCCAGCTGTTTATCGCCCACCGCGCCGTTCCAGCGCTGTGCCTGCGGCTGCTGCTGCACCAGCAGTTCATCCAGCTGCGCGCGTGCCTGCTCCAGGTCGTCGCCGTTGCCTTCGTTGCAGTAGAGGCTGATGTCATTACCGTCGATCACCAGGAAACGATAGCCGCTGAGACGGAAGTGATAATAGCTTTTTGGCAGGCCCAGCGGCGGCGTCTGCGCCGCAAGCCGATCGGAAATCACCTGGGCATCGTGATTGCCGACGATCGCCGCATGCGGGTGGCGCAGCGCGTCATAGCGCGGCAGCAGCTCGCTGTAGCCGGACCAGTGGCGATCGACCAGATCGCCCAATGTGGCAACAAAGTCGAGCGGCAATTCATTCAAGGCGTCGATTGCCGAGGAGAGCTTACGCAGGCCGTGTCGGTAATAGAGGTTATTTTCCAGGTCGGGATCGGCATCCGCATACTGCGGATCGGCAATCAGACCAAAGCGCAGAATAGTGTCGGTCGGGGCGGGAGAGCGTAAAACCGGGGGCTGGTACAGGATACCGGCTTCGCCCAGCGCCAGCCGCTGCGGCTGAGTAAGGGGGTGAGGTAACGCTTTACAGGTCATCGGACAGCAAATCCTGGCAACAGAAACTAAAGTCATATCCTGGCGGGCAGAAATGACGTTTTTATTGCCGGAAGGTGACGCTTATACGACAGAGAACCGTTTACCCACCACCTGATTAATCCGGAAAATAGATCTCACCCGTGGCGCGTTCAATAATGATTAAAAAAAAATTCAGCCGGCATATACACTGCCATCAGGCGTAGCGATTATCGATAATGGAGATAATATGCACAGAATTTATTTGATAACGATCGTGCTTGAGTATCAGTTCGAAAGACTGAAATACCCCAATCAACCTGTACAAACGGGCAGTAGGTCACGGCTAAATTAAAAATGTAATAACCTCAAAACAGAGAGCGAATAATTTCTGGTATTTTTAATTTCATGCCCAAACAGGACAATACTCCAATGGTAATTAAAACCGCTTAATTTCCCTGCCGTTACCAAATTTCAATGATCTCTCACCCATAATGATGGAATCTCATAAGAAAACGAAATCCCGGCACAGCCAATTTAGGTATGAAGATTAAATGTCGCGGCATTCGTTTTTTTAGTATCAAACTCTGACAATCTTCCTTTTTTATCCTATATGTTAAATCACCATAATTTTGTCATTTATTTTTTTGATTAAATCAATAAGATTAATTTATCATGCTGATGAGTTTTTTTTGCTTTACAGTCATTATCTGCAATCAACAGGATTCATAATATTCAGTTAATTTTCAAGGAGGATAATTTGCAGGAATTCTATTTCTTCTAAGACAATTCTGGATTTAGTTTTTCGCTGAGATAATTATCTTATTTCTGGCGTGAGATTTTATGTTTAGAAATTAATGATATAAAACAGGAGCCAGTGAGGCGAACTGTTTAATTGTTTATTATAAAAGGAATTGCAGTGATGAAAAAAACCAGTTTCAAGCTGAGCACGTTGGCCGTTTCTGTCATCGTCAGCCTCAGCGGTGCAGCTTTTGCGGCCGGCACACCCCCTTCTGTCGCCGTAAAAGATAAGCCGGCATTAAGCCAGGATGCTCAGGGCCAATATATTGGCGGTGGCGCGGTATTTATTGGCGGCAGCGACCTTCCCATCACTAATAACGTTGTCACCGGTACTGAATGGGAAGCGATTAATACCGATACAGAAGGTTTTAATGCGCTGGTGAACAGCAGCGGTTATAAAGACTATCTGAATGCCGCTGTTCCCAGCCTGCCTGGTGATGCTAATTATATTCTTTTTGAAGACTACCAGCGTGCTGTACACGGTGAGCGTCAGGCTAAATCAGTGACTGCCGGCGGTTATTCTGTTCCGGTCGGCGTTGTTGATGGTCTGAAAATGGGCACTGAAAATAATCGCTATCAAAAGACCCAATCCGTCACGCTGTATCAACGTGATGCCAGCGGTGCTATTCAGTATCAGAAAAAAGCCGACGGCACCTTTGCCCTTGATAACGCCGGTAAGAAGATCCCGCTGACCGTGACGAAAGTCGTTACGCTGAATCAGAACTCGGATGTTTATATCAAACCGGTTGAACGCACGGGTGGCGTATTTGGCCTGCAAAATTCGGCAATCTATTCTCAGGTTCAGAGCCTGAATAACCGTGTGGCTGCGGTTGCCGTTGATGGAAACCTTCAGGAAACAGCAACACACGATCGCGCACGTGACCTTCTGATGGTGAAAAACACCACCATTGATAATACGCTTGACGTGGACTCCGTTGCGGTTAATGCCTCTGGGAACCCGCAGGGCGAAGAACATATTTATACTAAACGCCCCACTGCTACCGCGCTGAGCATTAACAGCAGCAGCGTTAACTACGGCGTTGACAGCAAAGGGAATCATATTGTTGCCGATGAAACACTGACTCATCAGGTGGCTAAAACGGCCAATGTCGTTCTGGATAATGCCCAGATTACGGCAAAAAACATCGCAGCGGTCCGTGCAGATGATAACTATGACGGTAGCCATAAGAACAACGGCAGCTATGATCGTCTGGCGGATAAAGGTTCTACCGCCGTGGCTATCAGCGGTTCGGGTCTGTTTGTTTCCGTCACCAATAGCTCCACGCTGTCGGCCGGCGTAAACAACGCGGGTTCAGCATTGAAAATGTCTGGCCACGCTAACCGTGTTGACGTGAATCATTCCACGCTGAACGGCAATGTTAATCTGAGCCACGATGGTTATATCCCAACCATTAACGTCACCGTCGTTCGCGATGCGAAAACCGGCGACTACGTTGCAAATGGTGCAAGCGTGACTAACCCGCAGGTTATGGATCGTGAACACAATGGCACCACGCTCAATTTGACCAATAACTCGGTCATCAATGGCGATATAACCGCGGGTGGTACAA
Source organism: Erwinia sp. SLM-02 (assembly GCF_037450285.1). Classification (NCBI taxonomy): domain Bacteria; kingdom Pseudomonadati; phylum Pseudomonadota; class Gammaproteobacteria; order Enterobacterales; family Erwiniaceae; genus Erwinia; species Erwinia sp. SLM-02. Next base: position 123,003 of record NZ_JAQISN010000004.1, on the reverse strand, counting down.
CGGGCTATACCGTACAGCTGACCGACGTGACGAATGCCGATGCGCCGGTCGTGCTGACGCAGGGCGCGATTGACAGCACGGTCTCTGCCGCGGCTATCTACAATAATGCGGTTAACAGCGTGAGCAGCACGATTCTGGCCAACGCAGGCAATGCGTGGACGCCAGTCCGTGTGAGTCTCGATCGCAGCACCCTGAACGGTAAAGTGGGCGGTATTACTAACGTCGTACGCCCTGATGGCAGCCGCGTTTCCTCCTGGAACCCGGATATGGCCGTGAAGAACGGTGCCGTGTGGAATGCGGCTGCAACCGCTGACGGATATCTGGCCATCAGCGATGTTCATGATATGAACCTGTCGAACTCCAGCCTGAACCTGATCAATCTGAATACCGATTCCGCAACCCTGGGCGACCGCGGTCGTTATGAAGATCTGAGCGCAGCACGCGTGGTGGTTCACGGCGCGCTGACTCAGGATAAAGACAGCAAGGGCCAGTATCAGACCTCGGTTATCACCGTGGGTAAAGCCATTCCTGAACCTTTGCTAGACCTGGGTGGTGATTACACCTACGGCTCCGTGCAGGTGAAAGGGTCAGCTAAGGGCCAGTACGAACTGCACATCGCTAACTCGGGCGTTGAACCGTATGTGAAAGAGGGGTATATCGCCGACCGCGATCGTGTTTCCGGTGTGAATGCGCACAGCTTTGTGAATTACCTGGATAAAGGCAGCGATGCCACCTTCACCGGCCGTACCGAACTGGGTGTCTATCAGTACGATGTCCAGGATGTTCAGAACGACAAGGTTCATGACGAACATAACGTTTACTTCAAAAACAATGGTTACCTGTCAAACAGCGCAGCAACGGCATTAAGCCTGGCGGCGTCTCAGGTGAATCTTGCAGCAATGGAGTCTGACTCGCTTAACCAGCATATGAATGCTTCCCGTCATGCTCATGATGATGGTGGTGTGTGGATCTCTTACTACGGGGGTAAAAACCACAACACGACAGCGGCAGGTGCGGGCTATAGCTTAGATACCAATGGTGTGATGCTGGGTGTTGATAACCTGTTTGATGCGAAAAATGGCGGTAGCTGGCTTGCCGGTCTGGCATTCTCAAGCGCACGTTCTGATTTGCACGTTATGAACAGCAGTGGGGATCTCGACAGCTATGGCGCGCAGTTCTATCTGTCCCGCCGCTTCGAAAATGGCATCTTTGTTGATACCAGTGCGCAGTTCAATCATTTCAGCAATAATGGCGACGTGCGTTCCATGGACGGCCAGCGTTCAAGCTCCGACTTCTCTACAAATGGCTACGGGCTGGGCATGAAACTGGGCTATACATGGGAAGACAGCGGTTACTTTGCTGAACCTTATGTTAAAGCTACCGGCCGTACATTTGACAGTATGCACTACACCATGAATAACGGCATGCTGGTTAACGGTGACGACTATAAATCTATGGTGGGTGAAATTGGTACAGATGTCGGTTATACCTTCGAACTGAACCAGGGATATATTAAACCGTACCTGCATTTTGCCGGCCTCAACGAATTTGTTGACAGCAATGAAATGAAACTTAACAACGTTAAAATGAATAACAGCATCGACGGTGCCGCATTCCAGATTGGTGGCGGTGCAGAAGTGAAGCTGATGAAAAACGTTGGTGGTTATGCCAGCTTTAACTACACCACCGGCGATAACCTTGAGCGTCCGTGGCAGGCAAACGTAGGCGTTAATTACTCCTGGTAAAACCCCACCCCATTGCGGTATTAAGCAATGGGGAATATTTTTTAGCTGCGTATAGCTATTTTTCTGTGTCACTGCGGGTTGGGCAAATACTCTTTGCCCATTTTTCCCATATAGATACGAAAAAAAGAGCCTTGAATCTCATCGGAAGTGTGCATTTCTTATCAAACAGGGACGGCATGATTATGAGTAAAGTCGAAAACGTAACTTCTTTCCGTAATGGAACAGCCAAGGTTGTGAAACAGAGTAATCATGACGGCGGGCGCGTGCCTGCTGAGCTGAGTGAATATGCTGACCAGCCTTTATATGTTCTGATCGCATTATGGGGAATGATGCAGAAAACGTGGATTGGTCATAAGCAAGTGTCTAACGTTTTTGCGATAACGGAACGTCGGGCATCTTTTCAGCTATCTTATATTCTACGCAAAACGGAGGTCATTCATTGCCAGACAAGAAAGGTCAAAGTTCCGGGCACTCGGCGGTTGTGCCATCAGATAAAAATAGAAGAAGTTTTGCTTTCCGGTATGGTGGAGAAGGTATCGAAGGGAAAGATACATACGGAAGTCTATCGCAAGGTTAAAGATGAACTTTGTGCAAAGACCCTGCAAATATCGACGTAATAAGTAATTAAGATTATTTATTGATGAATAAACCACCAATCAACTACGTACATGAAGGATTGATCGCACATCTGTCAGATTTTTTAAAATAACCTGACGGCGCGATCAATATATCTTTTACTTCACTCTGTCCGAAAATAAATAACCCAGTGTGGCAAACAGGCACAGGGTATAACCTAACAGTTCGCTGCCTTCCTCCGCCATGTTTTTCACTATGCGGTTATAATCGCCCGGCATCAGATGCTGCCACAGTTCATGCATACCGAACAGCCGGGAAAAAACCAGAATGGTCAGCATTCCAGCCATCATCATTCCCCATGCGGGATGACGCATAAAGTCGGCCAGACCCGAAATCAGAAAACGTGGATGACGCAGTGCGGCGATAACCGAAGCCGCCGTCACCGCCAGGGCAAACCAGAACCAGCAGCCATGACTGATTTTATCGAACAGGAAATCCAGTTCGCGAATAAGCATACAGGCAAAAAAACCCGCCACCAGAATCCGAACCGGACGCTGTTCTATCGGTCCTCTGGCATGATAAAGAAACAGGAAAGTGATTACCGCGAGGAGTATTTCCTGCGTTATTTCCGTAAATGAGGCTTCATGTACCTCATCACTCATCCACACAACATCAACGAATACCAGTCCCATCATGGCGCTAAGAAATGCTGCAAATATGACAAAAACACCAACTTTATTTCTAATTGTAAGTAAATCCTTGGACATTATTACCCCCAGTAAGCTAATCTGCGGGCAATTATAGGGATGTGAAATCATAATTCCTGGCATTCTATGCCGTGGAGCGGACCATGGCACATAATGCCAGGGTTACCGCCTGATACGAGGGTAACCCCGAGTGCTCATCGATACTTTTCTTCCTCCCGGGTAAACCAGCCGCTGGGCACATTGTAGGGTGGCTGACCAAGCTGATGGATACCCTGCTCAATAATACGATTAGCAAGCTGCCACAACGTCGGGTTCCCGGCGGTGAGCAGGGAAATCTGCACGCGCTTTTCTACCAGATAAATACGGGCAAAATGCGGGTCGAAGTGAATAATTGACCGGGTGTTATCGATAATATCGGCCAGCTTAATCGTCTGGGCGTCGGCCGAAGCCGCGGCCGTATGGCGGAAGTGCGCGACTTTGCGCGCGGCGCGATTCTGCCCGGGCAGATCCCCACTGTTGGTTAACATCGAGACCAGAGAAGCGACGCGTGGGCCAAAGCGCTGTTCAATATCACCCAGTGTGCCGGGCGTATCTTCCACGGTGTCATGCAGCCAGGCGGCGGCCAGCATTTCCTCGTCATCGCTGACGCTTCGAACCAGTTCCACCACCGCAGCGGGGTGGACGATGTAAGGTTCATCGGTATACTTGCGTCGCTGTCCCGCTGCGGCATGGGCTTTAGTGGCATAGCGTCGGGCACGTTCTTCGAAGTTGTGCATTACGTTTTTCCCGGCTGTTCACCAACGGTGAAAATAATGTCGATGCAACAGCGCGCCGACAATGACCCGTGGTTTACGTGGTAAGAAAGTGGAATCAGAAGCATTCTTCCACATTTATGATGTAATAATAGTTTGTTTACTAAAGGGAATTTAGGTTTATAGGTTTTTTCCGAACTCTATGCCGCCCCCAGGGTCTGATAAATGTTCGGAATGTGTATAGATATTGTTTAGGTTACGCCAGGACTAAAGGGCCCAATGAATTATATTAAAATGCTTACCCAGCAAAAGTTATCTCTGATGCTGGCCGTTTATATCGGTATTTTCCTAAACCTCTCAGTATTTTACCGACGTTTTGAACCGGTTTTCTCCAGCTTTAAACTCATGCCCTGGCTCTCCGCCCTGGCCGAGGTAATGGCAGCGATCCTGCTGACTTTCTTCCTGATGCGTTTGCTATCACTCGGTGGCAAATGGTTTTATCGCGTTACCGCGACCCTGCTGGTGCTGATTTCCGTTTCGGCCAGCTATTACATGACCTTCTTCAACGTGGTGATTGGCTACGGCATCGTGGCTTCGGTGATGACCACCGATGTCGATTTGTCGAAGGAAGTGGTGGGCTATCACTTTATTCTGTGGATGGTGCTGGTCAGCATCGTGCCGCTGGTGCTGATCTGGACCAATAAACAGCGCATGACGCTGCTGGAACAGCTGAAAACCCCGGGCCAGCGCATCAAACCCCTGCTGACGCTGCTACTGGCCGTCGCGCTGGTCTGGCTGCCGATTCGCTACTTCGACAAACTGCAAAGCGCCAATGAGAAGCTGACCAATATTGACCTGCCAAGCTATGGTGGAGTCGTTGCCCACTCTTATCTGCCGTCAAACTGGCTTTCCGCGCTGGGGCTGTTTGCCTACACCAGCTACGATGAAAAGATGGAGCATGATGACCTGCTCGACCCGGCTAAGAAGTTCACCTACGTTGCGCCGCCTGCGGGTCTGGACGACACCTATGTCGTGTTTGTGATTGGTGAAACCACGCGCTGGGACCATATGGGTCTGCTCGGCTACGAGCGCGATACCACCCCGAAACTCTCCCATGAAAAAAATCTGGTCGCCTTCCGTGGCGAATCCTGTGATACCGCCACCAAACTCTCTCTGCGCTGCATGTTCGTGCGCGAGGGCGGCACCATGGACAACCCGGGACGTACGCTGAAAGAGCAAAACGTCTTCGCCGTACTGAAAGAGTTAGGTTTCAGCTCTGAGCTGTTCGCCATGCAGAGCGAAGTCTGGTTCTACAACAATACCGACGCCGACAACTACGTCTTCCGCGAGCAGATTGGCTCGGAACAGCGTAATCAGGGCAAATCGGTGGACGACATGCTGCTGATCCCGGAGCTGAAAGCGTCGATCGATCGTCACCCCGAGGGTAAGCATCTGGTCGTGCTGCACACCAAAGGGTCGCATTATCTTTATTCGCAGCGCTACCCGCGTGAATACGCGCGCTATCAGCCGGAATGCATGGGGGTGGATGACACCTGCAGTAAAGCCATGCTGATTAACGCCTTCGATAACTCGGTGCTGTATACCGACACGGTACTGGACAGCGTATTCGATCAGCTGCGCGATAAGAAAGCCATCGTGTTTTACGCCTCGGATCACGGTGAATCCATCAGCGACAACATGCACCTGCACGGCACGCCGCGCAATATGGCCCCGCCGGAACAGTTCCGGGTGCCGATGATCGTCTGGGCATCGGATAAGTATCTGGCTGATGCCAACAATAAAAGTGCCTTTGAGCGCCTGCAGGAACAGCAGCGTGCGGGCAAAACGCATCGCCACGTCGAGCTGTTTGACACCATCATGGGTTGCCTGGGCTATACCTCACCCAACGGCGGTATCAAGCAGTCGAATAACTGGTGCGCCGACCCGAAAGCAGTAGCAGAGAGCGGCGCGGCGAAATAAGCCTTCCGCGAAGGTATTCGACAATCGCCCACGCTGATGGATCGGCGTGGAGCTGACTTTCATTGATTTACCGATCCACCGGGCAGGGGCAATCATCCTGCCCGTCCCCATTTCCCACCTGAACACCCAGCCACAAATTCACTCGCCCGGCCTTTCCCCCGGTACACCAACCCAGTTAAATATCAGACCGACTTTTAAAAAAGACGACACCTAATCAGCATAACGGGCGAGTTCCGGCTCTAAACGGATAATCCGCAGCGCTGAACGGAGAGAGGAAGCCAGGGTTTTGCTTATCCATCCGCATTCCAGCCCGGCTAAATACCCGGCCTGCCTTTAAAACAGACAATACCTAATCAGCAGAGCGGGCGGGTTCCTGCCCTGAACGGGCAATCCGCAGCGGTGAACCGAGAGAGGAAGCCCGGGTTTTGCTTATCCATCCGCATTCCAGCCCGGCTAAATACCCGGCCTGCCTTTAAAACAGACGACATATGGCCAGCAGAGCGGGCGGGTTCCTGCTCTGAACGGGCAATCCGCAGCGCTGAACGGAGAGAGAAAGCCAGGATTTGGCCGCATGGACGCGGCCGAAAGCCGCTGCCGGGCCAGGACGGCCCGTCTGAGGCGGTCCGACAGGCTGACGAACGCAGTGAGGGCACCACGCAGCGCGTGGCGCGAGGACCAGCCGGTAAGAGCAGGAACCCGCCCGCGAAAACCACGGGTATAACAGGCAACACAGATATCTCAGTCAACTACTTCACAAGAATCAGCAACCTTATACCCCTCCGACAATCCCTCTACACTCAAAATAAAACTCTGCTGTTGCAAAATTATCCGCCGTACCCAAACCTGTTTAAAACGACAAAAACATAACCTAAAATCATGTTATCTATACAAATACAATCTTAATTCGCAACGAATTCTGACGATGGCCGATTAACGTAAAATGTCTATTTTCCACCGGCCTGTTGCAGCATTTTTATCTATAAGTTAGCCGTATGGATAATTTTATCGCGTAGCAGGAGGGGTAGTTTGGTTTATTTTAAAGGTTTTTTCTCAATGCGATCCGCTGGGTGATTGCGTGATTTTCAGCGATTAATCTGGTTTTGTGATGTAGTAATAATTTTTTAATCCATAAAAATGGGTTAATTGTTTTTTTAATATTTGCTTGCGGTTTCTCACACTCTGCGTAAATACACTACGATTGTATTGACGTTCCCTGAAACTGTTGACAAATTGAAACCCCAGTACAAAAGGTAAGGAGATTTGTCTGAGCGTTTCTCACCAGGCAAAGTACCGCAAACTCCCTTCCCACGACTGACGCCGCAAGGCATTACGCCAGACCACACAAAAAAATTATCGGTCGGCACGCAACACACAACATCACATCACTATTGGAGCTAAGCATGAGTATTTCCCTGACAAAATCCGGGATGCTGAAGGTCGGTTTCAGCGCGATCGCACTAATGATGGCCGCCAGCGTACAGGCGAAAACCCTGGTGTATTGTTCAGAAGGCTCGCCGGAAGGGTTTAACCCACAGCTGTTTACTTCAGGCACCACCTACGATGCCAGCTCGCGTCAGATCTATAACCGTCTGGTGGAGTTCACCATCGGTACCACGGAACTGCATCCGGCACTGGCGGAAAAATGGGACGTCAGCGAAGACGGTAAAACCTACACCTTCCACCTGCGTAAGGGCGTGAAGTGGCAGACCACCAAAGACTTTAAGCCAACACGTGACTTTAACGCCGACGATGTGGTTTTCACCTTTGAGCGCCAGCTGGATAAAAACAACAAGTATCACGGGGTTTCCGGCGGCAGCTACGAATACTTTGAAGGCATGGACATGCCTAACCTGATTAGCAAAATTGAGAAGGTTGACGACAACACCGTACGCTTCGTCCTGACCCGCCCTGAATCACCGTTCCTCGCCGACCTGGGAATGGACTTTGCCTCCATTCTGTCTGCGGAATATGCCGACAACATGCTGAAAGCGGGCACGCCGGAAAAAGTCGACCTGAATCCGGTCGGTACCGGTCCATTCCAGCTGCAGCAGTACCAGAAAGATTCACGCATCCTCTACAAAGCCAACGCGGACTACTGGGGTGACAAGCCGAAGATTGACCGCCTGGTGTTCTCCATCACGCCTGATGCCTCCGTGCGCTACGCCAAGCTGCAGAAAGGCGAGTGCCAGGTCATGCCGTATCCGAATCCGGCTGATATCGCCAGCATGAAGAAGGACACAAAAATCAATCTGATGGAGCAGCCGGGTCTGAACGTCGGCTATCTGTCGTTTAACGTTGAGAAAAAGCCGCTGGATAACCTGAAAGTTCGCCAGGCGCTGACCATGGCAGTGAACAAGCAGGCAATCATCGACGCGGTTTACCAGGGTGCAGGCCAGGCGGCCAAAAACCTGATCCCACCAACCATGTGGGGCTATAACGACGCGGTGAAGGACTACGCCTACGACCCGGAAAAAGCCAAAGCGCTGCTGAAAGAAGCCGGTATGGCCGATGGTTTCGCGATTGACCTGTGGGCGATGCCGGTGCAGCGTCCTTACAACCCGAACGCCCGCCGCATGGCGGAAATGATCCAGAGCGACTGGGCGAAGATTGGCGTGAAGGCCAAGATCGTCACCTATGAGTGGGGCGAGTATCTGAAGCGTGCTAAAGCCGGTGAACACCAGACCGTAATGATGGGCTGGACCGGTGATAATGGGGATCCGGACAACTTCTTCGCCACCCTGTTCAGCTGTGCGGCAGCCAAAGATGGTTCTAACTACTCACGCTGGTGTGACAAGTCGTTTGAGGATCTGATCCAGCCTGCCCGTGCGACTGAAGATCACAACAAGCGTATCGAGCTGTACAAACAGGCTCAGGTGGTGATGCATGACCAGGCTCCGGCGCTGATCATTGCCCACTCGACCGTGTATGAGCCAGTAAGCAAAAAAGTCTCCAACTACGTGGTTGATCCACTGGGTGGACACTACTTTGCCCAGGTTGATATCGCCGAGTAACGAACCCGACGGGGGTTGACGCACCGTATCGGTGGCGGCTCAACCCCTTTCGTTGTTTCGAAGCCCGCTAAATCCTTGTTTATTCAGGTCAAGGCGCAGTTCGCTGCGTCGTGGCCGGGTCTACCCGGCTGCAAGATGTGAGCAATAATAATCCCGCAGGCTAAGACCGGCGGGAAACAGAAGAGAGTACGGAATATGCTGCAGTTCATACTCCGACGGCTGGGACTTGTTATCCCAACGTTTATTGGTATCACCCTGTTAACTTTCGCGTTTGTCCACATGATCCCCGGCGACCCGGTGCTGATTATGGCGGGTGAACGCGGCATCTCCGCTGAACGTCACGCTCAGCTGCTGGCCCAGCTTGGTCTGGACAAACCGCTCTGGCAGCAGTATTTCACCTACGTCTGGAACGTACTGCACGGCGATTTAGGTATGTCGCTGAAAAGCCGCATTCCGGTCTGGGACGAATTTGTTCCGCGCTTCAAAGCAACAATGGAACTGGGCATCTGCGCCATGCTGTTTGCGGTGATCGTCGGCATCCCCGTTGGTGTGCTGGCCGCGGTCAAACGCGGTTCTGTCTTCGATCACACCGCGGTCGGCATCTCCCTGACCGGCTACTCCATGCCGATTTTCTGGTGGGGCATGATGCTGATCATGCTGGTTTCCGTGCAGCTCAACCTGACCCCGGTGTCCGGGCGCATCAGCGATACGGTCTTCCTCGATGACACGCTCCCGCTGACCGGCTTTATGCTGATCGACACGCTGATCTGGGGTGAGCCGGGCGACTTTATTGATGCCGTGATGCATATGATCCTGCCTGCCGTGGTGCTGGGCACCATTCCGCTGGCGGTCATCGTGCGTATGACGCGTTCGGCGATGCTCGAAGTGCTGGGCGAGGATTATATCCGCACCGCACGCGCCAAAGGGCTGACCCCGATGCGGGTGATTGTGGTTCATGCGCTGCGCAATGCGATGCTGCCGGTAGTCACGGTGATTGGCCTGCAGGTCGGTACGCTGTTAGCCGGTGCCATCCTGACCGAAACCATCTTCTCCTGGCCGGGCCTGGGGCGCTGGTTGATCGATGCACTGCAGCGCCGTGATTACCCGGTCGTTCAGGGCGGCGTGCTGATGGTTGCCACGCTGATTATCCTCGTTAACCTGCTGGTCGACGTGCTTTACGGCGTGGTCAACCCACGCATACGCCACAAGAAATAAGGGGCCACTATGTCTGTTGTAGATCCGGGCAGCGTCCCTGCTGCACCCAAGCCGATGACCCCGTTACAGGAATTCTGGCACTACTTTAAGCGTAACAAAGGCGCGGTAATCGGCCTGGTTTACGTTGTCGCAATGATTTTAATCGCTATTTTTGCCAACTTCCTGGCACCGCATGCTCCGGCCGAACAGTTCCGCGACGCGCTGCTGCGACCGCCGGTCTGGCATGAGGGCGGCAGCTGGCAGTACCTTCTCGGTACGGATGATGTGGGCCGCGATGTCCTCTCCCGCCTGATGTACGGTGCACGCCTTTCGCTGCTGGTCGGCTGTCTGGTGGTGGTTCTGTCGCTGATTATGGGCGTGGTCTTCGGCCTGATTGCCGGCTATGTCGGCGGCGCGGTCGATGCCGCGATTATGCGTCTGGTCGATATCATGCTGGCGCTGCCGAGCCTGCTGCTGGCGCTGGTGCTGGTGGCGATCTTTGGCCCGTCGATTGTTAACGCCTCGCTGGCGCTGACCTTCGTCGCCCTGCCGCACTACATTCGTCTGACCCGCGCGGCGGTGCTGGTGGAAGTGACCCGCGACTACGTCACCGCCTCCCGCGTGGCGGGGGCCGGCGCGATGCGTCAGATGTTTATCAATATTTTACCAAACTGCCTGGCACCGCTGATCGTGCAGGCGTCTCTTGGCTTTTCCAACGCGATCCTCGATATGGCCGCGCTGGGTTTCCTGGGTATGGGGGCGCAGCCGCCTACGCCGGAGTGGGGCACCATGCTCTCCGACGTGCTGCAGTATGCGCAGAGTGCCTGGTGGGTGGTCACCTTCCCGGGTGTTGCCATTCTGCTGACGGTACTGGCTTTTAACCTGATGGGCGACGGTTTACGCGACGCTCTTGACCCGAAACTCAAACAGTAGGCAGCGAGATGGCACTATTAACTGTAGATAAACTCTCGGTGCATTTCGGTGACGAAAAAGCACCGTTCCGCGCCGTGGACCGCATCAGCTACCAGGTGGAACAGGGCCAGGTGGTCGGCATCGTCGGCGAATCCGGCTCCGGCAAATCCGTCAGTTCGCTGGCGATCATGGGGCTGATTGATTACCCCGGTAAGGTGATGGCAGAGCAGCTGATTTTCGATCAGCGCAACCTGCAGAAAATTTCCGAGAAAGAACGCCGCCAGCTGGTCGGTTCTGAAGTCGCGATGATCTTCCAGGACCCGATGACCAGCCTGAACCCCTGCTATACCGTGGGCTACCAGATTATGGAAGCCATTAAGGTGCATCAGGGCGGCAATCGCCGTACCCGCCGCCAGCGCGCCATCGACCTGCTGAACCAGGTGGGGATCCCTGACCCGGCCTCAAGGCTGGATGTCTATCCGCATCAGCTCTCTGGCGGTATGAGCCAGCGCGTGATGATCGCGATGGCGATTGCCTGCCGGCCCAAGCTGCTGATTGCCGATGAACCGACCACCGCACTGGACGTGACCATCCAGGCGCAGATTATTGAGCTGCTGCTGGATCTGCAGCGCCAGGAAAATATGGCGCTGATCCTGATCACCCACGATCTGGCACTGGTCGCCGAAGCCGCGCAGCACATCATTGTGATGTATGCCGGGCAGGTGGTGGAAACCGGTAAAGCGGTCGATATCTTTAAGGCGCCGCGCCATCCCTACACCCAGGCCCTGCTGCGCGCGCTGCCGGAGTTTTCCTCCGATAAGGCGAGGCTGGCCTCGCTGCCTGGCGTGGTGCCGGGTAAATATGACCGACCCAACGGCTGCCTGCTGAATCCGCGCTGCCCGTATGCGACTAACCGCTGTCGGACGGAAGAACCGCCGCTGCGCGATCTTGCAGGGCGTCAGTCCAAATGCCATTTCCCACTGGATGATGCCGGGAGACCGACTTATGAAGCCTGAAGAAACTAATCCGACCCTGCTGATGCAGGCGATCGATCTGAAGAAGCATTACCCGGTTAAAAAAGGCCTGTTTGGCCAGGAGCGACTGGTCAAAGCGCTGGACGGCGTATCGTTTAACCTCGAACGCGGCAAAACGCTGGCGGTGGTGGGGGAGTCCGGCTGCGGTAAATCGACCCTCGGCCGCCTGCTGACGATGATTGAAACGCCGACCGAAGGCCAGCTGTTCTATCAGGGACAGGACCTGCTGAAGCATGACCCGCAGGCGCAGCAGATGCGGCGTCAGAAGATACAGATCGTCTTCCAGAATCCGTATGGCTCGCTGAACCCACGTAAAAAAGTCAGCCAGATCCTGGAAGAGCCGCTGGTGATCAATACCAGCCTGACGAAAGCGGAACGCCGGGAGAAAACCCTGGCCATGATGGCGAAGGTGGGTTTGAAAACGGAGCACTACGATCGCTACCCGCATATGTTCTCCGGCGGCCAGCGCCAGCGTATCGCCATTGCCCGCGGGCTGATGCTTGACCCGGACGTACTGATTGCCGATGAACCCGTTTCAGCGCTCGATGTGTCGGTCAGGGCGCAGGTGCTGAATCTGATGATGGATCTGCAGCAGGAGCTGGGGCTTTCCTACATCTTTATCTCGCACGATCTGTCGGTAGTGGAGCACATCGCCGATGAAGTGATGGTGATGTATCTGGGGCGCTGCGTGGAGAAGGGGACTAAAGAAGAGATTTTCGCTAATCCCCGGCATCCTTACACCCAGGCGCTGCTTTCCGCCACGCCGCGCCTTAACCCGGACGACCGACGTGAACGTATCAAGCTGACCGGCGAGCTGCCCAGCCCGCTGAATCCGCCGCCGGGATGTGCATTCAACGCCCGCTGTCGTCGTCGGCTCGGCACCTGCACCCAGCTGCAGCCGCAGCTGAAATCCTGGGGCGGGCAGCAGGTTGCCTGCTTCGCCGTTGAGCAGGATGAAAACGAAACGGCGGTCTGAACACGGCCAATGTGCAAAAGCGGAGATTAGCTCCGCTTTAATTTCAACAGTTGCGAAACCTTAACCACCTTAAACACTTAAGAGAAGCAAAAGAGTCTCTTTCGCGGAAAAAAGGAATTTTCCCAACAGGGATAACGAGTTAACGGATAACCGTAATCATTTAATGGGAAATTAAGGAAAAAAAGCTAATAACTATTTTTAAGCTATTTCACGTTAATGAAATCATCGCGTCTAATCCGATAAAATTATCCAATTTATTAACATAGTCACTAATATGATAAATGACGTCGGTAATAAATAAATTTGCTAGTAAGCCGTTAATTTACTGATTGAAAATCAGTAAACTGCGCTCTGAGATTAATCTGACGATTTCAAAAAGAGTGTGTTATATTGCCGGGAAATCCTCCTTCTGCGCGATCGCTTCTATGAAAAGTTATGATGACTTGCAGCGTTTTAAAGAAAAGACGCAAACAAACCACATCGAATTCAAAGATATGTCCGAGCAGTCACTCCATTCTGACAGCTCAAACTGGGCCATTATCAAGCAGTTGCTCAGTGATGGTACCGACCCGGTGCTGGATAAGAGTCAGAGGATTGATGTCGTTGCCCCTCAGCCTATCGATCCGTCGGTGCTGCTGACGCCACCCGACGCGACTGCGCCAGCCCAGCCCGTGCCGTCAATCACCACCCTGGATCATACTCCGTCGGTGGGGGCGTCATTATTCGACAGTATTTCTTCATCGCTGAAGCCCGGCGTGCAGCACGAAGCTCCCGCACCGGTGACGCCGCAGTCGGACGCTACGCCAGTTGCCCCGGCGAAGCCGACGGTACAGCTGACCAAAGTGGCCGATCTGCGTCCGGAGTCTGTCGCGCAGGCGTCAGGCTCGCTGTTCGATCAGCTGGCGAAGTCCCAGCCGGCTGCTCCTCAGGCCCAGCAAAGTGCGCCGGCTCAGCAGCCCGCGGCACCGCAGTTCAACGCACTGCTTCAGCAGCCTGAGCCAGTACCGAACGCTCAGCCGACACTGCAGTCGGGCTTCCCGCTGCCGCCACAGCCTGCGCAACCGCAGCTGAGCGCACTGCTGCAGTCACCGCCGGTTCAGCCACAGTATCAGCCGCCGCTGCAGCAGGCACCGACACCGTATCAGCCGCAGCCGGTTGCACCGCAGTCACAGCCGCTGTATCAGCCCCAGCCGGCAGCTCCGCTGTATCAGTCGCAGCCCGGATATCCGCAGCCGCAGACCGCACAGCCGTTGTATCAGTCACAGCCGTCGGCAGCATCGCCGCTTTTTGCGGGCAGCCAGGCGGTACAGCCACAGACATCGTCTGCGGCAACATCATCAAATATCAGCTATAAACAGTTATTCAGCCCGGCCCACGGCTCGGCTGAACAGATCGTTTCTAAAGAGATGCCATTACAATCCCTGCTGGAGAAAATTGCCTCATGCCGTTAGTTTGCGTCTGTTCCCCTAAAGGCGGTGTGGGTAAAACCACCATGGCAGCCAACCTTGCACACGCGCTTGCCCGCAACGGTAGCAAAGTGCTGGCGATTGATTTCGACGTGCAGAATGCGCTGCGCCTGCACTTTGGCGTGCCGCTGTCGGACGGGCGCGGTTTTGTCGCCAAATCTGCCGAATCTTCCGACTGGAGCCAGTCCATTCTCACCACCGGCGGGAATATTTTCGTTCTGCCCTACGGTGATGTGACGGAACAGCAGCGGATGCAGTTCGAAGATAATCTGACCCACGATCCGAACTTTATTATCCGGGGTCTGAACACCGTGCTGAATTATCCAGGCCTGGTGATCATCGCCGATTTCCCTCCTGGCCCCGGCCCGGCGCTGAAGGCGATGGCGGCCCTGGCCGATATGCACCTGGTGGTGATGCTGGCCGATACGGCTTCGCTGTCGCTGCTGCCGCAGGTGGAAAATGAAAAACTGATCGGCAGCGCGCTTAACCACCGCAACGGTCACTATTTTGTGCTTAACCAGAGCGACAGCCGCCGTAATATCAGCCGCGACGTCACGCTGTTTATGCAGCAGCGCCTGGGCGATCGGTTAATTGGCGTAGTAAACCGCGATGAAAGCGTGGCCGAAGCCAATGCCTCTCAGCAGTCTATTTTTGATTTCAGTCCTGTCTCCGCTGCCGCGTTCGATATTGAGCTGATCGGTAAACGTCTTTCCGCGCTGCTGGATATTAAAGTGGGCGACGGCGAGATGCATGCACCTCTACAGTCGCGCTAAAGGGCTACAGGAACCTGGCACGGATGCCTGAAGACGCGTGGTGAAGTGCACCACGAAGAATGATACCCACACGTGTTCAGGATGACTTATGAATAAAGTCCTGTTTTATCTGCTCTTGCTCATCTTACTGCCCGTTGCGGCAGTTATCGTTATCACTCCGATGGACAGCCAGAAACAATATACCTTTGGTCTGATTTCCATCGGTATTGTGTTCCTGCTGGGCTTTATTAAAAGCAAACCGGTCTCGCTGATCATGGTATTTCTTTCCGCGATCATGTCGACCCGCTATATATACTGGCGCGCCACCGAAACCCTGCACTTCAATTCCGAAGTGGAGGCGATTCTGGGTATCGGCCTGTTTATCGCGGAGCTGTACGTCTGGCTGATTTTAATTCTCGGCTATCTGCAGACGTCCTGGCCGCTGAAACGGACCATCGAACCGCTGCCCGATGATATTTCACTCTGGCCGACGGTGGACGTCTACGTTCCGAGCTACAACGAAAGCCTGGACGTGGTACGTGATACCGTCCTGGCCGCGCAGTGCATCGACTATCCGCGCGACAAATTAAAGATTTACCTGCTGGATGACGGCAAGCGCAGCGAGTTTGCCCGCTTCGCCGCGGATGTGGGCGTGGGCTATATCACCCGCGACGACAACCGCCACGCCAAAGCCGGTAACCTCAACCACGCGATGAAAATCACCAAGGGCGAACTGATCACCGTTTTTGACTGTGACCACGTTGCCACCCGTACCTTCCTGCAGGCTACCGTCGGTGCCTTCCTGAAAGACGAGAAGCTGGCGCTGCTGCAAACGCCGCACTATTTCTACTCGCCTGACCCGTTTGAACGTAACCTGAAAGCTGCCCGCGAAATCCCTAACGAAGGCGCTCTGTTCTACGGCCCGGTACAGCAGGGTAACGATAACTGGAACGCGACCTTCTTCTGCGGCTCCTGTGCAGTTATTCGCCGCTCCGCGCTGGAAGAGATCAACGGTTTTGCGGTGGAAACCGTTACCGAAGATGCGCATACCGCATTAAAAATGCAGCGTCTGGGCTGGGGTTCAGCGTTTCTGGCGATCCCGCTGGCGGCCGGTCTGGCCACCGAGCGTCTGGGTCTGCATATCGTTCAGCGTACCCGCTGGGCGCGCGGCATGACGCAGATTTTCCGCGTCGACAACCCGCTGCTGGGCCGTGGCCTGAAATGGCAGCAGCGCCTGTGCTACCTCAACGCCATGCTCCACTTCCAGTTCGGTCTGCCGCGCGTGGTGTTCCTGACGGCGCCGCTGGCCTACCTGCTGTTTAACCTGAACATTATTCACTCCTCGGCCAGCCTGATCTTCGCCTACGTGCTGCCGCACCTGGTGCTGTCGCTGTACGTGAACTCCCGGATGAATGGCCGTTTCCGCGCCACCTTCTGGGGTGAAATTTATGAAACGGTGATGGCATTCCACCTGGTTATTCCCACGCTGCTGACCATGATTTCGCCTAAGCACGGCAAGTTCAACGTGACGGATAAAGGCGGTCTGCTGGACGTGGGCTTCTTCGACTTCAACATCGTGCGTCCGCACGTGATCTGCGCTCTGCTGCTGGCCGCCGGGGTGATCAGCGGCATCGTGCGCGCCACCGCTCACGACTACTTCGGCGTGGACCCGTACGTTATTGCGCTGAACGTCGGCTGGGCCACCTTCAGCCTGATTATTCTGATGGCGGCGATTGCCGTGGCGCGTGAAACCAAACAGGTCCGTAAAACCATTCGTATCGACGTGAATATCCCGGCGATTGTGCATTATGCCAGCGGGATCTCCTCACGCTGCCATACCATTAACCTGTCGATGGGCGGTGCGCAGCTGACCGCGCCGGATCAGCGCTTCGAGAACGATGAAATTGAAGAGATCGAACTGATGCTGCACTCCGGTGCCATTTCGATTCCGGTACAGCTCATCAGTGCCGACTCCGGCGTTCTGCGCTTCCAGTTTAAGGACATCCCCCTGTCGCGCCGCCGTGAGCTGGTACGCGTGGTGCTGTCCCGTGCGGATGCGTGGCTGAAGCCGGAAGGGCCAAAAGACAACCCGCTGCGCTCGCTGGTTAACATCATTCGTACGGTATTTGAACTGTTCTGGCTGACCTGGAAAGATCGTCGCGCGAATAAAAAACGCCGTATGCGTGCTGAGAAGGATGGAGTGGCATGAAGCAACTAATACTTCGCGCACTGTGCCTGAGTACGGCGCTGACGCTGAGCAACCTCAACGCTGCCGATACGGCCAGTAACAATTCGCAGTTTGGCAACTTACTCAACAACTTTATCCCGGCCAACCAGGGCAACGGCACAGAAGCGGAAGAGAACGACCAGCCCGCGGCGGCATCGGAAAATGATGCCCCTGCTGCGGGATCGGAAAACGGCCTGCCTGCGGGCAACGAACCGGCGCTGCCGCCGGGTTCCGTCACCGAGCTTCCGGGCCTGCCTCCGCTGCCTGCCCCGCCTGCTGACGCTTCGCCCGCGATGGTGTCTCTGAACCAGCCGCTGTCCAGTACGGTGACGGTGGCGCAGATGGGTCAACCGCAGGGCGTGCTGCTGACCGGTGGTCAGCTGCAGTCAGGCATCACGTTTACGCTGCCGAGCGATGAAGTGGTCACCAATGCGCGTCTGAATCTGTCGCTGAAGGTTTCTTCCGCCCTGGCCGCGCGCAATACGTCGCTGCAGCTGATGATGAACGGTCAGCCGCTGGGTACGCTGCCGCTGAGCGCGTCGGATAAAGAAAGTGAAGATTATCAGCTGGATATTCCGGCTGCGATGGTGGTATCCAGTAATAACCTGAGCTTTAAAATCAACGATGCCGACCAGCTCCTGTGCGAGCGCGACAGCGAAGATCAGTATCAGGTCACTATTCTGCCCACGACCACGCTGTCACTGGAAGGTCAGCAGCTGAACATTGGTACCAACCTGAGCAATTTCCCACGGCCGTTCCTCGACCCGCTGCGGATGAATGCCTCCAGCGTAACCATGGCGTTTGGCGAAAATATTCAGCCGGGCGAGGTCAGTGCGGCGGCTATTCTGGCCTCATGGCTGGGGATTCAGGCGGACTATCGTGGCATTAACTTCCCGGTGCTGCGCGGTCAGCTGCCGGAGAAAAACGGCGTGGTGTTCGGCCACCCGGGCGAAGTGATCTCCAGCCTGACGCTGCCGGAAACCAGCGTACCGCTGGTGAAAATCGTCGACAACCCGGATAACCCGGTCTACAAGCTGCTGCTGGTGGTGGGTAAAGACGATCTGCAGCTGCGCCAGGCGGCAACCCGCCTGTTACAGCCGATGAAGGACGATAATGCCCAGCTGGAAGTCGGGCAGCAGACGCTGCCGCTGCGCAAACCTTATGACGCACCGCGCTGGATTAATACCGAGCGCCCGGTTCGCCTCAGCGAACTGCTGCGCCAGGATCAGAATCTGACCGCCAACGGCATCTGGCATGATGCCCTTCGGGTGAACTTCCGTGCGGCACCGGATCTGTTCCTGTGGGACGGCGATACGCTGCCGCTGCAGCTGAACTATCGCTTCCCGTCTGAAAACTGGATCGATGAAGATAACTCCGTGCTCAACGTCACCCTGAACGGTACGTTCCTGCGCAACCTGACGGTGAATAAGCTCGGGCTGCTGGAGAATATCTGGCACCGCCTGGGCGGCGATGCACGCCAGGAGAAATACACGCTGAAGCTGGATCCGTATCTGATTTACGGTGATAACCAGCTGCAGCTCTATTTCAACATCAAACCCAAGGCCAGCGCGCCCTGCAGCGTTCTGACCAACAACAATATCAAAAGCCGGATCGAAGAAGACTCCTCTATCGACCTGAGCCACACGCGTCACTTCTCGATGCTGCCGAATCTGTCCTACTTCGTCGGTGCTTCGTTCCCGTTCTCGCGTCTGGCCGACTACTCTCAGACCGTCCTGATGCTGCCTGAGAAGCCGGCCAATGCCGAAATCAGCACGCTGCTGAACATGGCCGGACGTTCCGGAAATGCGACCGGCGTGGCGCTGGCCTACAACAACGTGGTGTTCGGCGTACCGGGCGGCGGCGCCATGCGCGAACGCCTGGAAAACAGCGATGTGCTGGCCGTTTCCACGCTGACGCAAACCGCCTTTAACGAGTCGGTGCTGGCCGCTTCGCCATATGAAGTCCACGGCCATACGCTGGGCGTGAAGGTACAGGGCACGCTGGAAAAACTCCGCAGCTGGCTGACCGGTGACTGGTCGCGTCAGTCGCTGGATGCCGACCGCTATCTGTCTTCCAACGAAGACTGGCGCGGCTTCGTCAGCTATCGCTCGCCGTGGAACAGCAGCCGCCTGGTGGTGATGACTATCGCCACCGACGACGATCAGCTGGCCCGCCTGAGCAATGATTTAACCCTGCAGCGCATTAACGCCGGTATTCGCGGCGATACGGCTATCATTACCGATGAAACCGGCGTGCGCAGCTTCCGCGTCGGCGCCCAGTTCCCCAGCGGGCAAATGCCGTGGTACATGATGGTGGTCTGGTATGCCAACCAGCACTCCGTGCTGATGGCTCTTGTGGCACTGCTGTGTTCGACCTTAGTGGGATTAAGCACCTACGTGCTGCTGAAGCGCCATTCATGGCGTCGTCTAAACCCACCGAAATCGTCCCGTTCCTCTGGCGAGAAAAAAGAATGATGAAAACACAACTCACACAGTTAAGCGCCAGAATTCGCCACCGCTGGATGATCGGCGGCAGCCTTGTGCTGTCGGCGATCTCTTTCCCGCTGCTGGCCGCTGATAATAACCCGGCCGTTCAGGCGCTTTTTGACCAGGCAAACTACTGGCATCAGAAATCGCACGACAATCTGGCGCGTGAAGCGCTGCAGAAAGTGCTGATGGTGGACGGCAATAACACTCAGGCGATGTACCTGATGGCCCTGTGGTCGCAGCAGAACGGCGACACCGCAGGCATGACCAAATGGCGCACCCGGCTGAGCGAAGTGTCGCCGCAGGATCCGCGCCTGGTCGAGCTGGACAACGCCCGCCAGATGCAGTCGATTCCGGCAGCACAGCTGTCGCTGGCCCGCCAGCAGGCGCGCACCGGCAACACCGCCGCCGCGCTGCAAACCTGGCGCAACACCTTCAGCGGTAACCAGCCGCCTGCCAGCGTGGCGGCGGAATACTATCTGACGATGGCCGGTGACCGTAACATGCTGCCGCAGGCGATCGATAACCTGCGCCAGTTCAGCGCCCAGAACCCCCAGGACAACGCCGCAAAACTGGCGCTGGCCAAGGCTCTGACCTACCAGGAATCCACCCGTCGTGAGGGCCTGCAGTCGCTGGAAGGTATGGCTCCGGCGAACCCGGACGCCGACCGCTCGCTGCGCCAGGCGCTGCTGTGGCTTGGCCCGAAACCGACGGACGATGCGCTGTATCAGAACTACCAGCAGCGCCATCCGCAGGATACGGCGGTGATGGCGTATTACCGTAAAAACGTCGGCGGCGAAACCAAAGGTCAGGGCTTTACCGCCCTGAACAGCGGCGATGTCTCCGGCGCGCAGAACGCATTCGACCAGGTGCTTCAGGTTAACCCGGAAGATGCGGATGCGCTGGCCGGCCTGGGCTACGTTGCCCAGCGCAACGGCAACTATACGCAGGCCGCCGACTACCTTGAGCGTGCGGCCAAACTGGGCGGTAACAACAGCCAGCAGCGTCAGCAGCAGGCGGAAGATGCCCGTTTCTACGGCCAGCTCGCCACCGCGCAGCAGGCGCTGAAGTCCGGCAATACCGCCCAGGCGTTGGCGCTCAGTGAGCCACTGACCCAGGCCGCAGGCGAAAAAGGCGTCTCCGCCAAACTGTTCCGTGGCGACGTGCTGCGCCGCAGCAATCAGCTCGATCAGGCAGAGCAGACCTTCCGCAGCGTACTGGCTACCGATGCCGACAACCGCCCCGCCAAAGAGGGGCTGTTCTACGTGCTGCGCCAGCAAAATCGCACGGCGGAAGCCAACACGCTGCTGGCCTCGCTGCCTGCCAGCGTTCGCGCCGCCGTCACACCGCGCCCGGTTGCCACCAGCGATCCGGTTCGTAACGAAGCAAAACAGGCGCTGGCAGCGGGTAACCCGCAGCGCGCGGTGTCGATCCTGCAGCAGGGGATGCAGCGCTTCCCGTCGGATCCGTGGCTGCGCCTCGATCTGGCACGTATCTATCAGCAGCAGGGCAATGCGGCTCAGGCCGCAGGCGTGATACAGCCGGCCTATCGCAACGGCGCCTCCAGCAATGAAGTTTACGCCGCCGCGCTGTTTGCCAGCGAAACGGGATCGTGGGCGCAGGCCAACAGCCTGCTGTCGCGTATTCCGGCACGCAGCCAGAATGCCGATATGCGCACGCTGGCCCAGCGGGCCAGCTTTAATCAGCAGATGGATGTGGCGAAGCAGTACCTCGCGCAGGGCAACAGCGCGGCCGCGGCCAATACGTTGAAAGTGCTGGCCGCTAATCCGCCGTCCAGCCCGTCCGACGCCGGTAATCTGGCTAAAGCGCTGGCCCAGGCGGGTGATATGAGCACCGCCGTGTCGGTTGTGCGTGGCAACATGCGCCGTGGCGTGCAGGGTAATGCCGGCGACTACGCGGCCCAGGCCGCGGTGCTTGAGCAGGCAGGACTCGGCGCCGAAGCGCAAAGCTTCCTCAGCAGCCCGGAAATTCAGTCGCGCAGTACACCTACGCAGCTGGCCGGTATTCGTAACGGCGGGGTGATCAACGAAGTCGACCGCCTGCGCGAGCAGAAGCAGTACGCCGCCGCCTACGACAAGCTGATTACCGCCCTGCAGAAAGATCCGCAAAATACCGATCTGATGTTTGCCATGGCGCGGCTTTACCAGTCAGGCAAAATGAACAAAGAAGCGGGCGTGGTCTATGACTACCTGATGACGCGCGATACGCCTAATCAGGACGCACGTGAAGGTGCCATCAACGTGGCGCTGGCATTAAACGATGTTCCCCGCGCGCGATCGCTGAGTACCGGACTGCGCGGGCAGCAGTCTCCTGAGCGTCTGTTATTGCTGGCGCGCGTGGCGAATGCCGACGGCGATCATAATGAAGCGCTGAGCTACCTGCGCACCGCGCGTGGCAAGGTAATTGGTCTTTCGGGCGCCGATACCGGCAGCACGGCGGGGATCGGCGGGCTGGCGATGTCAGACAACCCGTTCATCAACCGCACCACGCTGTCGCCGCGTCCGTCACCGTCAACCTACGGTAAAACCATGCCGTGGCAGCTGTCGCCGACCTATCGTGATTACCGCGATATTCCGGGTGCCACCTTCACCATGGGCAACGCGCCGCTGCTGAGAGAGAATCAGACGCTGGCTCAGATTGATACCATGATGGCCGATCTGGAAAAAGACACCGGAACCTGGATGCAGGCCGGAGTGCAGATCCGCAGCCGCGACGGTGAAAATGGCCTGAGCAAGCTGACCGAAGCCAAAGCGCCGCTGACCTGGACCAGCTCCCCGCTGGGCGACGCGCACTTTGACTTTACCGTGACGCCAATTAACCTCAGCGCGGGCAGCGCCAGCGGCGATGCCTATCGCCGACTCGGCTCGGGTGCAACCGAGCAGGCGATCGGTAACCTGGTGGAAACCATCAAGAGTGAACAGACCTACATCGGCACGCTTAACGCGACCGATCTGGCGACCTTCAACGCCGCCAATCCGGGGGTGGCGACCGCGCTGACCGCGCTGGACGGCATTACCTTTGAACAGCTGAACCCGCTGACCGCAACCGGATTGAACAATCTCACCAGCCTGAACAACAACACGGCGCTGAAAAACTATCTGGTCGCGTCCACGCGTAAACCGAGCGTTGACAGTGCCAGTGCCGGCACCAGCGACTCGCAGAACGCCAGCGGCGTTGAGCTGAACCTGGCGCTGACCGGCACCAGCTACAAGATCGACCTCGGCAGCACGCCGCTGGGCCAGGATCTCAGCACCATGGTGGGTGGCGTGAAGTGGGCACCGAAGCTGACGGATTATCTGACGCTGATCCTGACCGGTGAACGCCGAGCCGTCACCGACAGCCTGCTCTCCTACGTTGGCGTGCAGGATAAACTCTCCGGCAGCAACTGGGGCCGGGTGACCAAGAACGGCGGTAACGCCCTGTTGAGCTATGACGACGGCGATGCCGGATTCTACGTCGGGGCGGGTGCGTACAGCTATCTGGGTGAGAACGTGGCAAGCAACCAGAGCCTGGTCGCTAACGCGGGTGCCTACGTGCGCCCGTACCACTACGACGATCGCGAACTGAAAACCGGTATCAGCCTGAGCTGGATGGACTTCAAAAAGAACCTCAGCTACTACAGCTACGGCCAGGGCGGCTACTTCAGCCCACAAAACTTCGTCAGCGTGGCGTTCCCGATCGACTACTCGCAGAGCTATGACGACCTGAGCGTTCGCATCGGCGGATCGGCGGGTTATCAGGCCTACACGCAGGATCGCAGCGCCTATTATCCGAACAATCCGGAATGGCAATCCGCGCTGGAAACGGCAGTTACTGCTGGTTTTGCGAAAGAAGCCTACTATTCCGGCGGCAGTAAGAGCGGAATTGGCTATAATCTGCATGCGGGTGCGGATTATAAAATTAATAAAAATATCACCGTGGGTGGTCAGCTGGGTTATGACACCTTTGGTGAATATAACGAAAGCACTGCGCAACTTTATTTCCGTTACATGCTGGGAGGAAGTCAATAAGCATGAGCCAGTTACAGGATCGTACCCTGCAATATTATCGTCAGCAGCAGTGTCAGCCAGGCTGGTTTGACCTGCTGAGCGTGATGATCGGCGGCATGATGGGCAACGCCGGCGAGCGTGAAAGCCAGGCTTTCCTGCAGCAGATGGGCGACAGCCTCGCAGGCCGTTACCCGCTGGGCAAAGCGGCGACCGTTGGCGATTTAGAAAAGCAGATCAACCAGGTTCTGGCGCGCTTTAACTGGGGTTTTATCGACATTCAGCCCTCCGACAGCGCAATGATTATTGACCATCTGGCGCTGCCGGCAGCGGATGGCGCACTCCCGCTACACCAGTGGCATCTTGCCCTGAGTGCCGTTTTGACCGGACTGTACGCCCGCTGGCTGCGCGAGCAGGGTGGTTACGATCGCGTTTCGCTCAGCGCGGAAGCGACCGGCGATGCGTCACTCCGCTTCCGCTATAAGGTTTGAGTGAAACGATGATTGCGATGTTGAGGGCGACCGTACTCATGCTGGCACTGGCGCTGGGATGCACCCAGGCCGTGGCCGCTGACGGCTGGGGCAGTTTTAAAACGCGCTTTATGACCAGCGATGGCCGCATTCAGGACACCGGTAACAAAAACGTCAGCCACACGGAAGGGCAGGGCTACGCCATGCTGATGGCGGTGCAATACAACGACCGCACCGGTTTTGACAAGCTGTGGAACTGGACGCAAAACACGCTGAAAAATCCGAATAACGGCCTGTTCTACTGGCGTTATATCCCGACCCAGGCCGATCCGGTGGCGGATAAAAACAACGCCTCCGATGGCGATGTGCTGATCGCCTGGGCGCTGCAGCAGGCAGGGGAAAAATGGCACGTGCAGGCCTACCTGAAGGCGTCAGATGCCATCCAGCGGGCCATTCTGGCGCAGAACGTGGTGCCGTTTGGCGGCTACACGGTGATGCTGCCGGGTGCCCAGGGATTTAATAAAAACAGCTACGTTATCCTGAATCCTTCCTATTTCGTCTTCCCCGCCTGGCGTGATTTTGCCCGGCGCAGCCATCTGCAGGTGTGGAATCAGCTGATTAGTGACGGGATGGAACTGCTGGCGCAAATGCACTTTGGCGATACGAACCTGCCGCTGGACTGGGTGGCGCTCAACGCCGACGGCACCTTTGCCCCGGCGGCGGCCTGGCCGCCGCGCTTCAGCTATGATGCGATCCGCATCCCGCTATATCTGCACTGGTACGACGCTCAGAACCCTCAGCTGGTCCCGTTCCAGCGCTTCTGGGGCGGCTTCCAGCGTCTGCAAACCCCGGCATGGATCGATGTGTTGAGCGGCGAGAAAGCCCCGTACAATATGGCCGGTGGCCTGCTGTCGGTGCGCGATCTGACGCTGAATGAAACCGGTTATCTCAACGATGCGCTGGGCAGCAACGAAGATTACTACTCCTCCAGCCTGCATCTGCTGACCTGGCTGGCGTTTCTGCAACAGCAACAGTAGCGGGTTATTTCAGGCCTTCCCTGTCCGTGCGGGGAAGGCGAAAACGATCGGAAAACGCTTAAACCGATAGTCGCGAAGCGTGATAGCTTAACAAGCGGTTGCCATAGGATATACTCAGGGCAGTTTTTTGCCTTATGCGCCACGAATCCGGGGATTCAGGCTTTGGAGAACAGGCTTGCGCGTCAGTCGTTCACTAACGATTAAGCAAATGGCGACGGTGTCGGGCGTTGCGGTCGTCACCATCTGCATCTTTATCGTTATACAGCTTTTCCACTTTGTGCAGCAGCGCAGAATCGACTACGCCCAGCAGATGGAGAACGTTGCCCATACGGTGCGCCAGCCGCTGTCCCAGGCGGTGCTCAAGGCGGATATCCCGCAGGCCGAATTCATCCTTAACTCCCTGCGCCCGGCCGGCATTCTGGCGCGTGCCGAAGTGGTGCTGCCCAACGGCCTGCAGGCGCTGCATACCGATTTTGAGCCGGAAAAACCGGTGCCGCAGTTTATCGCCACCCTCTTTGAGCTGCCGGTGCAGATTACCGTGCCGCTTTACTCCGTTGAACCCGCAAACCCTAAGCCGCTGGCGCTGCTGATCCTGCAGGCCGACTCCTGGCGGGTCTATCAGTTTATCCTCAGCGCCGTGTCCACCATGGTCACGACCTTCCTGCTGCTGGCCCTGATCCTCTCGGTTGCCATCAGCTGGTGCATCAACCGCCTGATCGTTCGCCCGGTGCGTAAAATCGCCCAGGATTTGCAGGATCTCACGCCGCAGGAGCTGCTGAACCATCAGCTGGTGCTGCCGCGCTACCACCGCAATGATGAAATTGGCCTGCTGATCCGCAATTACAACCGCAACCAGCTGACCCTGGGCGCGATGAACGAGGATATCAGCCGCCTGAGCACACATTATTCGCTGACCGATCTGCCGAATAAAACCCTGTTTCTGGCGCTGCTGGAGCAGCATTTACGCACGGTAAAAGGCGGCAGCGTCTTCACGGTGCTGGTGGTGCGTATTGAGACGTTACTCGATGCCAACGGCATCGTCAGCGACGGCGAACGTGATGCCCTGACGTTAACGCTGGTAGACAAAATTCGCAGCTGCATCGATGAACATACGGTGCTGGCCCAGCAGTCCAACTGCGACTTCGCCCTGCTGGTCAAACAGGCCGATAACCCGTTCCGCGCCCTGCGGCTGGCGAACACCCTCCTGCAGACGCTTAATCAGCCGGTCAGCCTGCAGCATATGCAGCTGAGGCCCAATGTCAGCATCGGTATGGCGCAGCGTGCAGAAGGCCATCAGAGCGCCGCTGAACTGCTGGGGCGTGCCGTTTCCGCGATGATGTCCGCTCGCCATCAGGGTAAAAATCAGATCCTGTTCTTCGACTCGGAGCTGGCAGAAAAAGCCGAGAAGCGGCTCACCCAGGAGTTCGACATTCTGCAGGGTATTGAAGAGGGTAAATTTGCCCTCTGGCTTCAGCCGCAGATCGATATGCGCAGCGGTGAGGTCATCGGAGCCGAAGCCCTGCTGCGCATGCAGCAGCCGGACGGAAGCTGGTGCCTGCCGAGCGACCTGATTGTTAATGCGGAAGAGATTGGCGTCATTAACGCCCTCGGCCGCTGGGTCTTCGAAGAGTCCTGCCGCCTGCTGGCAGACTGGCAGCAGCGGGGGATTACACTGACGCTGAGCGTCAATCTGTCACCGATTCAGCTGCGCGATGCCGATATGGTCACCCATCTGCGTGAACATATCGATCGGCATAACATTACGCCCGGCAGTCTGGTGCTGGAAATCACCGAAACGGCCCAGGTGGGCGAGTCCGATCGGGCGCTGCAGCTTCTGCAGGCGCTGCACGAGGCGGGGATCTCCGTGGCGCTGGACGACTTTGGGATGGGCTATGCCAATCTGAACTGGCTTAACCAGTTTAAATCCCTGCCGATCAGCAAGATAAAAATCGACCGCAGCTTCGTCTCTGCGCTGCCGGACGATGACACCATGGTGAGGATCGTGGCGTCAATCGCCGCAATCAGCAAGCTGGAGGTGGTGGCGGAAGGGATAGAAACCGAGGCGCAGCGCGACTGGTTACTGGCGCGGGATATCTATGTCGGCCAGGGTTACCTCTATTCGGAGCCGTTACCGCGAGGTCAGTTTGACCGCTATTATTCTTCCTCGAAAACGCGATAAATCAACGTCAGAAAGGGGGGTTTACCTGCGGTTATAGGAATTTCCTGCTGAAGTGATTCAGTTCATAAATTTGCGTTATGGCTGACCCCGTATTCCCTCTGGTTATATCAATCCCATGACCCGGGTGTTATTTTCGCGCTATCGAACACCCGCCGTTAACGGATATTTTATGAAACTTTCCCTGTTTAAGAGCCTGTATTTTCAGGTGCTGACCGCCATCGCCATCGGCGTACTGCTGGGCCATTTCTATCCCGAACTGGGCGCGCAGATGAAACCGCTGGGCGATGGCTTCGTGAAGCTGATTAAGATGATTATTGCTCCGGTAATTTTCTGTACCGTCGTGACCGGTATTGCCGGTATGGAGAGCATGAAGGCCGTCGGACGGACCGGTGCGGTGGCGCTGCTCTACTTCGAAGTGGTCAGCACGATTGCCCTGATTATCGGCCTGATTGTGGTCAACGTACTGCAGCCCGGAGCGGGCATGAACGTTGACCCCGCGACGCTGGATGCGAAGGCCGTGGCCATTTATGCCCAGCAGGCCGAACAGCAGGGGATTGTTGCCTTCCTGCTGGATGTGATCCCCGGTAGCGTTATCGGTGCATTTGCCAGCGGGAATATTCTGCAGGTACTGCTGTTCGCCGTCATGTTTGGTTTTGCCCTGCATCGCCTCGGAGATAAAGGCACGCTGATCTTCAACTTTATTGACAGCTTCTCCCGGGTGATTTTCGGCATCATCAATATGATTATGCGCCTGGCGCCGATTGGTGCATTTGGCGCAATGGCCTTCACCATCGGTAAATATGGCGTGGGATCACTGGTACAGCTCGGCCAGCTGATCGTCTGTTTCTATATCACCTGCGTTCTGTTTGTGGTTATCGTGCTGGGCTTAATTGCCCGCGTGGTCGGCTTCAATATCTTTAAGTTTATTGCCTATATCAAAGAAGAACTGCTGATCGTACTGGGGACCTCCTCTTCGGAATCGGCGCTTCCGCGCATGCTGGATAAAATGGAGAAGCTCGGCTGTAAGAAATCCGTGGTCGGGCTGGTGATCCCCACCGGCTACTCGTTCAATCTGGACGGCACGTCGATCTATCTGACGATGGCGGCGGTCTTTATCGCCCAGGCCACCAACAGCCACATGGATATCTTCCACCAGATTACCCTGCTGGTGGTGCTGCTGCTTTCATCTAAAGGGGCAGCGGGTGTGACCGGCAGCGGCTTTATCGTGCTGGCGGCAACGCTCTCGGCCGTGGGGCATCTGCCGGTTGCCGGGCTGGCGCTGATCCTCGGCATTGACCGCTTTATGTCAGAAGCCCGCGCATTAACCAACCTGGTGGGCAACGGCGTGGCTACCGTAGTGGTGGCGAAGTGGGTCGGCCAGCTGGATGAAAATCAGCTGAAATCGACGCTTAATGCCGGCAAGAGTCAAAAAAAGCTCTCTGATAGCGCGCATTAAGACCTTAATTCATTAAAATTTCACAGAAATGCCCGTCGCGACTTGCCCTCGCGGCGGGCATTTGCATAATAACATCCAACACTTTTTTATGATTTTTTACTCCGCTGTGTGACATCCTCGCCGATGCGTGGTCTAACAAGCTGTTCCTTTAAAATACAGCGGCTTCCCAGGGGTTTTTGACCGGCTGAAATGCCGCGGGCAGCAGGTAACAGATCACCAGTGATTCTTTTTGGTTTGTGATTGAGTAGGGGTTCACATGCAGGGCACCAGAATTCGTCTTTTGATTGGTGGGGTAGTACTGGCAGCGGCCAGCTGCACGGTACAGGCTGAAACCCTCCAACCCGATCCTGCCTGGCAGCAGGGAAAACTGGATAACGGTTTCAGCTGGCAGCTGTTAACGACGCCCCAGCGACCGAGCGATCGCATTGAGATTCGCCTGCTGGTGAATACCGGATCGCTGGTTGAAAGCGCCCAGCAAATTGGCTACAGCCATCTTTTACCGCGTCTGGCGTTGGTCCATAACGCCGCGCTTGAGCCTGCACAGCAGCGCTCCCTCTGGCAGCAAAGCATCGACCCGCAGCACCCGTTGCCTCCGGCGATTACCTCTTATAACTACACGGTTTATAACCTCAGCCTGCCCAACAACCGCCCGGAAATGGTCAAAGAAGCCCTGACCTGGCTGGCGGCAACCGTGGATAAAATGACGATTAACACCGAGGTGGTCAACACGGCGCTTAATGCCGACGACCCCATCGGTACCTGGCCCGGTAACACCCAGGATGTCTGGTGGCGCTACCGGCTGAAAGGCTCCACGCTGCTGGGCCATGACCCGGCCTCCGCGGTGAAAGTACCGGTCGATCTGGCCCAGCTTAACGCGTTCTATAAACAGTGGTATACGCCGGATGCGATGACGCTGTTCGTCGTCGGTAACGTCGACAGCCGCAGCCTGTCCGAGCAGATCAACAAAGTGTTCTCGCCGCTGGAAGGCAAACGCGAACAGCCTGCACCAATGCCGACGCTTTCGCCTCTGCCGCCGCAGCCGGTGAACCTCGTGAACCCGGCGCTTGGACAGGACCGCCTGTCGCTGGTCTGGGACAATCCCTGGATGCCGATCCGCGAATCACAAAATCTCCAGCGCTACTGGCAGGGTGACCTGGCGCGTGAAGCCCTGTTCTGGCACGTACAGCGCGTGCTGAGCGATAATAAGGCCCAGGGCGTGCAGGTCGGTTTTGACTGTCGCGTGCTGTATCAGCGCGCCCAGTGCGCCATCAATATCGATTCGGACAACGCTGCGCTCAGTGCCAACCTGGACCTGATCGCCAAAGAAATGGCTAACGTCCGCGACAACGGCCTGACGCAGCAGGAATTTGACACGCTGATGGCGCAGAAAAATACCGAGCTGAACAAGCTGTTTGCCACCTATGCCCGCACCGATACCGACGTGCTGATGAGCCAGCGTCTGCGCTCACAGCAGAATGCGGTGGTGGATATCGCACCGGAACAGTATCAGAAACTGCGCCAGGCCTTCCTCTCCGGCCTGACGCTGGACATGCTGAACCAGGAGCTGCGCCAGCAGCTGACCCAGGATATCACCATGATGCTGATGCAGCCGCAGGGTGAGCCGGAAATTAACGCCGGACAGCTGCAGGCAAGCTGGCAGAAAATTATGAAGCCGGTTGAAGCCGCGCCTCAGGCTCCCGCCACGCCGGCCGATCCGGCGGTAGCGACGGATGCACCGGCACAGTAAACGCAGGGCGGCCTTTCAGGGCCGCCCTTCTTCTTTCAGCAGGATGATCCCCTTCCTGCTGCTGATCCTCGTTGCCTTCTCTCCCGCACTTTACGCGCAGGATTATGCTTTCCTCAACGCCAGCGACCTGGCACTAAACCGCCAGCGCCTGTCGCAGCCGCAGACGCCCGAACTCACGCTTGCCGCCTGGCAGTCGCTGCATCGTGCGGCGGATAAGGCACTGAAGCAGCCGCTGCTCAGCGTTACCGATAAGGGGATGACGCCGCCCGGCGGGTCAAAACATGACTACCTCAGCCTCAGCGCCTACTGGTGGCCGGACAGCCGTCAACCGGACGGCTTGCCGTGGGTGAAGCGCGATGGTCACGTGAATCCGGCGAGTAAAAATGAGCAAAGCGACGGCGTGCGCCTGGCCACGTTTACCGCCAGCGTGCAGACGTTGACCCTCGCCTGGTATTTCTCCGGCGATCGGCGCTATGCGGATAAAGCCATTGCGCTGATCCGCCACTGGTTTATCAACCCGGCAACGCGCATGAATCCCAACCTGAAATATGCCCAGGGCGTACCGGGTATAGCCGACAGGCGACACACCGGCGTGCTGGACGGCCGCTACTTTGCCACCCGTCTTGTCGATTCGCTGATCGCTCTGCGCCAGGCGCCGGGATGGCGGGCGGAGGATGAACAGCAGATGCAGCGATGGATGAAGGACTATCTGGCGTGGCTGCTGACCAGTCCTGAAGGCCGGGGTGAGGCCGCCGCGAAGAATAACCACGGCAGCTGGTACAGCGCGCAGGTGGCGGGCATTGCCTGGTACGTTGAGCGCCCCGACGTTATCCGCGAGATGATTCATCAGGCGCAGCGGCGGATGGCGGGTCAGCTGACCGCCGATGGTCGCCAGCCGCTGGAGCTGGCGCGCACCCGATCGTTTCACTACAGCTGGTTTAACCTGCAGGCGCTGACCGCGCTGGCGACGGTTGCCGGTCACAGCGGAGCAGGAGATTTATGGCACTACCGGACGCCGCAGGGAGCCGGGCTGTTAACCGCGCTGGATTTTATGGCCCCCTGGAGCGACGGCGCAAAACGCTGGCCCTGGCCCAGCCTCGACCATGTTGGCGTCAGGCTCATTCCGCTGATGGTCCAGGCGGACAACCAGCTGAAGAGCCAGCGCTACCGGCAGAGCATCGAACAGGTTGACTGGGCGCTGCCTGAAGCCAGAGCCGCACGCGGCGCAACGCTTGATGCGCTCCGGGCCAGCTGGCTGTTGCAGGTGCCTGCCTACGGCCGCTGACGCGTGGCTGCTTCGATTTCAATCGCTACCGGCATCTGACGGTTCAGGTGATAACCTCATCGTTTACGGCCTGTGCATTCACTTAACGGCGGATTGCTGCCGGTTTGGTTTATTACCCTGCGTTCCTAGTCTGGCATCGCTTCACGCGGAATAATCGCACCGCGATGCTGGATCACCGTGCTGGCGGTCAGATGCCCGCGCTTTGCCGCTTCTTCCGCGCTGCCGCCGGTCAGGCGCACCGCCAGGTAGCCGGCGCTGAATGAGTCCCCGGCGGCGGTGGTGTCGACCACGCTGTCGGCTGACAGCCGCACCGCCGGTATCTCCAGCAGCGGCTCCGCGCCGGTATCCACCAGGCAGGCATCGGCGCCGCGCTTAATCACAATCTCCTGCACCCCCGCCGCCCGCGTGCGGCCGATTACCGCCGCACAGTCGGCCTCACCCCACAGCAGCGTTTCGTCATCCAGCGTCAGGAAGGCGATATCGGTATGGGCCAGCATTGCCTGATAGGCGGACTGCGCCTCTTCACGGCTCGACCACAGGCGCGGGCGATAGTTGTTATCAAAGATAATTTTCCCGCCGTTGGCGCGGCAGGCGGCCAGCAGGGCATACAGCTTTTCGCGGCTCTGCGGGCTGAGGATCGCCAGGCTGATGCCGCTCAGATACAGATAGTCGTAGTGTGCCAGCTGCTGGCAGATCGCCTCAGCCTGCTCGCCATCCAGCCAGAAGCGGGCGGCGGCATCGTTGCGCCAGTACCAGAAGGTGCGCTCGCCTCTGGCATCGGTTTCAATCACGTACAGCCCCGGCAGCTTGTTCTCCAGCCGCTGGATCAGATCGGTGTGCAGCCCTTCACTCTGCCAGGCGCTAATCATTTCGTTGCTGAAGCTGTCATGACCTAATGCGGTAACGTAATCCACGCGCAGCGCCTGCGGCTGTACCTGGCGGGCGACATAAACCGCCGTGTTCAGCGTATCGCCACCGAAACCCCGGCTCATATCGCTGCCGCGCTGGGAAAGTTCGATCATGCATTCGCCTATTACGGCAATTTTCTGTTGCGTCATTTTTCTCTGCCCGTGGGAAATTTTTTCACCAGTCTCGCCGCCCGGCGGTGCTCAGTCAATATTTAAAACGATGTTTTATTTTTATCGTGATGTCAGTTTACTTATTGCGTAAGCGGATGCCGTCGCCTTTACGGATGCCAGATCCTCCCCCCTGGACTATCTTTACATAAGCGTAAAAAGGGTAAGGAGAAGCGAATGTCGCGTACCGGGAAAATAATCAGCTGGACCATCGGTGTGTTGGTGCTGCTGCTGGTGGCTCTGGTGGTGCTGATTGCCACGTTCGACTGGAACCGTGTTAAGCCAACGATCAACCGCAAGGTTTCGCAGGAAATTAACCGTCCGTTTGCCATTCGGGGCGATCTGGGCGTCGCCTGGGAGCGTAACCGCAGCG
The DNA here is from genome assembly GCF_037450285.1 of Erwinia sp. SLM-02. Taxonomy (NCBI): domain Bacteria; kingdom Pseudomonadati; phylum Pseudomonadota; class Gammaproteobacteria; order Enterobacterales; family Erwiniaceae; genus Erwinia; species Erwinia sp. SLM-02. The sequence continues at coordinate 89,555 of NZ_JAQISN010000004.1, read as the reverse complement.
AGCCGGGGTGGCGCAGCTGGGTGCCGTGGCCGCACATTCATGCTCAGGACATTATGCTGGGCAACCCGCCGGAAATTCCCGATCTGACCATGGCGCACCTTGAACGGGTAGACGCATCGATTTCTCCGCTGGCGCTGCTGGGCAAAGAGGTGTGGCTGCCGTGGATTAAGCTGCAGCAGCCGCAGGCGAAGCTGGTACAGACCGCTGACGGTAAGAACAACTGGACCTTTAACCTGGCCGGTAGCGAAAACAAAGGCCCGAACCAGCCGCCTTCCGCCTGGTCATTCCGTCTGGATAACATCGTCTTTGACCAGGGAACCATCGGCTATCGCGACGCGATCAACAAAGCCGATGTGAAGGTCACGGTCGACCCGCTGGGTAAACCGGTCCCCTATGCCCAGCTCGCCGGAGGCGATGACAAACAGAAGGGCGCCGCTGACTTTGTCTTTGGCTGGCAGGCCAGCGGCACCTACAACAAAGAGAAGCTGACCGGCGAAGGTAAAATCGGCGGTATGCTCTCCCTGCGCAGTCAGACCACGCCGTTCCCGGTGCAGGCCGACGTGCGCAGCGGAACCACGCGGGTGCGTCTGGCGGGGACCATCCAGAATCCGATGGATCCCGGCGGTGTTGACCTGCGGCTGCGCTTTTCCGGCGACACGCTGGCTAACCTCTACGGCCTGACCGGCGTGCTGCTGCCGGATACCCCGCCGTATGAAACCGACGGGCATCTCAGCGCCCGCTTCCGTGAGGCCGGAGGCGCGGTGTTCCGCTATCAGAACTTTAACGGGCATATCGGCGACAGTGATATCCGTGGAACCCTGACCTACAGCCAGACGAAACCCCGGCCAAAACTGGAGGGCGAGCTGGAATCCCGCCAGCTGCGGATGGCCGATCTGGGTCCGTTAATCGGCGTGAACTCCGGTAAAGGCAGCGAGAAAACCGAGCAGGCGAAGAAGAAGCGCGGAGACGCCTCCACGCAGCCGGCCGATCGCGTTCTGCCGCACGATAAGTTCGACAGTAAAAGCTGGAGCGTGATGGATGCGGACGTGCGCTTCAGCGGCAAACGCATTGAACACGGCAGTTCGCTGCCGCTGAGCGACCTTTCCACCCATCTGAAGCTGAAAAACGGCGACCTGCGCCTCGACCCGCTGCGCTTCGGCATGGCGGGCGGCACGATAAATTCGACGATCCATCTGGAAGGGGATAAAACGCCGCTGCAGGGCCGCGCCGATGTGCATGCGCGGGGTCTTAAACTGCGTCAGCTGTTCCCGGACGTCCAGGCGATGCAGAGTGCGCTGGGGCAGCTGAACGGCGATGCCACGCTCAGCGGACGCGGAAACTCGGTGGCGGATCTGCTGGCCACCAGCAACGGCGAGCTGAAGCTGCTGATGAACGACGGCCTGATCAGCCGTAGCCTGATGGAAATCGTCGGGCTGAACGTCGGCAACTACGTGGTGGGCAAGCTGTTCGGCGACGATGAGGTGAAAATCAACTGTGCGGCGGCGAACCTGCAGGTGAAAAACGGGCTGGCTTCGTCGCGGCTGTTTGTCTTCGATACTGAAAATGCGGTGATCAATATTACCGGCACCACCAACTTCGCCAACGAACGCCTGGACCTGTCGATCGACCCGGAAAGTAAAGGTATTCGCATCATCACGCTGCGCTCACCGCTGTACGTGCGCGGCACCTTTAAAAATCCGGATGCCGGGGTCAAAGCCGGACCGTTGATTGCCCGAGGCGCGGCGGCCGTGGCGCTGGGTGCCGTTGTGGCCCCGGCTGCGGCGCTGCTGGCGCTGATTTCACCCAGCGACAATGACCAGAATCAGTGTACGAAGGTTCTGGGACAGATGAAGGGGAAATAGCGTATCAGGTCAGGGAGGTGACGCGTTCGGATCGCATGGGGCGCGCCCGGCAGTGAACATCAGCAAAAAAATCGCCGCCACGGTCATGTGGCGGCGAAGAGGGTAAGTTCGCACATCAGGCGGCATAGCCGCCAGAAGGATTAATCAAACAGGGATTCGTGACGCGTTTCCCGGCACTTAATCAGTGCGAGCAGCGTCAGGAACGCCATCGAAGCCAGATAAACGCCGACGTAGAACAGGCCGTAAGTGTGCGCTAACCAGGTAGCGATATACGGCGCTACGGATGCGCCCAGAATCGAGGACAGATTGTAGGAGAACGACGCCCCGGTATAACGCACTTCGGTCGGGAACAGCTCCGGCAGCAGCGCACCCATCGGGCCAAAGGTCAGGCCCATGATGCTCAGTCCGCACAGCAGGAACGCCATCACCAGCGCCTGATTACCGGAACCCAGCATGGAAGGGAAGATCAGCGCAAAGGCGATAATCATCAGGGTGATGACAATCATCGTCTTGCGGCGGCCAAAGCGGTCGGCCAGCATGCCGGCAATCGGCACCATCACGCCAAAACCAATCACCGCCACCATCAGCATCCACAGGAACGTATTGCGTGGAATGCCCAGCCCGTTCGGTGCCGCGGTAGTGCCATAGGTCATGGAATAGACGGTCATAATGTAGAACAGGGTGTAGGTCGCCAGCATGATAAAGGTGCCGAGAACCGTGGCACCCAGATGCTTGCTCAGCAGCGTACCGATTGGCACTTTAACCTGCTTCTTCTCTTTCTGGACTTTGGCAAAGACCGGGGACTCATGCAGCGAGACGCGAACATACAGACCAATCAACACCAGCACCGCTGAAAGCACGAACGGAACGCGCCAGCCCCAGTTCATAAACTGCTCATCGGTCAGCAGCCAGGAGAGCAGCAGGAAGGTGCCGTTAGCAAAGAAGAAGCCGATCGGTGCGCCGAGCTGCGGGAACGAACCGTAAAGCGCGCGCTTTTTCGCTGGCGCATTTTCGGTTGCCAGCAGGGCAGCACCGCCCCACTCGCCGCCCAGTCCCAGACCCTGACCAAAACGCGCCAGTGCCAGCAGCATCGGAGCAAACACGCCAATGCTGCTATAGCTCGGCAGCAGGCCGATGATCACGGTGGAGATCCCCATGGTCAGCAGCGAGGCCACCAGCGTGGCTTTACGGCCAACGCGGTCGCCAAAGTGACCAAACAGCGCCGAGCCAATCGGACGGGCGATAAAGGCGATAGCAAAGGTGGCCAGCGACTGCAGCGTAGCCACGGTGGCATCACCCTGCGGGAAGAAAATATGCGGGAAAACGATCACTGCCGCAGTGGCATAAATATAGAAATCGAAGAATTCGATAGCCGTACCGACCAGAGAAGCAACCACCACTTTACTACGGGAGTTTACGGGTGCTGCGTCTTCAGCGGCGATAGATGGAGCGATGGAGGCTTGCATAATTGTTTCTTTATTCTAATAAACGAAAAAGAATCTTACGCAGAGCTTTAATCGCATTCAATGGTGAAAGTGCGCACCGTTTTTATGGATTCAGCATGAAAAGAACATAATGTTTAATATGTGATATTTGCAGGAATATGGCAGGGAAAATGAAATGTTTTTTAGAGTTAATCACTAAAAAATCACAAATAAAAGTTAGCAGTCAGTGATAAATGCCGATCTTTGGTTAAAGAGTGAGCTTCAACCAGGGTTTTTGACTACTTTTCAGCTTCAACCTGTCGTTTTTTCTCTACGCAGGCCGTTTATTTATAATTTAAATCAATTAATACAGGCCGAATTTTAATTAAAATAGCTGTCCTGATGGCATAAAAATTCTGTAGTAAATATCAACAATCACCATGGAAAGGTTATTATGGATAATATTACCTGCAGTGGAAAAAATGTCTTACCTGAAAATCATTTCGCCCGCGTCAATATCCCTCCGGAAAGGGTGCTGTCGATTGGGATTTTTTTTGACGGCAGCGGTAATAATGCCGATAACACCCTGAAACGGCTGGAAATGGACAGGAAGGCTGACGAGGCAGAATCGCATCTGACAGGCGCCCCGGAGGCCCCGGGGCCCGGAGATCTTTCCCGCAGCAGTTTCGATAAGTATTTCACCAATATTTATCGTCTTTTCACGCTGTATCAGGCAAATACGGATGAAGCGAATGCTTCGCAGCAGGGAATATATATCAGCGGAGCGGGCACCCATTCCGGTCAGCCGGACGGTATTAGCGGGTTTGCTATTGGCGAAGGAAAAAGTGGCATTATTGCCAAAACGGATGAAGCGATTGCCGGACTGCCTGCTGCATTACGGCAGATTATCCGGCGAAGGAAAGAAAAAGGCCGGGTGTCGCATCTGATGTTTGATCTGTTCGGCTTCAGCCGGGGTGCGGCGGCGGCCCGCCACTTTGCGAATCGCATTATCAGGCGGGATCCGCCACTGATTGCCGCGATTGTTGAAGGACTGCGGGAGACGGGCGATGGCGAACTCCCCGTTCTCAGTATCCGGTTTCTCGGCCTGTTCGACGGCGTTGCCGGTATTGCCAACCTGGCTAACGGATTCGATCCCCACAGCCCACCCGACGGTAGCCTGCAGCTGGCGCTGTCACCGGGTATCGCTCATCGGGTCTTTCAGATTGCCGCCGGGCACGAGTATCGTTACAACTACAGCCTGCAAAGCGTTGCACCGGATTACCCCGAACTGACCCTTCCCGGCGCGCACTCGGATATCGGCGGCGGTTACAACCCGCGGGAAGAAGAGTATCTGTTTCTCACTCAGCCGCAGTTCACCACCGTCCCGATGGCGGTTCCGGACGATCTGACCGATGCGGTCAGCGCTGCACGCCGTCAGATGCGTGGCCTGCTGAAGATTTCGGCACTGGCACCGCTGCTGAATGCCGGAGCGCTGAAGGTTGAAAGCTGGCATGACGAGCGCCTGCCGCCCGACCAGCACGAACAGGCGCGTAAGCGGGTGGGGGCCGCCGTGGTATTTCGCCGTCGCCTGCACAACGACTGGGCGAAGATCGCGTTACGGGTGATGACCGATGCAGCGCAGGAGGCCGGCGTAACGCTGTCGGGAATCAATGAAGACGATCCTGAATTTAGCCTGCCGCCGGAACTCAGGCCGCTGTGCGAATTTGCCCGTGAACAGGGAAAACGGCTTCGCGGCGGTCAGTCACTACAGCCCTTCAGCCCCGAAATGCTGCATATTGCCGGGCGCTATATTCACTTTTCCGCACACTGGTGTGCAGTACAGGAGTCGTTTGTCTGGCGGGACGGCGGCTGGCTGACGACCGTATCGAAGGCGGTCAGACCTGAGGCAAAAATCAGCTATCCGGACCGCCCGGAGGAGAACTGGATGCGGACGATTTATCGCACTGGCGATGCCGTAAGCTGATGTTTTGCATCTCTGTTGATAAACAGTTTAGGAAAGAATCGGCAATTTCATCACGCCGCGTGGAATTTATTATATTTAAATCAGTTAGTTATTTTTATAACTTCTGTTAATCACCGTAATTAATCTCCGGGTTTACATTGCGTAGCCCGGCGATTAGAATCTCGGCAAATTACTAACGGAGCCTGCATTTCATTGGACAGTCACCCTTTACCTGAACATTACTGAAGGCAGGTCCACTCCGTTTATTGTGTGCCTGCCGTAAAAAACGGCGGGCCATGCTGCAACTCTCTTCCGAGCTGTTTCATCCCGTAAATCAATTTCATTCGATCTGGTCTTCGCCAGCGGCGCTGCTGCATGGCCGGGCATCAGGGCATCCCTCTGCTGTCGGGCGATTTTTGCTGCGCGCCAGCATAACCAAGGAGCACACGATGAAAGAACCTCCGTCACGAGAGAGGCGATGGCAGGATGAACCCGGGAGGATAACGCACTAACGTTTCGCGTCCTTTCCGTCTGCCTGCCACGCCTCCTTCCCTGAATTTACTGAAAAAACCTCGTTTGCAGGAGTCGTTCTCCTGCGCGTAAAAAAACTTCATTCAAGGAGCAGGCAGATGAAAATGCATCACGCTGACCTGAAAAAGGCGCGCGAACTGGCGATCGCCAGCGCAGCCACACGGAGCCAGGAACACACCCTCGCTCAGCTTAATACTCAACGCCACGGGCTGACTTTTGAAGATGCCGCTGAGCGCCTGGAACACTACGGCACCAACCAGGTCGCCAGCGAGAAAGCGCCGGCGGCCGCGGTACAGCTGCTTCAGGCGTTTAATAACCCGTTTATCTGGGTACTGACCGCACTGGCGGCAATCAGTTTTGTCACCGACTATCTGCTGCCGCTGAAGCGCGGTGAGGAGACCGATCTGACCGGCGTGATTATCGTGATGATCATGGTCAGCCTCAGCGGTTTGCTGCGTTTCTGGCAGGAGTACCGCACCAATAAAGCGGCGGATGCGCTGAAATCCCTGGTGCGCACCACCGCCACGGTGATACGGCGCAGCCATACGCACAGCGAAGCGGTAGAGATGGAAATCCCGCTACAGCAGGTAGTACCGGGCGATATCGTGCGGCTCTCGGCAGGAGATATGATCCCGGCCGACGTGCGCCTGCTGGCCTCGCGCGATCTGTTTGTCAGCCAGGCGGCGCTCAGCGGTGAAGCGCTGCCGATAGAAAAATATGACACGCAGAGCAGCCCGAATATTACCGGACCGCTCAACGAGCAGGAGCTGCTCAGTCTGCCCGGTATCTGCCTGATGGGCACCAGCGTGGCCAGCGGCAGCGCCACGGCGGTGGTGGTGGCAACCGGTGGACACACCTGGTTTGGTTCGCTGGCAACGTCACTGCTGGGTAAACGTCCGCAAACGGCGTTCGATCGCGGCGTGAACAGCGTCAGCTGGCTGCTGATCCGCTTTATGCTGGTCATGGTCCCGATCGTTCTGCTGCTCAACGGCTACAGCAAAGGCGACTGGAGCGATGCGCTGCTGTTTGCGCTGGCTGTTGCCGTCGGGTTAACCCCGGAAATGCTGCCGATGATCGTCAGCTCCAACCTCGCCAAAGGCGCCATTGCCCTTTCCCGCCGCAAGGTGGTTGTGAAAAAGCTCAATGCTATCCAGAACTTCGGCGCGATGGATGTCCTGTGCAGCGACAAAACCGGCACCCTGACGCAGGACCGCATCATTCTGTCCCACCATCTGGATTTGCACGATCGCACCGACGAGCGCGTGCTGCAGCTGGCCTGGCTGAACAGCCGCCATCAGACCGGGGTGAAAAATCTGATGGATAAAGCCGTACTGGCCTTCAGCCAGGGCAAGATGGCGGTCAGCAATCTGTGGCGATACCGCAAAATTGACGAGCTGCCTTTTGATTTTGAACGCCGCCGCCTGTCGATTCTTTTGGCCGACCAGAACCAGCAGCAGATGCTGGTCTGCAAAGGCGCGGTGGACGAAATGCTGGCGGTTTCCCGCTACTGGCGCGACGGCAATGAGATCCGCCCGCTGGATGATGCCGCACGCCAGCGCCTGCGCGATCAGGCCGAGAACTATAACCAACAGGGGTTCCGCGTGCTGGTGGTGGGCTGGCGGGATCTGGGTGACCATCCGCTTTCGCTACCGCTGAGCATCCACGACGAGCGCGAACTGATTATCAGCGGCGTCCTCACCTTCCTCGATCCGCCGAAGGAGAGCGCGGCGGAGGCGATTTCGGCGCTGCACGAAAACGGCGTGACGGTCAAAGTGCTGACCGGCGATAACGCGATTATCACCGCCAAAGTGTGCCGTGATGTGGGCCTGGAGCCGGGTGAACCGCTGTGCGGCAGCGAAATCGCCCGGCTCAGCGATGAGGAACTTTGCCTGCTGGTTGAGCAGCGCACGCTGTTCTGCCGCCTGACGCCGCAGCAAAAAACCCGCGTACTGCAGGCGCTGCAGCACAACGGGCATACGGTCGGTTTCCTCGGCGACGGCATTAATGATGCGCCGGCGCTGCGCGCGGCGGATATCGGCATCTCCGTTGATACCGCCACGGATATTGCCAAAGAATCCGCGGACATCATCCTGCTGGAAAAAAGCCTGCTGGTGCTGGAGCAGGGTGTGATGACCGGGCGGGAAACCTTCGGCAATATCATCAAATACCTGAATATGACCGCCAGCTCCAACTTCGGCAACGTCTTTTCGGTACTGGTAGCCAGCGCGTTTATTCCGTTTTTACCGATGATGGCCATCCATCTGCTGCTGCAAAACCTGATGTATGACCTGTCCCAGCTGGCGCTGCCGTGGGACAAAATGGACAAAGAATTTCTGCGCAAGCCGCGCCGCTGGGATGCGAAGAATATCGGCCGCTTTATGCTGTGGATTGGGCCAACGTCGTCCATTTTCGATATCACCACCTTCTGGCTGATGTGGACGGTGTTCGCCGCTAACAGCGTGGAAAGCCAGGCGCTGTTCCAGTCCGGCTGGTTTGTTGAAGGACTGCTGTCGCAGACGCTGGTGGTACATATGCTGCGCACGCGCAAAATTCCGTTTATTCAGAGCTGCGCCGCGCTGCCGGTGATGCTGGCGACCGGGCTGGTGATGATTGCCGGGATTTTGATCCCGTTCTCACCGCTGGGCCACGCCGTCGGGCTGGTGCCGCTGCCGTGGAGCTACTTCCCATGGCTGCTGGCGACGCTGCTGGGCTACTGCCTGGTTGCACAGGGCATGAAGCGTCTTTACATCCGCCGTTTCGGCCAGTGGTTCTGAGGGGGATAAGATGAAAAAAGATAATTCAGCGGTGGCGATTGTGTTGTTTTTTGTCGGGGTGGTGATTTTTTCCGGGGCGATACTGATGATATTTAGTGAATAGGGGGTGGGGGCACGGGTTGCGGGTGGGTTCGGGTTGCTGCACGTTCTGCGCATGGCTTATCGGGGTTATCCGGAACGCCTGTTTACTGAGGTGTTGCTGTTCAGGTCACGCCAGGTTTTAGTGCCTGGCGTATCGGGGCTGGCCGGAACGCGGACCCGCTGTCACATCCCTGTGCGCTCGGCCTCGCACCTCCCTGTGCTCGGACGGTCCGCTTATCCGGCCAGCCCCGATTGCCTACATGCTCTGGTGTTGCTGCTGGAACGACTGATTTCTTCTTGCAGCAACGCAATGAATTGAAAGGAGAACCGTTACGGGGCAGATAAGCCGGGTGTATGCCGCAGGGACGCGGCATCCAAGTCCCCAGGGATTGGGTTCACGACGTCCCGGCGTTCTGCCCCGTAACGGTCGCCGATGCTCAGATCCAGAAGCGATGAAAGCATCTCGTCACGTTAACCGATACACAAATCCAGAAGTGATAAGGGCCCTCGTCACATTAACCGATACACCATCGTGCAGCGAGAGGCCCTCCCCGTAATTTAGACGGGACTACTCCTTCGCGATTGGCGTCTCGCTAACCGCCACGGTTTCATCACCCTGGATTTTCTGCACCCGCTGCTCAACCTGCTGCACCGCGCTGGCATCCTTCAGCAGGGAATAAGTGAGCGTAAACTCGGTGCTCTGCCCCGGCTGCAGCTGCTTAACGCGCCCCTGTTCTTTCTCAATGGTCACCGGGTAGGCATAGTTCGTGCCCGGCTCAATCCCGGTAACGTAACCCTGCTTCTGCGTATCGGTGTTTTTCCACATGGTCAGCAGCGGCAGCTGTTTGATATCAAACTCGATCGATGCGCCCTTATCGCCCTTGCTGTTGATCACCGCGGCCACGGTTTTACCGTTTTCGTCGGCTTTTGGCGTGAGGTTAAACACCATCTCATCGAAATCTTTGGTCGGCGCGCCGTACACATTCCAGTCGTTCAGACCTTTCTTCGCGTAGTCGTTAAACGGCGAAACCGACTTCAGCGGCGCAATGAAGCGTGCGTCTTTCTCAAGGATCGGCGTACCAAAGTTACTGTGGTAGATAATCTGATAATCATGCGGATAGTCTGCGTGGTTGGTCAGCACATCATGAACGGTAAAGGAGTCAGATCCCGGCACGTAGCGCAGCTCGGTCCAGGTTTCGAGCTTCGCTTTTTTGAAGGTGGTTTCTTTCAGCAGGCCGCGGATACGGATTTCATGCGGCGCCTTTTCATCAACGATCACTTCCACTTTTGAAGCCGGGGTATTGCCCGCTTTACCGTGCAGCGTGTAGATCACGCCATCTTTGGTTACCGGGTGCCCGGTCCACTCAAAGCCGCAGCGCACCATCATTTCGTTAAATCCTTCCAGCCAGCCCAGGCCGTTGCGGCTTTCCAGATTGATATAAGCCGGATTAACGACCTCATCGACCGGGGAATCCCAGCCAAGGCGCACGCCGTGGCCGTTAACGTGCAGCAGATCCATGCCTCGCGTTGGGCTGAGGGCGATGGTCAGGCCATTTTTACTGGTGATGGTCAGCACTTTCGAGCCTTCCTGCTTGCCGCCGTGCAGAACTTTTTGCTGAATGCTGAAGTTCTCACCGGAAAGCTTCAGCTTCTGGCTGTTAACCTGCCAGTTTCCCTTTTCCACACTGGTTTCAGCATCCGTCAGCAGCCAGCTTTGTGCCGATGCCTGACCACAAATTAATGCCGTAATTACCCCTGCCAGAAGTCTTTTTTTCATCACACTATCCCTTTTGCTGAATTGATTTAGCTTTAACGTCACCAAGACTACAAATCAGCACGGAATAAAAATGTGACAGTCATCACCGGATGGACTTTTGGCCATTTTTAGTCGAATAAACGTGCTATTACTCACTAAAAAATGCATTACTCGATCGTTTATTTCATTTTTTATGCGACTCCGGGCTAACAACTCATCGTTTCAGACTTAACGATTCAGCCATTTTCTTCAGGGCCAGTGATAAATTGTTATCGCCCGCCGGGCTGCCCCGACCGCGTGCGATCCCTGCCGCTCGAAGATTGCATCGCACCGGTGCCAGCGTTAAGGTGGACACCCTCAGTGAATAACAAGTGATTAACAGGGTATGAGCTTCTCGGCTTTCGGTGACAAATTTACGCGCCATTCGGGCATTACGCGCCTGATGGAAGATATGGGTGAAGGCTTACGCACGCCGGGTACGGTGATGTTAGGCGGCGGTAATCCTGCCCAGATCCCCGCCATGAATGACTATTTCCATCAGCTTTTGCAGCAGATGCACGACGAAGGCAAGCTGACGGATGCGCTGTGCAACTACGACGGCCCGCAGGGCAAAAGCACCCTGCTGAACTCTCTGGCGGAGCTGCTGAGTAAAGAGCAGGGCTGGCAGATTTCGCCGAAAAATATTGCCCTGACCAACGGCAGCCAGAGTGCCTTTTTCTACCTGTTTAACCTGTATGCCGGGCATCGTGCTGACGGCCAGAAAAAGCGCGTACTTTTCCCGCTGGCTCCAGAATATCTTGGCTATGCCGATGCCGGGCTGGATGAAGATCTGTTTGTTTCTACCCGACCGAATATCGAAATGCTGCCGGAAGGCCAGTTCAAGTATCACGTGGACTTTGAGCATCTGCACATTGGCGAAGATACCGGCCTGATCTGCGTTTCCCGCCCGACCAACCCTACCGGCAACGTGATCACCGATGACGAACTGCTGAAGCTGGACGCGCTGGCGCAGCAGCATGATATTCCGCTACTGATTGATAATGCTTACGGCGTTCCCTTCCCGGGCATTATTTTCAGCGAGGCGCGCCCGCTGTGGAATCCGAACATTATTCTGTGCATGAGCCTGTCCAAGCTGGGCCTGCCCGGCTCACGCTGCGGCATCATCATCGCCGATGAGAAGGTGATTTCGGCCATCAGCAACATGAACGGTATTATCAGCCTCGCCCCCGGCAGTATTGGCCCGGCCATCGCGCATGAGATGATTCAGCGTGGCGACCTGCTGCGGCTGTCGGAAGAGGTGATTAAACCGTTCTATCAGGAGCGCGTTAAGCAGACGATTGCGGTGATACGCCGCTATCTGCCGGAAGATCGCTGCCTGATCCATAAACCTGAGGGGGCGATTTTCCTCTGGCTGTGGTTTAAAGATCTGCCGATTTCCACTGAAATCCTTTACCAGCGGCTGAAGCAGCGCGGCGTGCTGATGGTGCCGGGGCATTTCTTCTTCCCGGGGCTGGAGGCAGAGTGGCCGCATACGCATCAGTGCATGCGCATGAACTATGTTCCGGATAGCGAAGTGATTGAGCGGGGCGTGGCGATTCTGGCAGAAGAGATAGAGCGGGCGCGAAGCGAAGGCTAAACAACAGGGGCCGCTTAACGGCGGCCCCTGCAGAAGAATTATTTCAGGATTTCAATGCGGCGTGGCTTATTGGCTTCCGGCACCACGCGTTCCAGGTCGATGTACAACAGACCATTTTCAAGGCGAGCATCCCGCACGTGGACGTGCTCCGCCAGCTGGAATTTACGCTCAAAGTTACGTTCCGCGATGCCCTGATACAGATAGGTGCGCTGTTCCTGCTCTTCAGGGTGCGAACCGCGAACGGTCAGCAAATTGTCGTGTGAGGTGATTTCCAGCTCGCTTTCCGCAAAACCGGCCACGGCAATCGTAATACGATAGTGGTTTTCCGCCACCAGCTCCACGTTGTAGGGAGGGTAGCCGCCATTGTTTCCCTGTCCCTGATTAGATTCCAGCAGGTTGATCAGACGGTCGAAGCCAATGGATGAACGATACAGCGGGGCAAGGTCAAAATTACGCATGATTAAGCTCCTGAATTTCAGCGAGTTATTAAGGTTTCGGCTCTCCACAATGGACGAGTCGCTGGCTCAGTAGGTGCTGCCCTGTCGGCGCAGGTACCTCACTGACCGTAGTAGTAAAATGGTGACATCGGTGACGCTTTCAAGGGGAAGTTGCGATTTTTTTAACCCGATCGCACTGAATGTCATACACTCAGGGATGAGTTCGTCGGCCTTTGTGCCAGCCACCGCAGAGTGGACCGGGATCCCCCCGCGTTGACGACAGATCTCAGCAGGCTGCAACGACTGAAGGGATAGTAAATGATGAAGGCATTAAAGAAGTATACCGCTGCAGGATTGCTTACCTGCGCCTCACTTGGCGCAACCAGCGGCTGCTCAAGCGTCATGACACATACCGGCCCCAGTCAGGGCTATTACCCCGGCACCCGCGCCAGCGCCAGCGTGCTGACCGATGAAAACAGCAGCTGGGCGATGAAACCGCTGGCGGCGATTGATTTACCGTTCTCCGCGGTGATGGATACGCTGCTGCTGCCGTGGGATTACTATCGCACCGATGATACGGACTCGCCTCGCGAGCGCGTGCGCCGTAGCGAACAGCAAAACAGGACCGCCGAAGGACTGTCGCAGGCGGCCCCGATGGCCTCTAACTCACCGATGCGATAAAAATTTGCTGATACCCGTCGCGGCTGCGCAGGTAAGCAACGTGCTGCCCGTCGGGGGAAAAGACCACCGCATCCGCTGAGGGTGCGGTTTCACTGCGTGGGGTAATGCGGCGCAGTTTTCCCGTTGCCAGCGTACAGAGAGTCACGCTGTTATCGCAGATAAATGCCAGGCTGGTGCCGTCAGGGTGCCAGCTGAAGGCCGACTGAATATCGCTCTCCGCCCGCGTTACCTGTCGCGGCTCACCACCCAGTGGGGAAATCGTCCACAGCTGGACCACTCCGCTTTCATCCTTCATCAGGAAGGCAATAGCACTGCCGTCCGGGGCGCTTCGCAGCCAGTGTCGCGGCGTGCTGCTCAGACCCGGATAGCGCCGCTGGTGGGTAAAGGTTAAGCGCCGCTGCTGCACGCCGCGCGGCGGCGCAGGCAGCCGCGTCGCGGTGCCTTCCAGCGGCTGCGGTCCCGCCACGGCAAAATCGGCATTATTTTCCGGCAGATCGACCACGAAGACTTCGGCCACCTTCTCACCGTTTACCGCCAGCGTATCGCCTATAAAGGCCAGCGCCCAGCGCTGACGCTGCGCCCCTCGCAGGTAACCCCGGGTGCCAATCCAGCCCTCTTCATAGGCACGATTAATTTCATCGCTGCCCGGCCGCGGCGCTGCCGTCGTCTGGCTGACGAGCACACAGAAATGGCTGCCGTCGTATTCACGCGGGTGATTTTTGGGCGGGCAGACCGCGTGCAGCGGCACGGCAACGCCAACATTGCGTAAATCCTGGGTTTTATCCCACTCATGCACAACATGATCGTTATAGGTAAAGCTTAAGCGGCTGCCGTCCGGGCTGAAGACGTGGACGTGGGAACCGCCGCGCAGCGCGCCGGGCGTGAAGGGTGGCGTAATATCGCAGGCGTCCAGATTCTCAGCCACGCCGTGCTGGATAATCACCCCCCGCCGGTGATGAAAATCGTATTTCCACAGGCTGTCAGGATGCTCCGGGCCGTGAATGCACACATAGCGCGGCGGAAGATCCGGGCTGGCGGTCACGACGCCAACGTGGGCACCGTCACGCGCCTGATACAGCACCTCCACCGCGCCGCTGCTGACGTTGACCCGCTCAATAGTCAGACCGGTAAAAGACGCCCCGGAGGGGCGCACGTCATAGACCAGCCACTGGCTGTCGGCGGTCCAGACGTTAATATTGGTCAGCTGATGATGCCGGGGGGCGAAGGTGATCTGTTGTTCACTCATCGGGCAGTCCTTTTACAGAACAAATTTCTCAATAGCCACGGCCACACCATCTTCACGATTAGATGTCGTGACGAACTGGGCGATTTCTTTCACCACCGGAATCGCATTGCCCATCGCCACGCCCGTACCAACGAACTCCAGCATCGCCAGGTCATTTTCCTGGTCACCCAGTGCCATCAGCTCGTCGCGCTGCAGGCCAAGACGTTCCGCAAGAAGCTTAACGCCGGCGCCTTTGTTCACCTCTTTATTGAGGATTTCCAGGAAGAACGGCGCGCTTTTCATGATGGTATTACGCTCGTAAGCTTCAGCAGGAATACGGGCAATCGCCGCGTCCAGCCGCTCCGGGTCATCGATCATCATAATTTTGGGGAAGATAAGCGTTGGATCCATTTCCTCAACGGTGCGGTAGCGCAACGGCATTCCGGTCAGGCCCGCTTCGTGGACGGTATAGCGGCTGATATCTTTGTTGGCGGTGTAGAGGTGGCTCTGGGTCAGCGCCTGGAAGTTGACGCCCAGCTCGCGGGACATCTGCTCATAGTAGAGGTAGTCGTCGAAGGTCACCGGCACTTCGGCCACGCAGCTGGCATCATTCGCTTTTTGCACCAGTGCGCCATTGTTGGTGATGCAGTACTGGCCTTCTTTCTCCAGGCCCAGCTCGCGCAGGTAGCGCTGCACGCCGAGGAACGGCCGTCCGGTTGCCAGCACCACCGCCACGCCTTTATCGCGTGCCGCTTCAATCGCCGCCTTTACGCGCGGCGTCACTTCATGCTGCGGGTTAAGCAGCGTCCCATCGATATCAATCGCTATTAATTTAATCGCCATGCCACACTCCTTAGCTTCTGTTTTGTTCCATGCTAGCGCGATTCAGCGGGCGATCTCCAGCAGGTTGCACAGTTAGTTTTCAGGCAGAGGCAGAGGCAGAGGCAGAGGCAGAGGCAGAGGCAGAAAGGATAATTCAGGGGCGGCCTGAAGCAAGCCGCCCCTGCATTCGGTTTTAGATATCGATGTTTGCCGCCCGCAGGGCGTTTTCTTCGATAAAGGCACGGCGTGGTTCAACCGCATCACCCATCAGGGTGGTAAACAGCTGATCGGCCGCGATGGCATCTTTCACCGTCACGCGCAGCATGCGGCGGCTGCCTGGATCCATGGTGGTTTCCCACAGCTGTTCCGGGTTCATTTCACCCAGACCTTTGTAGCGCTGTACGGACAGGCCACGGCGTGACTCTTTCACCAGCCAGTCCATCGCCTGCTCGAAGCTGGCTACCGGCTGACGGCGCTCGCCGCGCTCAATGTAGGCATCTTCTTCAATCAGGCCGCGAAGTTTTTCACCCAGCGTACAGATTTTGCGGTACTCGGCACCCAGCATAAATTCCGTATCCAGCGGATAGTCGGTATCCACACCGTGGGTACGAATGCGCAGCACCGGCTCAAAGATATGCAGTTCGCGGTTTTCACGCACTACGCCGGAATAGCTGCTGCCGTGCTGCTCTTTCTCGTTCAGCCAGCTCACCAGGTTATCCAGCCAGCTTTGCACCGATGCTTCAGCAGAGAGATCGCTCAGCGTTGGGTTGTAGATCAGCGCATTCAGCAGCGCGACCGGATAGCGGCGCTCCATACGTTTGATCATTTTACGCGTGCTGTTGAATTCAGCCACCAGCGACTCCAGCGGCTCACCGCCCAGCGCCGGCGCGCTGGCGTTGGTGTGCAGCGTGGCTCCATCAAGGGCGATAGCAATCTGGTACTGATCCATGGCTTCATCGTCTTTGATGTACTGTTCCTGCTTGCCTTTTTTCACCTTATACAGCGGCGGCTGTGCGATATACACGTGGCCACGCTCGATGATTTCCGGCATCTGACGGTAGAAGAAGGTCAGCAGCAGGGTACGGATATGCGAACCATCGACGTCGGCATCGGTCATGATGATGATGCTGTGATAGCGCAGTTTATCCGGGTTATATTCGTCGCGGCCAATACCGCAGCCCAGCGCGGTGATCAGCGTCGCCACTTCCTGCGAAGAGAGCATTTTGTCGAAGCGCGCCTTCTCCACGTTGAGGATTTTACCCTTCAGCGGCAGAATCGCCTGGTTTTTACGGTTACGACCCTGCTTGGCTGAACCGCCTGCAGAATCACCCTCCACCAGGTAGATTTCAGACAGCGCCGGGTCGCGCTCCTGACAGTCGGCCAGTTTGCCCGGCAGGCCCGCCAGGTCCAGTGCACCCTTACGACGGGTCATTTCACGGGCGCGACGTGCGGCTTCACGCGCACGGGCCGCATCGATAATTTTACCGACCACGATTTTCGCATCGCCCGGATTTTCCAGCAGGTACTCGCTCAGCAGTTCGTTCATCTGCTGCTCAACCGCCGTTTTCACCTCAGAGGAAACCAGCTTGTCTTTGGTCTGCGAGGAGAATTTAGGATCCGGGACTTTCACCGACACGACGGCAATCAGGCCTTCACGCGCATCGTCACCGGTGGCGCTGACCTTGGCCTTCTTGCTGTAGCCTTCTTTGTCCATGTAGGCGTTCAGCGTACGGGTCATTGCCGCACGGAAGCCGGCCAGGTGCGTACCGCCATCCCGCTGTGGGATGTTGTTGGTAAAGCAGTAAATATTTTCCTGGAAACCGTCGTTCCACTGCAGCGCCACTTCCACGCCAATGCCGTCTTTCTCGGTAGAGAAATAGAACACGTTTGGGTGAATAGGGGTTTTGTTCTTGTTCAGATACTCCACAAACGCCTTGATGCCGCCGTCATAGTGGTAGTGATCTTTCTTATCGTCACGCTTATCTTCCAGCCTGATCGACACACCGGAGTTCAGGAAGGAGAGCTCGCGCAGGCGTTTAGCCAGGATTTCATATTCGAAATCGATGACGTTGGTAAAGGTCTGGTGGCTTGGCCAGAAACGCACGCGGGTACCGGTAAGTTCGGTTTCGCCGGTCACGCTCAGCGGTGCCTGCGGCACGCCGTGCACGTAAATCTGCTGGTGGACTTTGCCTTCGCGACGGATCGTCAGCTCCAGCTTTTCAGACAGGGCGTTAACAACCGAGACACCCACGCCATGAAGACCGCCGGAAACTTTATAAGAGTTGTCATCAAATTTACCGCCTGCGTGCAGCACGGTCATGATTACTTCGGCAGCGGAAACCCCTTCTTCCGGGTGAATACCGGTCGGGATCCCACGGCCATCATCCTGCACGGAAACAGAGTTATCGGCATGAATGGTAACAACAATATCAGAGCAGTAGCCGGCGAGTGCTTCGTCAATGGCGTTATCCACGACCTCGAAGACCATGTGATGCAGACCGGTACCGTCATCCGTATCGCCGATATACATACCAGGGCGCTTGCGTACAGCATCAAGTCCTTTCAGGACCTTAATACTTGAGGAGTCATAAGAATTCGACATCAACGTTTCTCGCTCATTTAATCTTCAGGTTGAACCGCTATTTTACCCTGTTCCACGTGGAACATCTTGCCCTTTTCGTCAGCCATATCGAACACATGTTCAGTGCCGATGGCACTGACGAAAACCTGGGCCTGAGTGGCTTTCAGACGCGACGCCAGCAGCTGTCGACGCGTTTCATCCAGCTCAGAGGCAAAATCATCTATCAGATACAGGCAACGACGCCCGCTCTGTCGGGTGAGAAACTCACCCTGCGCCAGCCTCAGGGCGCACATCAGCAGCTTTAGCTGGCCGCGAGACAGTAAATCTTCCACCGGCGTCCCTTCGGCACGAATGCGAAAATCCGCTTTGTGCGGGCCGCTGGCGGTATAGGTCAGTGCGCGATCCCGCTCAAACTGACGTTCAAGCAGTTCCGCGTAGTCGCTCTCTTTATCCCAGCCGCGCTGGAAAGAGAAACTCAGCTCAAATTCGGGTAAAAACTGCGCGCAGGTCGTATTAATATCGGCGGCGATCGCTTCGCTGTAGGCCGCACGCCAGGCGCTTATCTGTTCGGCCAGCGGTGCCAGTTCGCGATCCCATGCCTGGATCTGCTGGTAGCGCGTCACCTGACGCAGCGCGGCGTTGCGCTGCTTTAACAGCCTGCGCAGATTGTTCCAGGCGTTAAAAAAGCCCGGCTCGTTGTGGAAGCAGCCCCAGTCAATGTACGCACGGCGAAATTTCGGTCCGCCGTTCAGCAGGGTAAAACCCTCCGGCGTGATCAGCTGCATCGGCAGCATCTGCGCCAGCTCGGCGACTTTGTGGCCGTCGCTACCGTCAATACGGACTTTGCTGTCACCGGCACGATTTTTAGTCAGACCGACCGAGATCTCACGTTCAGCACCGCCGATACGGCCGTGCAGCACAAAAGCATCCTGGTCATGGCGGATCACCCGACCGGCCTGCAGGCTGCGAAACGCTCGCCCGTGGCCAAGGGTATAGATCGCTTCCAGCACGCTGGTTTTGCCGCTGCCGTTGGGGCCAACAAGGAAGTTAAACCCCGGGGCCAGCGTCAGATCCGCATTTTCGATATTGCGAAAATCTTTAATAAGCAGGCGGGTTAAAGCCATAATGAATCCAGCGTGAAGGGGATTTTACCTGACATATGCGATCCAGGCCGTCGGCGGCGCAGCCAGTCTGGTTACGGCCAGCGCACAGAACTTGGGAGCATACTGAAGTATGTGACCAAGTGCGAGCACTGCCCGGGACCAGAATGGCAAGTAAGCCAGGCCGATATTGTCTATAATCTCATCGGCATAACAACGTAGGCCGCACTCTGGCTCGCTGCATCTTCAATCTGCACGCTGGAAACCGAGTCGGTCAGCAGCAGACGCACGTTTTCACACTTGAGCGCGTTCAGCACGTCCAGTACGTAGCTGACGTTGAAGCCGATTTCGAGATCGGTGCCGCCATAGCTGACATCCAGAATCTCTTCCGCTTCTTCCTGCTCCGGGTTATTAGCGGTGATTTTCAGCTGATTTTCGCTGATATACAGCCGCACGCCGCGGAACTTCTCGTTGGAAAGAATGGCCGCGCGGGAAAATGCCTGCTTAAGCAGATCGCAGCTGGCGTCGAGGGTTTTGTCCGGGTTTTTCGGCAATACGCGGCGATAATCCGGGAAACGACCGTCAACCAGCTTCGACGTGAAGATGAAGTCGCCAACGTGCGCGCGGATATTATTGCTGCCGATCTGTACCTGCAATGGCGTATCGCCGCCGTCGAGCAGGCGGACCAGCTCAATCACCCCTTTACGCGGCACTATCACCGAATGGTTAGGCAGAGACTGCCCCACCGGCATTGAGCAGACCGCCAGACGGTGGCCGTCGGTGGCCACGGTGCGCAGCTCTTCGCCTTCGGTTTCAAACAGCATACCGTTCAGGTAGTAGCGGACGTCCTGATGCGCCATCGAAAACTGCGTGGCTTCGATCAGGCGCTTCATGGTTGCCTGCGGCAGGGTGAATTCCACATCGATCTGCCAGTCGTCCAGGTTCGGGAAGTCGCTGGCGGGCAGGGTGGAAAGCGAGAACCGGCTGCGGCCGGAGCGCACCAGCATTCTGTCACCTTCCAGAATCACGGTGATCTCCGCGCCTTCGGGCAGGCCACGGCAGATATCAAAGAATTTACGGGCCGGGACCGTGGTGGCGCCCGGCTGATGGTCCTGGGTCAGCGCCACGCGCGCGACCATTTCCATCTCTAAATCGGTACCGGTCAGCCGCAGGGTGCCTTCATCTACCTGCAGCAGCAGGTTACCCAGGATCGGCAGAGTAGGGCGGCCGCCCAACGGGCTGCTGACCTGCTGTAATGGCTTAAGCAAACGCTCACGTTCTACAATAAATTTCATAGTCAGGAAGATAATGTTCTGATTAGATTTGAGAAATCTTCTTTAATGTCGTGACTCTCTTCACGCAGCTGCTCGATTTTACGGCAGGCATGTAGCACGGTGGTATGGTCACGACCCCCGAAAGCGTCGCCGATTTCCGGCAGACTGTGGTTGGTCAGCTCTTTCGCCATCGCCATCGCCATCTGGCGCGGACGGGCTACGGAGCGGGATCGCCGCTTCGACAGCAGATCGGCCACTTTAATTTTATAATATTCGGCAACCGTCTTTTGAATGTTGTCGATAGTGACCAGCTTTTCCTGCAGTGCCAGCAGATCGCGCAGCGCTTCGCGAACGAAATCGATGGTAATCGCCCGGCCGGTAAAGTTGGCGTTGGCAATGACGCGGTTCAGCGCCCCTTCCAGCTCGCGGACGTTAGAACGCAGGCGCTTGGCAATAAAGAACGCCACTTCACCCGGCAGGCGGATGTCATTCTCATCCGCTTTTTTCATCAGGATCGCCACGCGGGTTTCCAGCTCAGGCGGCTCGATCGCCACCGTCAGGCCCCAGCCAAAGCGGGATTTAAGACGATCTTCTACCCCGTTGATCTCTTTCGGATAGCGATCCGAGGTCAAAATGATCTGCTGATTACCTTCCAGCAGCGCATTAAAGGTATGGAAGAACTCTTCCTGCGAGCGCTCTTTATTGGCAAAGAACTGAATATCATCGATCAGCAGCGCATCAACGGAACGGTAATAGCGTTTAAATTCTTCAATAGCGTTATTTTGTAAGGCTTTTACCATGTCCTGTACGAAACGCTCGGAGTGCATATATACCACTTTCGCATTGGGCTTGCGCGCCATTATGCCGTTGCCTACCGCATGCAGCAGGTGCGTTTTACCGAGGCCCGTACCGCCATACAGAAACAACGGATTGTAGGCACCGCCCGGGTTATCGGCCACCTGACGCGCCGCCGCGCGCGCCAGCTGGTTAGATTTACCCTCAACGAAGTTGTCAAAGTTGTGCTTGGTATTCACGTTCGAGCGGTAAGACAGCTCCGCCGGCGCAGGCAGGCTGTCCCAGCTTGGGCGAACCGGTGCCGCACGGCTGCCGAAACCCGGCGCACTCGCCTGTGCGCTGGCCATCACCGGCTGGCTGACGGGCTGCGCCACCGGTTTGCTGCCGACTTCAAATCGCAGCAGCGGAACGTTTGGCCCGCAGAAGTCATTCAGCAGTGCATTGATATTATTCAGGTATTTATCCCGAACCCAGTCGAGTACAAACCGATTTGGTGCGTATAATGCCAGCGTGTTGTCATTCAGTTCGGCCTGCAAGGGGCGTATCCACATGCTGAATTCGGTGGCAGGTAGCTCATCCTGCAAACGGGCAAGACACTGTTGCCAAAGCGTAAGTGACACGGCGGACTCCACTCGAAAAAAAATTCGATAAGAAATAATAAGGGCGCTGAAGCGATAATTTCATCATTGTTGACGCATGCCGATGAGACGCATGCGAACCGTTATCTACGGTTACTCCACTCTAGCCCGGCATCCTGGAAGCATGCGGTTAGCAAGACGACCCGGAGGATCGTTAGCGGAACGGCGGATCATAGCGTAAACCGCCGCAGAGATCTTCACTTTCTACACAGTTTTGATCCAATTTATCCACAGGCGCATACAACGCAGATTAGTTTACGCCACCCTGCGCAAAAGACATTCAGGATCGTCTGCATTCAGTGAAATTTAATGGTGCCATCACGTTATTGCCGCAAATTTGATGTAACGGGATCGCGAGATGATCCTGCACGATCCTTGCGCTTTTTATTAGAGGCCGTATAATTCTTGCCCCGGCGTGCTGCGCCGTGGCCCTTATGGCTGTTTTTGCGGGTCAAAACGGGCAATCAGGGCGCGGTTTTCACGCGAAGTAAATTGACTCTGGACTGTACAATTATTACAATCCCGCCTCTTTATTAAAGATACACTGAGGCGTCGGTCGGTTTTTCGGGCCAGTTAACGCGTCACTAAGTGAAATTATTCAAGTTTAGGTAGAAATCGCCATGAAACGCACTTTTCAACCGTCCGTACTGAAGCGTAACCGTTCACACGGTTTCCGTGCTCGTATGGCAAATAAAAATGGTCGTCAGGTTCTGGCACGTCGTCGTGCTAAAGGCCGTTCTCGTCTGACCGTTTCTAAGTAATAAAAGCTAACCGCTGAGTGGTTAAGCTCGCATTTCCCAGGGAGTTACGTTTGTTAACTCCCACTCATTTCACTTTCGTCTTCCAGCAGCCACAACGGGCTGGCACGCCGCAAATCACCATTCTCGGCCGCCTGAACACGCTGGGGCATCCCCGCATCGGTCTGACCGTCGCAAAAAAACATGTTAAACGCGCGCATGAACGCAATCGGATCAAGCGATTGACCCGAGAAAGCTTTCGCCTGCGTCAGCATGAACTTCCCGCAATGGATTTTGTTATTGTGGCGAAGAAAGGGGTTGCTGACCTTGATAATAAGGCTTTGACGGAAGCGTTGGAGAAATTATGGCGTCGCCATTGTCGCCTGGCTCGCGGTTCCTGATCGGGCTGATTCGCGTCTATCAACGCGTAATCAGCCCGCTATTAGGACCTCATTGCCGATTTCATCCTACCTGCTCGCAATACGGAATTGAGGCATTGCGCAGGTTTGGCGTGATAAAAGGGAGTTGGTTGACGATGAGACGCATATTAAAATGCCATCCTTTGAACCCAGGTGGCGACGATCCGGTACCGCCAAACAACCATTGATACCAGAGAACATTAACGATGGATTCGCAACGCAATCTCTTTCTCATCGCTTTTCTGTTCGTGTCTTTTATGATCTGGCAAGCCTGGCAGACGGATAATAATCCTCAGCCATTGCAGACTCAGACCACGCAGACCACGACAGCAGCGGGTGATGTCGCTAACCAGGGTGTCCCTGCCAGCGGCCAGGGCAAAACGATCACCGTTAAGACCGATGTCCTGTCTTTAAGCATTAATACTCGCGGTGGTGATATTGACCAGGCGCAGCTGCTGACCTATCCGGACTCACTGGGTTCCGATAAGCCTTTCCTGTTGCTGGAAAACACCCCTGAATTCCTCTATCAGGCACAGAGCGGCCTGACCGGTCGTAACGGCCCGGACAACCCGGCAAACGGCGGTCGTCCTCTTTATACCACCACTCAGGATAGCTTCGAGCTGGCCGACGGCCAGGGCGAACTGCGTATCCCGCTGACCTATACCGCTGAAAACGGCGCGGTCTACACCAAGACCTTTGTGCTGAAGCGCGGTGAATACGCCGTTGGCGTGGACTATCAGATCAACAACGCCACCCAGCAGCCGCTGGAAGTGTCGATGTTTGGTCAGCTGAAGCAGACCATCGATCTGCCTAAGCATCGTGATACCGGCAGCAATAACTTTGCGTTGCACACCTTCCGTGGTGCGGCTTACTCCAGCAGTGAGACCAACTACGAGAAGTATAAATTCGACAAAATCAGCGAGAACGAAAACCTCAGCACTACCACCACCAATGGTTGGGTGGCGATGCTGCAGCAGTATTTCGCCACCGCATGGGTACCGCAAACGGCGGGCAGCAACACCCTTTACACCAGCAACCTGGGTAACGGTATTGCGGCAGTCGGCTTCAAATCTGCACCGGTGACTATCGCCGCAGGTTCTCAGCAGGATCTGAAAGCGACCCTGTGGGTTGGCCCGGAAATTCAGGACAAAATGGCGGCGCTTGCGCCACACCTTGACCTGACCGTGGACTATGGCTGGCTGTGGTTTATCTCTCAGCCGCTGTTTAAGCTGCTGAAGTTCCTGCACAGCTTTATCGGTAACTGGGGCTTCTCGATTATCGTTATCACCTTTATCGTTCGTGGCATCATGTACCCGCTGACCAAGGCGCAGTACACCTCCATGGCGAAAATGCGCATGCTGCAGCCTAAGATTCAGGCGATGCGTGAGCGTTTAGGCGATGACAAACAGCGCATGAGTCAGGAAATGATGGCGCTGTATAAGTCTGAGAAAGTGAACCCGCTGGGCGGCTGTCTGCCTCTGGTTATCCAGATGCCTATCTTCCTGGCGCTGTACTACATGCTGATGGGCTCGGTTGAACTGCGCCACGCGCCGTTCGCCCTGTGGATCCACGATCTGTCAGCGCAGGACCCGTACTACATCCTGCCGATCCTGATGGGTATCACGATGTTCTTCATCCAGAAGATGTCGCCGACCACCGTGACCGACCCGATGCAGCAGAAGATCATGACCTTTATGCCGGTCATCTTCACCGTCTTCTTCCTGTGGTTCCCTTCCGGTCTGGTGCTGTACTACATCGTCAGTAACCTGGTGACCATTATCCAGCAGCAGCTGATTTATCGCGGCCTGGAAAAACGTGGCCTGCACAGCCGCGACAAGAAGAAAGCGTAAGAGTAAAAACTCGCGGCACCTTTTTACGGCTGCCGCGTGCTAACAACGTGCGCACTGTTTACACTAAGGCGGTCATTCAGACCGCCTTATTTTTTTGTATCAAAAGAGAGTTAACCATGAGCCATAGCGATACGATTGTTGCCCAGGCGACGCCGCCAGGACGCGGCGGCGTAGGGATTCTGCGCGTTTCCGGTAGCAGAGCGGCGGAGGTAGCACAGCTGCTGCTGGGCAAGCTGCCCAAGCCGCGCTACGCCGACTATCTGCCGTTCCGCGACGCCGACGGCAGCACCCTCGATCAGGGTATCGCGCTGTGGTTCCCCGGCCCTAACTCTTTTACCGGCGAAGACGTGCTGGAGCTGCAGGGCCACGGGGGTCCGGTGATCCTCGATCTGCTGCTGAAGCGCATCGTGGCGCTGCCCGGACTGCGCATCGCCAACCCGGGCGAGTTCTCCGAGCGCGCCTTCCTCAACGACAAGCTGGACCTGGCCCAGGCGGAAGCGATTGCCGATCTGATTGACGCCAGCTCCGAGCAGGCGGCGCGCTCGGCCGTTAACTCGCTGCAGGGCGTTTTCTCCACCCGCGTTAACAACCTTGTGGAAGCACTTACTCACCTGCGGATCTACGTGGAAGCGGCCATCGACTTCCCGGATGAGGAGATCGACTTCCTCTCCGACGGCAAAATTGAAGCGCTGCTGCACAGGGTGATTGCCGATCTCGACGGCGTCCGTGCCGAAGCGCGCCAGGGCAGCCTGCTGCGCGAAGGCATGAAGGTGGTGATCGCCGGGCGCCCCAACGCCGGTAAATCCAGCCTGCTCAACGCGCTGGCCGGGCGCGATGCCGCCATCGTCACCGATATTGCCGGCACCACGCGTGACGTACTGCGCGAGCATATTCATATCGACGGCATGCCGCTGCATATCATTGATACCGCGGGCCTGCGTGAAGCCAGCGACGAAGTGGAACGCATCGGCATTGAACGTGCCTGGAAAGAGATCGAACAGGCCGACCGCGTGCTGTTTATGGTCGACGGCACCACCACCGGCGCAACCGGGCCTGCGGAGATCTGGCCGGACTTTATTGCCCGCCTGCCTGAAGCGCTGCCGATCACCGTGGTGCGTAATAAAGCCGATATGACCGGTGAAACGCTGGGCATTACGGAAGTAAACGGTCACTCACTTATTCGCCTTTCCGCCCGCACCGGCGAAGGCGTGGACGTGCTGCGCGAGCATCTGAAGGCCAGCA
Organism: Erwinia sp. SLM-02; assembly: GCF_037450285.1. Lineage (NCBI taxonomy): Bacteria > Pseudomonadati > Pseudomonadota > Gammaproteobacteria > Enterobacterales > Erwiniaceae > Erwinia > Erwinia sp. SLM-02. The sequence continues at coordinate 63,727 of NZ_JAQISN010000004.1, read as the reverse complement.
TGGGCTTCTCGGGCAATATGGAAGGGGGATTCCTGGCCCGTCGCCGACATCTTCAGGCTCTGGAACTGGCGGCAGAGCATTTGCAGCAGGGCAAACATCAATTACTGGGAGCCTGGGCCGGTGAACTGCTGGCGGAAGAGCTGCGCCTGGCGCAGCAAAGTCTGAGTGAAATCACCGGAGAATTCAGCTCCGACGACCTGCTGGGAAGGATTTTCTCCAGCTTCTGTATTGGTAAGTAACGGTCACAAGCCAGCCATTAAGTGAGCATTTACTGACCTGCATTAACGGACTGTTAATGCAGGGTTTCCTCAATAATTACTGTTCAGCCTGGCAGTTACGCGGCGTAATATTATTTTCCTTCGCGTAAGCGCTGGCGGATTTCTCAATGATTGGCCGCAGCAGCGCCCAGTCCGGTGAAATCCAGTCGCTTATCACTTTCCACTGGCTGCCGTCCCACTGCTGGAAGGTTACGCGGCCCTGGCCTTCGTGGTCCTCACAGGTCACGTTAATCGAGTGGAACAGGCCTTTCGCGCCCAGCGCTTCCACGCGGGCAGCGTCAAGCTGCAGATGCTCGAAGCCCCAGCGGATTTCGTCGCCGGTCAGCGTGCGGTGGCCAAACTTCTGCTGCGCGATGCGGATAGCCTCAACGTTCAGAATGCCGTTAACAATGCCGAGGTTATGATAGACGCTGCCGATGCGTTTCCGATCCTGCAGATTGCCCTTACCGGCACCGTACACCTTATCAATAATCTCTTTGACCACCGGATACACCGAGCCGGATGCCTGGGTGGTCAGCGCAATATAACCCTTCGCTGCGTTACCCGCCGGGATCACGTCCTCTTCTGAGTTAGACCAGACGTTACCGATAATATGGTCCGCCGGATAACCGACCTTCTGCGCGGTTTTCAGCGCCACCGGGTTCATCACGCCAAAGCCGCGCAGCACCACATAATCCGGTTTTGCCCGGCGAATGGTCAGCCACTGCGACTGCTGTTCATTGCCCGGGTGCGGCACTTCAATCTGCTGTACTTCAAAGCCGTATTTTTTCGCCAGCAGCTCGAAGATCGGGATGGTTTCCTTGCCATACGGCGAACCGTGGTACAGCACGACAATTTTTTTACCCTGCAGCTTGTCCAGACCGCCCAGACGGGTGCCGATAAATTTGATGATCCCCGACGTTTCGCTGTACGGGTTAAGCAGCAGCGGGAAAACATACGGGAAGACGCGGCCGTCGGTCGAGTCGGTGCGGCCATGATCGATGGTAATCAGCGGCGTTTTATCGCGGGTGACGTCATCGATCATCGCATAGGCAATGCCCACCGAAAGCGGGTTCCACGCGGCAACACCGGGGCGACTTTTCTGCCGCTTATAGCACTCCACGCCGCGCTCCACTTCGTACTGGGTTTCACACTCGTCCCAGGTAAGCTTAACGCCGTTAACTCCGCCGTCACGCTGATTGATCAGCTGTAAGTAGTCAATAAACCCGCCGAAGAAGCCGCTGCCGGCGGCGGCATAGGGGCCGACGCGATAGCTCTGTAGCGGGAAATACTGTTCATCCGCCCTGGCGCTGAGCGAGAGCTGCGCCAGCAGCAGCGTAACCCCGACGAGAAGCCGGGTAAGCGATATCACCTTCATTTTTATCATTTTCATGCCCTGTTATGAGTCGAATTATTTTTGTCCGGCGAAACCATCAGCTCCAGGCGTGCAGCGGGGGATTGACCCCGTTCAGCGCATAGTTGCCGAGGATCGCGTACTTCCAGCGCACCGGATCGTGCAGCGTGTGGGTACGGGCGTTACGCCAGTGGCGGTCGAGGTTGTGCTCGGCGAGGGTGGAACGAGTTCCCGCCAGTTCGAACAGGCGGTTGGTTGCCTCGATGGCGATCTCGGTGCTCAGCACCTTGGCTTCCGCCACGGCAATCTGCGCTTTTGCCACGTTCTCCGCCGTGGGCTCGGCTACCGCGCGGTCGATCCACAGACCCGCTTTTTCCTGCAGCGCCTCGGCGGCGTGCAGCCGCAGGGTCAGATCGCCCACGCGCTGAATGGTATAAGGATCGTCGGACGCGCGATCCAGCCCGCTGTCCACCCACGGACGCGATTTCTCGCGCACGAAGCGGATGGTTTCGTTGATGGCCGCTTCGGCGATGCCGGAATCAATCGCCACCTGCACGATCTGGAAAATCGCGCCGTCGGCGCTGGGGGCTTCATAACCTTTATAGCCGGGAACCAGATGGGTTTTCGGCACCCGCACGTTATCCAGCAGCACGGTGCCGCTGGCGGTGGTGCGCTGACCGAAGGCGGACCAGTCGTCGATCACCGTCAGACCCGGGGCATCGCGGTCGGCAATGGCGTACCACGCCCGTCCCTGGTCATCCAGCGCCACAATCGGTACCAGATGCGCCAGCAGCGCGCCGCTGGAGTAGAATTTTTTGCCGCTCACCCGCACATGATCGCCGTCATCAACGAAGCGGGTTTCGAAATCCGCCGCGCGCTTGCTGCCGAACTCAGAGAAAGCATTGCCGAAGCGCACGCCGCTGAGCACCTGAGCAAACAGTTCGCGCTGCTGTGCTTCATCGCTGACCGTGCGGATCGCCGCCACCACGCCCAGATGGTTTTGGGAGATCTGCGAAATGGACGGATCGGCGGCGGCAATGATCTGCACCACCTTCGCCAGCGTAGCGTAGGAAACTTCCGGGCCGCCAAAGCGCTTCGGCACGTTGATCGACCACAGCCCGCTCTGGGAAAACGCGTCCAGCTCGGTAATCGGCAGGATGCGGTCGCGATCGCGCTCGGCGGCGGTGAGAACAAACTGCGCGGCCAGTTCGGTAGCCACGCGGATCGCCTCTTCATCGCTCTGGATAATATGCGCGGGCTGCGCCGGACGCGGATAGCCGGGCACGCCCTGCGGGGCCGTATCGGGGCGGTGTTGTTGAGATGTGGTTACTGCGTTTTCGGTCTGAAGCGTACTCATCGGTCTTCTCCTGTATAAAGGTTATGCTGCAAATCCCAGATAAATTCTCTGTACGTCTTCCTGCTGGCTCAGCGCCTGCGCATCGCCGGAAAGCGCCACGCTGCCCGTATCCAGCACGTAGGCACGATGGGCATGGCGCAAAGCCACGGTGGAATTCTGTTCCGCGACCAGAATCGATAGCTTTTGCTGCTGGTTAAGGCGGGTCAGCACCGCGAAAATTTCTTCAACAATCAGCGGTGCCAGCCCCATTGAGGGTTCGTCCAGCAGCAGCAGCTGGGGCTTCGCCATCAGTGCACGACCGATAGCCGCCATCTGCTGCTCGCCGCCGGAGGCCAGCCCGGCGGCCAGCTGGCGTTTGTCCCTCAGCCGCGGGAAAATCTGATAAACCTCTTCCAGCCCCTGGCGTATCTCCGCCCGGGAGGCCGAACGTGCCAGCGCGCCAGCGATCAGGTTTTCTTCCACGGTGAGCGAAATGAAGCAGTGTCGCCCTTCCAGCACCGGGACAATGCCGCGCTTCACCAGACGGTGCGGGGCTTCGGCGGTAATATCCGCGCCGCGCCACAGCACGCGGCCCGCGCTGACCTCACCGCGGCGGGCGGGCAGCAGGTGCGAGATCGCCTGCAGGGCGGTAGATTTCCCCGCGCCGTTGCGCCCGAGCAGCGCCACAATTTCGCCTTCGCCGACGGTGAGAGAAATATCGTCCAGCGCCACGATATGGCGCTGATAGCGGGCACTGAGGTGCGACACCGTCAGCAGCGCGTTACGGTCAGTCATGGTGTGTTCTCCGCGAAGTGAGGGACGACGCTATCCGCTGCGTCAGCGCCGCCAGCCCTTTCGGCTCGGCAATCAGGAACCCGATCAGCAAAACGCCGACGATGATGTTCTGCACCAGCTCCAGCACGCCGGAATCCACCTGCTGGCCAAACAGCCATCCCCCGAGCCGCGAGAGCAGCAGTGGGAACAGCGTCAGCAGCGCCGCACCAAGAAACGCGCCCCGAACCGTGCCTAATCCACCGATGATGATGATGAACAGCAGCTGGAATGAGCGATCCAGATTAAAACCCGCCGGTTCAACGTTGCGCAGATAGGTGAAGGACCACAGCACGCCGGCGATGCCGATAATGAAAGAAGAGAAGCCGAAGGCAATCATCCGGGTACGTAATACCGGTACGCCCGTCACGCGGGCCGCCAGCGGATTATCGCGCACGGCGATAAAGTTGCGGCCGGCCGAGCTGTTAACCAGCCGCCAGACCAGCCAGGTCAGCAGGCTGACCACCGTCAGGGTAAACAGATAGCGGCGTTCCGAGCTGTCGACGATCCACGCCCCCAGATGCAGCGGTGCCACCGATACCACGCCGGACGCGCTGTTCAGGGAAAACCAGCTGAAATTGTTCATCGCCCACTGAACAAAAAACTGCGTCGCCAGCGTAGAAATCGCCAGATAAAAGCTGCTGAGCCGCAGGCTCGGCAGGCCGAAAAGCAGCCCCAGCAGCGCACTGATCCCCCCCGCCAGCAGTAAAACCAGCGGCAGCGGCAGATCCAGACGACCAATCAGGTTCAGCGCGGCATAGGCACCCACTGCCATAAACGCGGCGCTGCCGAGGGAGATCTGTCCGGTATAGCCCGCCAGGACATTCAGCCCCAGCGCCGCCAGCGACAGCGTCAGAAACGGCGTCAGCACCGCATCAAACAGGTATTCGTTACCGACCAGCGGCAGCAGAATAAACGCCACGGCGGGCAGAATAATCCCTCCCGCGTTCAGGCGTGGCAGGACACGGTGGGTAGCCGGTGAGAGCGTCGTCATGGTTACAGCCTCGATAAACGGTGGGAACCAAACAGGCCCGCAGGACGAATCAGCAGGAACAGCAGCGCCACGGCGTAGGCGATCCAGCTATCAATCCCGCCGCCCAGCAGCGGGCCGAGATACACCGATCCCAGCTTTTCGATCAGCCCGACCAGCAGCCCGGCCACGATCGCTCCGGCCACCGAATCAAACCCGCCGAGCACCAGTACCGGCAGCGCCTTCAGCACCACCAGGGACAGGGAGAACTGCACCCCCAGACGTGCGCCCCAGAGCAGCCCGGCGACCAGCGCGACCATCCCTGCGGCCGCCCAGACCACCGCCCACAGGCGGCCGATATTCAGGCCCACCGCCAGCCCGGCGAAGGTGTCGTCCGCCACCGCGCGAAATGCCAGACCGGTGTGCGTATAGCGAAAGAACAGGCTCAGCAGCAGCACCATCAGCCCGGCAACCCCGGCGGCAAACAGATCGAACTGGCTGATCAGCACGCCGCCGACCTCAAACGGCGTATCGTCGATACCCAGATCCAGCGCGTGAACCTGCGTTCCCCACAGCAGCTGTGCGGCGCCTTCGATGATGTAAGACACGCCCAGCGTGGCGACAAACAGCACGATCGGCGGCTGATTCACCAGCGGCCGCAGCACGGAGAACTCGATCAGCATGCCCAGCAGCGAGATGGCGGCCAGGGTGACGGGAAGCACCGCCCACACCGACCAGCCGCGTTCGATCAGGCAAACGAAGGTGAGGGCGGAGAACAGCAGCATCGCGCCCTGAGCAAAGTTGAAGACGCCGGAGCTTTTGTAAACCAGCACAAAGCCCAGCGCGACCAGCGAATACATCACGCCCGACAGCAGACCGCCAACGCTGACCTCAATCAGGAACAGCCAGTCAATATTCATCCTCTGGCCCCCGGCGCGGCGGTTTCCGCCGCTGAACCAAGATAGGCGGCAATCACCGCCGGGTTTTGCCGGATCTCATCCGGGGTTCCCGTGGCGATATTACGCCCGTACTCCAGCACCACAACGCGGTCGGACAGGCTCATCACCACCGCAATATCGTGCTCGATCAGCAAAATGGTGGTGCCGAAATGGCGGCGTATCTCGTGGATAAGATCGCTAAGCTGCTGCTTATCCGCTCGCGTCATCCCCGCCATGGGTTCGTCGAGCAGCAGCAGGCGGGGGCGGGCAACCAGCGCTCTCGCCAGCTCAACGCGCTTTTGCATACCGTAGGACAGGCTGGAGGTCAGACTGGACGCGACCGCATCCAGACCAAAGAAATTGATGACCGCGTTCGCCTGCTGATGCTGAGCTGCCGTTTCATGCCGCGCGCGCGGCAGGCCAAACATCTCACTTAACAGCGACGTTTTCCGACTGTAAGCCAGCCCCTGCAGGACGTTGTCCCGCACTGAAAGGCCGTGAAACAGCGCCAGGTTTTGAAAAGTACGCGCAACACCGGCCCCGGCCAGCTGCCCGGGGCGCATTGCACGATAGCGGCGATCGTCGAGCACTATCTCGCCCCCGTCTGGCCGGTAAATGCCGGAGATCACGTTCAGCAGCGTGCTTTTTCCCGCGCCGTTCGGGCCAATAATCGCCAGCAGCGTTGAAGGTTCCGCCACCAGCGAGACGTCGCTTAAGGCATTAACCCCACCGAAAGAGAGCGAAATGCCGGAAAGCCGTAGAGATGCGCCCGGTTTTACGGATCCGGCCGTTTGAGCAATCGGTGCCAAAGGCAGCGAATGCCGGAGCGCCGCCAGCGAGGTTGGGGTGAGTTCAGATAACGACATCATTCTCTCCTGGTCGAGTGGCGCAAAGGGTATTGCCACTTTTTCATATAACCATTTGCGATTTATAATTTAATAAACCATCACTTAAGTTATAAAAACATAAGCAGAATGTGTGCCAATATTGTTAAAGGTAATTTTCCTTTTACTTCAGTTAATTAGATTGATATTCAATGACTAAATGTGTTTCATTTGCAGCACAAATGTTGTTCTGATGCTGCAAATGCAGCATGCATAATTAACGGTATGATATAGCGTGCGAAGCGCGTTATTTAGCGGGTGACTGGTGTTTGCACTGTGTTAATGGCATTAAAAGCGATGATTGTCCGGTAGTTTTGCTATTACGTATTGTTCTGCTCGATTTAACCACAAGGAAAATAATATTAATCCGAATTTCGGCCCGCTGAGGGATTCACGGGTGAAAAATCGTAGGATTATTCTTACAATAGCAGTGATGATTACCCGACCATTTTCATGGAGTGACAGATGGCAAGTCATTTTGCACGATGGACTCTTGTCCATACGAAAGCGCAGGTTCACCGACTTCCGCTGCAGCTGGTAGAGCATTCTGCCGGCCTTGCGGAGAGACGGCGTCGGCGTTATCTGGCGGCCAGAACGCTGCTGGCAGAACTGATGCTGCGGGTGTACGGTATCCCCCAGCTTCCCGATATCCGCCTGACGGAAAGCGGTCGGCCCTGCTTTTCCGATCCCGAACTGCCTGATTTCAGCATTGCCTATGCGGGGAGTGTGGTGGGTGTTTTGCTGGCGGAAGAGGGCTGCCGGGCCGGACTCGATATGGAAATTGTTCGCGCGCACAGCCGTCAGACTTTAGAGCAGCATCTGCAGTCCTTCTCCTCCGGTGAAAAAGCCTGGATCAATGCCCAGAACGATCCATCAGAAGCCTGTACCCAGATCTGGACTATCCGCCAAAGCATTTTGAAAATGACCGGGGAAGGTAACACCGGTTTTGATGCCCTGCGCCTGCATCCCGCTTCGGGAAGGCTGCGCTCTTCCACGCTGGCGGATATTCAGGCTATCTGTGATGTGGAGGCGCTGATGGTATGGTCCTGCGCGCTCTCTCCGGGAACCGATCGGCTACGGCTGTGGGAATATGACGATACGGAAGGATGGAATTCACTGCAGAGTATTAACGTTTATTCGTTGAATATGGGCCCACGCGCACTGCGTTTAACCAGCCTTCCCGCCGAGAAGCAGCACGACTATTCCTGATATCAGGGTGGCGCAAGGCCACCCTGATGCTCAAACGCAGCGGTTAGTGCGCGTCTACAAACACAATCTTCAGCACGAACAGCAGCGCAACGACCACCACGCACGGACTGATTTCACGCCAGCGGCCGGTGCCCAGTTTCATCACGCAGTAAGAGATAAAGCCCAGCGCAATCCCTTCGGTAATCGAGAAGCTGAACGGCATCATCGCCGCGGTAACAAAGGCCGGAACGGCTTCGGTCAAATCGTCCCACTTCACGCGGGCAAGGCTGGAGGTCATCAGCACGCCGACGTAAATCAGCGCACCGGCTGCCGCATAGGCGGGCACCATACCGGCCAGCGGCGACAGGAACATCACCAGCAGGAACAGGATACCCGTAACCACCGCCATCAGCCCCGTGCGGCCACCGACGGACACGCCGGAGGAGCTTTCGATATAGGCGGTAACGGAGGAGGTTCCGATAAAGGAACCGGCGACCGAGCTGATGCTGTCAACGTACAGCGCCTGCTTCATGCGTGGGAACTTGCCTTTCTCATCGGTCAGACCGGCTTTATCGGTGACGCCAATCAGCGTGCCGGAGGAGTCAAACAGGTTAACCAGCATGAAGGAGAAAATAATCCCGGCCATGCCGATATTCAGCGAACCGGCGAGATCCACCTGGCCCAGTACGGAGGTCACCGGCGGTGGGGCAGAGAAGATACCGGTGAATTTCACGTCGCCAATCGCCAGGCCAATCCCGGTGGTCACCACGATGGAAACCAGCACCGCCGCGTGAATATTGCGGGATGCCAGAATTGCGATGATGAAGAAGCCCAGCGCCCCCAGCAGCACGCTGTGCGAGGTAAGGTTACCCACGCTGACCAGCGTGGCTTCGTTCGGCACGATGATCCCGGCGTTTTTCAGCCCCATCATCGCGATAAACAGCCCGATACCGGCGGTGATCCCCACGCGCAGGCTGACCGGGATATTCGAGATCATCCAGTAACGCACGCGGAAAATGGTCAGCAGCAGCAGACCGGTTGCGCCCCAGAAGATCGCCCCCATGCCCACCTGCCAGGAGATACCCATGGCACCCACCACCACAAAGGCAAAGAAGGCGTTCAGGCCCATTGCCGGTGCCAGCGCGACCGGCAGGTTGGCCACCAGCCCCATCAGGATGCTGCCGCCGGCCGCAATCAGACAGGTGGTGACAAACACCGCCTGCGTATCCATGCCGGCCACGCCGAGGATCTGCGGGTTAACGAAAACGATGTACACCATCGTCAGAAACGTGGTGAAACCGGCAATCACCTCGGTACGAACGGTGGTGCCATGCTCCTGCAGTTTAAAAATCCGTTGTAACAAACCGGGATTAGTCATTATGGGGTTCCAGAGCGGAGAAAATAGTCGGTGGATATCCTAACCCATAATTGTCATTTTGCGATGTGGATCACCCGGTTTTTTCGCAACCGATTGCGCTGTTTTCGCCCTGTTATCCCGGCTGTTAACAGTAATTGACATTTCCCGACCGCAATCCTGTTACAGTTATGCAAAGTGGGAAAAAATTAACCAACCTGAAGGACGCACAGATGTCAGTGGAGTGTGTATTTTTTGATTGTGACGGAACGCTGGTCGACAGCGAAGTGCTCTGTACCCGGGGCTATGTGAATACCTTCGCGCAGTTTGGCGTCACGCTTTCGCTGCAGGAGATGTTCGAGAAATATAAAGGCGTAAAGCTGTATGACATCGTCGCCGATGTCTGCGAACAGCACGGCCTGACCACGCCGGTCGAGGTGCTGGAACCGGCCTACCGAGCGGAAGTAGCGCGACTGTTCGATCTGGAGCTGAAGGCGATCCCCGGGGCTAACGCGCTGGTGGAAAGCATCCAGGTGCCGATGTGCGTAGTGTCCAACGGCACGGTGCCGAAAATGCAGCACTCGCTGGGCCTGACCGGGATGCTGCCGTTTTTCAACGATCGCCTCTACAGCGGCTACGATATCCAGCACTGGAAGCCCGAACCGGAACTGATGCATCATGCCGCACAGCAGATGGGTATCCCGATTGAGCACTGCATCCTGGTCGATGATTCCGAAGCCGGAGCCAGAGCCGGGATCGCCGCCGGTATCCCGGTGTTTTACTACTGCGCGGACGCGCACAACCCCGCTATCGACCATCCGCTGGTCACCGTCTTTACCGATATGGCACAGCTTCCCGCCCTGTGGCGTGAAAAAGGCTGGCAGCTGACGCGCTAACGGCCGGGCCAGCGCCGGGTATAGAAACTGTCTATATCCGGCGGGAATAAATCGATTTCACTTCGCCCCCTCCCTGACACTATGCTGCTACAGCACAGGCACCGGTCAGGAGAGATCATGGAACACCAACGACTTGCTACCGCCGTTCTGGCGGCACTGGGCGGCGCGGATAACCTCGCCGCGTTACGCTACTGCGCCAGCCGCGTCCGGCTGAGGCTGCATGATAACGGTCAGTTAGATCGCCCGACGATTGAGCAGCAGCCCGCGGTCAGAGCGCTGCTGGAGGTCACCGTCGCCCCGCAGCTTACCGAATTCCAGCTGGTGATGGGGCCAGGCCAGTCGCGGCCGCTGTATCAGGCGCTGGTCGAGCTCGTTGGCGAAAAGTAGCTAGGTGACCAGGTGGCGAACCTGCCCAAGGTACTGATGTAAAAGTTCCTGCATTTGCACCACCTGGGGCGCATCGGCCTTTTCCCGCATCAGATAGATACCGACCGTACACGGCTGGCTTTCTTCTGCCAGCTGCAGCGGTTCAAGCCCATATTGGGCAAAATACCCCGCCATGCACGAGGGGTAGCTGAGCATCATCGCGTCGGAATCGTTAATCATATCCACCGCCGACATCATTGAGCTGGTGGACCAGATCACCCGTTCCGCCAGGTGCAGACGATTACGCGCCTGCCTTTTCGGCTGCATATCATCCATCATGTGCTGGTAGCGGCTCTCGTCCGGCGTCAGCTCAACATAGGGATAACCCAGCAGCTCGTACTCCTCCACCGGCCTGCCCAGCAGCGGATGCCCGCCGCGGACAAACATACTGTCGCGGGTGCTGAACAGCGGCAGAAAACTGATGCCCGCCTTCGGATTTAACCCCTTAATTTCATGCCCCACAAACAGATCGATATCGCCCCCTAGCAGCAGATCCATCAGGCGCAGGTGGTTGCCGAGGTCGATATGAATATTGACCGTCGGGTGAAGGGTGCGATAGGCGTTAAAGCTGTCGCGCACGAACATATACCACCAGGCATGCCCGGCCCCCATCCGCAGGCTTTGCCCCTGCCGGGCCTTTATCGAGGCCAGCTTAATCAGGGTGTTATCGTAAATGCGCTGCATCATCTGGGCCTGTTCCAGCAGCAGCTCACCAAATTCCGTGGTCTTCACCCCGGTTGAGGTGCGTTCCAGCAGCTGTACGCCTAAATTCTCCTCCAGTTTCTTCATGTTATGGGTCAACGTTGGCTGGCTCAGGCAAAGTTTGTTTGCCGCATGGCTCACATTTCCAAACGTTGCGACTTCGATAAACTGACGCAAAATTTTGTCCACGATCATATTTTCCGCAAGTGACATAGATATTTTCTATAGCATAGCCAAATAAATCGATTTCCTTCAATGATCCGCTTTCGTTAGCTTGTCCGGTATCGGCACCCGGCCGCTAACTGAGAGGACGTCATGAGAAAAGTGATTCCGAGCCTGCTTGTCTGCGCGGCGGCGCTGCTATCCGCTCCTACCCTGGCCGATACCCTGCGCATGGAATGCCCTCCCAGCAGGGAAGGCCGCCAGTTCTGTAATGACGTTAAGCAGCGCTTTGAAGCGAAGACCGGCCACAGGCTGGAATTTATCGATCTCCCCCGCGCCTCCGATGAAAAACTGTCGCTGTTTCAGCAGCTGTTTGCGGCAAAAGACAGCAGCGCCATCGACCTGTTTCAGGCGGATACCGTCTGGATTGGCGTACTGAACAAGCACCTGCTGGATCTCACCGATCGCGTCGGCACCATGCGCGACGATTTTTTCCCTTCGGCCTGGCAAAACAATGTCGTTAACGGTCGGGTCAAAGCCGTTCCCGCCTTCCTGGATACCGGTGCGCTCTATTACCGCAAAGATCTGCTTGAGCGCTACGGCGAACAGCCGCCAAAAACCTGGGATGAGATGGCCCGCATCAGCGCGCGCATTCAGCAGCAGGAGCGCGAAGCCGGACATCAAAACTTCTGGGGCCTGGTATTTCAGGGCAAATCCTACGAGGGGCTGACCTGCAATGCGCTGGAGTGGGTGGCTTCGCAGAGCGGCGGCGATTTCATTACTCAGGACGGTGCGATCACCATCAATAACCCGCAGGCGGCGCAGGCGCTGGACAAAGCCGCGGGCTGGATTGGCACCATCGTGCCGCGCGGCGCGCTGGGGTACATGGAAGAGGAGTCACGCGCGGTATTCCAGAACGGCGATGCGCTATTTATGCGCAACTGGCTGTATGCCTGGGTTCTGACTCAGGACAGCAGCAGCGCAATCAAGGGCAAAGTTGGGCTGATGCCGCTGCCCGCAGGCGATGAAGGCCGTTCACTCAGCACGCTTGGCGGCTGGCAGTGGGCAATCAGCGCCTACACCAAAAATCCTGATGCCGCCTTCGAACTGCTGAAAATCGTCAGCGATGCCAAATCACAGCGCGAAGGACTGACGCTGATGGGCTGGCCGCCGTCACGCACCGCGCTGTATGACGATCCGCAGGTGCTGGCTCAGGTGCCCTATCTGGCCAGCTTCAAGGAGATTTTCGCCAGAGCCATTCCGCGCCCGGCCACCCAGACCAAGCGACAGTACGCCCAGGTTTCCCGGGCCATCTACAACGCCACCTTTAACGTGCTTCGCGGCAGCAGCGATGGCGCAACGGCGGTCGCTGGTCTGCAACAGCGGCTGGAAAGAATCAAAGCCAGAGAGTGGCGCTGATATCGCCCTGTAAACCTACCGGAGCCTGCACGATGAAAGATGAAACGCGTTCCTTATCCCTGACGGCAACGCCGGAGCCGCACGCGGTAACCTCGGCGAAACGCAGCAAACTGAATCACCAGCAGCGTCGCAGCCGCGTGGCCTGGCTGCTGGTGGCACCCGCCATGCTGCTGCTGGCGACGGTCGCGGGATGGCCGCTGTTACGCACGCTGTTCTACAGCTTTACCGATGCAATGCTGGATACGCCGGACGAGTATCGCTTCGTCGGCTTCGCTAACTATCTGGACTTCGCCGGGGGCGGCCATCGTTTCGGCATCCTGGCGGATCCGCAGTGGTGGCTGGCGGTGGGCAATACGCTGCACTTCAGCCTGCTGTCGGTATCGCTGGAGCTGGTGTTTGGCATGCTGCTGGCGCTGCTGATGAATCAGAAGTTTCGCGGTCAGGGCCTGGTGCGCACCGCCATTCTGGTTCCCTGGGCCATCCCCACTATCGTCTCCGCCAAGATGTGGGGCTGGATGTTTCACGATCAGTACGGCGTGGTGAACGATCTGCTGCTGAAGCTGGGCGTTATCAGCACGCCGCTGGCCTGGGTGGCAGAACCGCATCTGTCGATGTGGGCGGTGATTATCGCCGACGTATGGAAAACCACGCCGTTTATGGCGCTGATGCTGCTGGCCGCGCTGCAGCTGATCCCCGGCGACCTGTATGAGGCCGCCCGGGTTGACGGGGCTAACGCCTGGCAGCGCTTTCGCCGCATCACGCTGCCGCTGATTATGCCCGCGATGATTGTCGCGCTGATTTTCCGCGTGATGGATGCGCTGCGGGTGTTTGACCTGATTTACGTCCTGACCTCCAACAGCGAAGCCACGGTATCAGTTTCCGGCTATGCCCGCGACCTGATGGTCAGCTATCAGCAGATGGGTTCCGGCTCTGCCGCCTCGGTGCTGGTGTTCATGATGGTCGCGGGTATTGCCGCCTGCTTCCTGGCCGCAGGCCGCTTCAATAACGGAGAGAACAAATGAAACTGAGCCGTCACCAGCAGCGAATGGGCCATAAGGCGCTGATTTTTTCCGGCGCGGCGCTGGCCAGTATTTTCTGCCTGTTCCCGTTTTATTACGCGGTAGTGACCTCGCTGCGCGAAGGGAAAGACCTGTTCCGCGTCAGCTATCTGCCGGACGGGCTGAACTGGGGCAACTACGTGAACGCGCTGATGGAAAGCGGCATTGCCCGCAGCCTGCTGAACTCGATGACGGTGGCGACCCTGACGGTGGGCCTGTGCCTGCTGGTTTCCATTACCGCCGCGTTTGCGCTGGCGCGGATCCGCTTTCGCGGCCGCAAATACCTGTTGTTCACCATCCTCTGCGTTTCGATGTTTCCGCAGGTGGCGGTGCTGTCCGGCATGTTCGAACTGGTGCGCTTTATGGGGCTGTACGACTCGCTGGGCGCGCTGGTGCTCTCTTACACCACGTTCTCACTGCCGTTTACCGTCTGGGTGCTGACCACTTTTATGCGCGCCATCCCGGTGGAGCTGGAAGAGGCGGCGATCGTCGACGGTGCCAGTACCTGGACCATTATTACCCGCGTTTTCGCGCCGATTATGGGGCCGTCGCTGGTCACCACCGGGCTGCTGGCGTTTATCGGCGCATGGAATGAGTTCATGTTCGCGCTGACCTTCGTGATTTCCAGCAGCAAACGCACCGTGCCCGTCGCTATCGGCATGCTGCAGGGTGCCTCTCAATATGAGCTTCCGTGGGGCACCATCATGGCGGCCTCGGTCATCGTCACGCTGCCGATCGTCGGGCTGGTGCTGCTGTTCCAGCGCCGCATCGTCAGCGGATTAACTAACGGCGCAGTTAAAGGCTAATGTCGATTTACCTCAAGGAGATAAGCAAATGGCTACAAAAATCGTTTTAGTGGGTGCGGGCAGTGCGCAGTTCGGCTACGGCACGCTCGGGGATATTTTCCAGAGCACCACGCTGTACGGCAGCGAGATCGTGCTGCTTGATATTAATCCCGCCGCGCTGGCGGTGACGGAAAAAACCGCGCGTGACTTTATTGCACACGAAGACCTGCCCTTTATCATCAGCGCCACCACCGACCGCCGGGAAGCCCTGCGCGGCGCGGAGTTTGTGATTATCTCCATTGAGGTGGGCGATCGCTTCGCGCTGTGGGATCTCGACTGGCAAATCCCACAGCAGTACGGCATTCAGCAGGTGTACGGTGAGAACGGCGGCCCCGGCGGCCTGTTCCATTCGCTGCGCATCATCCCGCCTATCCTGGATATCTGCGCCGATATTGCCGATATCTGCCCGCAGGCCTGGGTATTTAACTACTCCAACCCGATGAGCCGCATCTGTACCACCGTACACCGCCGCTTCCCGGAGCTGAATTTTGTCGGCATGTGTCACGAAATTGCCTCGCTGGAGCGCTATCTGCCGGAAATGCTGGGTACCTCCTTTGACAATCTCAACCTGCGGGCGGGTGGGTTAAACCACTTTAGCGTGCTGCTGGAGGCACGCTATAAGGACAGCGGCGAGGATGCCTATGCCGATGTCCGCGCCAAAGCGCCGGATTATTTCTCCCGCCTGCCGGGCTACAGCGACATCCTGGCCTACACCCGCACCCACGGGAAAGTGCTGGAAACGGAGGGCGCCACCGAGCGTGCCGCGCTGGGCGGCCGGGACAGCGCCTGGGAGTGGGCGGACCGCACGCTGTTTAAGGAAATTTTGCAGAAGTTTAACTATCTGCCCATCACCAGCGACAGCCACTTCGGCGAGTACATTCGCTGGGCCAGCGAGGTCAGCGACCACCGGGGTATCCTCGACTTCTATACCTTCTACCGCAACTACCTCGGCCACGTTCAGCCGTCGATTGAACTGAAGATGAAAGAGCGGGTGGTGGCGATCATGGAGGGGATTATCAACGATTCCGGCTACGAAGAAGCCGCGGTCAATATCCCCAACAAGGGCTTTATCAAACAGCTGCCGGAATTTATTGCGGTAGAAGTTCCGGCCATTATCGACCGTAAAGGGGTGCATGGCATTGCGG
Source organism: Erwinia sp. SLM-02 (assembly GCF_037450285.1). Lineage (NCBI taxonomy): Bacteria > Pseudomonadati > Pseudomonadota > Gammaproteobacteria > Enterobacterales > Erwiniaceae > Erwinia > Erwinia sp. SLM-02. The sequence goes on along the minus strand of NZ_JAQISN010000004.1, from coordinate 47,962 downwards.
TTGAGGTTCCGTCAGGTATCGCCGGCCTGCTGTGCAACCAGATTGGTATCCACGATCTGACCGCAGAGGCGATCCTTAACGGCTCGCGCGACCTGGTGATTCAGGCGCTGCTGGTGGATTCAGTCAACGACAAGTGCCGCGCTATTCCGGAACTGGTGGACGTGATGATATCGCGTCAAAGCCCGTGGCTTGATTACCTGAAATAAGCCCTGGACGGGGCGCAGCGGCGCTCCGTCTACCCATCGCAAATGCTGAGTGGAGAGAATATGGCGCAATTAACGCTGAAAAACCTGCAAAAACGCTACGGCAACAAAGCGGAAGTGATTAAGTCACTGGATCTTCAGATTAACAGCGGCGAGTTCGTGGTGGTGGTCGGGCCTTCCGGCTGCGGTAAGTCAACGCTGCTGCGCATGATCGCCGGCCTGGAGGAGATCAGCGGCGGCGGCATGTACATCGACGGCAGCTACGTCAACGATGACAGTCCTGCAGAACGCGGCATCGGCATGGTCTTCCAGTCCTATGCGCTCTATCCGCATATGAGCGTGTATAAAAATATGGCCTTCGCGCTGGAGCTGGCGGGCCATCCGGCGGATGACATTGCGCGCAGAGTGCAGGAAACGGCCGGTATCCTGCAGCTGGAGCCGCTGCTGGAGCGGCGACCGAAGGATCTCTCCGGCGGCCAGCGCCAGCGCGTGGCGATTGGCCGGGCGATTGTGCGCGAACCCCGGCTGTTTTTGTTCGATGAGCCGCTCTCTAACCTCGATGCCTCGCTGCGCGTGCAGATGCGGATGGAGGTCGCCTCGCTGCACAAGCGGCTGGGTTCGACCATTATTTATGTCACCCACGATCAGGTGGAGGCCATGACGCTGGCCGACCGCATCGTCGTGCTGAATCAGGGAAAGATTGAACAGGTGGGCACGCCGCTGGAGCTGTACGATAGCCCGGCTAACGAATTTGTCGCCCAGTTTATCGGTTCACCTAAAATGAATCTGATCCCGGCGGTGCTGCGCCGTGCCGGAGAACGGCAGAGCGTGGTGGAGCTGGATAACGGGAAATCGATGGTGCTGCCCATCGCGACGCCGCCCGAAGCCGAGGGGCAAAGCGTCAATATCGGTATTCGCCCGGAACATATCCGCGGTGGAAACCTGGCGCAGTGTGAATACCAGGGCGAAGTGATGTTTGTTGAGCATATGGGTAATGAAACCTACCTTTATCTGGATAACGGTAACGTGAGTGAACCCTGGGTGGTACGCAATCCCGAGCGCTCCACGATCCGGGTGGGAGATACCGTTGGCGTCGGCCTGCCGGTGGAATGCTGCTACCTCTTCGACAGCCAGGGCCGCGCCTTCCAGCGCCTTTTGGCATCGTCGGCAACCCATTAATTCTGAAGGGAAACGTTATGCATGATGTAAAAACGGCGCGCTGGTGGAAAGAGGCGGTAGCCTATCAAATCTATCCACGCAGCTTTATGGACAGCAACGGTGACGGCATTGGCGACCTGAACGGCATCACCCAGCGGCTGGACTATTTGCAGTGGCTGGGCATTAACGTCATCTGGATCTGCCCCATGTATCGTTCGCCTAATGACGATAATGGCTACGATATCAGCGATTATCAGGACATTATGGCCGAATTTGGCACCATGGCCGATTTTGACCGGCTGCTGGAGGCGGTTCACGCACGCGGTATGCGGCTGATCCTCGATCTGGTGGTCAACCATACTTCAGATGAGCATCCGTGGTTTATTGAGTCGCGCACGTCAGCGGCCAGCGAAAAGCGCGACTGGTACATCTGGCGCGACGGTAAAAACGGCGCCGAACCGAATAACTGGGAGAGCATCTTTAACGGCTCTGCGTGGAAATACGATCCGCAGCGTGCGCAGTACTTCCTGCATCTGTTTTCCGCCCGCCAGCCGGACCTGAACTGGGAAAACCCGCAGGTCCGCGGCGCGATCTACGACATGATGCGCTGGTGGCTGGATAAAGGCATTGACGGCTTCCGCATCGATGCCATTTGCCATATGAAAAAGGAGCCGGGCCTGACCGACCTGCCGAACCCGAACGGACAGCGCTATGTGCCGTCGTTCGAGCGGCATCTTAACTATCCGGGCCTGCTGGATTACGTCGATGAGATGTGTGAGCAGGTGCTTAACCGCTACGACATTATGACCGTCGGCGAGATGAACGGCGCCTCGGCGGAGCAGGGCGAGGAGTGGGTTGGCGAGCAGCGTCAGCGCCTGAATATGATTTTCCAGTTTGAACACGTGCTGCTGTGGGAAAGCGCTCACCGCCTGACGCCCGACCGCGGGCTGGACGTGCCCGGCCTGAAGCGCATTTTCACCCGCTGGCAAACGCTGCTGGAAGGGAAGGGATGGAACGCGCTCTACGTGGAAAATCATGATATTCCACGCGTGGTTTCGTCATGGGGCGACGATCGGCAGTTCGCGCGCGAGAGCGCCACGGCGATTGCCGCTCTGTATTTTCTGATGCAGGGTACGCCGTTTATTTATCAGGGCCAGGAACTGGGCATGAGCAATACGCAGTTTGCCAGCCTGGATGACTTTAACGATATCGCCGCCCGTAACCGCGCCGTTGCGCTGCGCCAGCAGGGCTGGAGCGAAGAGAGAATACTGGCGTTCCTGAGCCGCAGCGGGCGCGATAACTCACGTACCCCGATGCAGTGGGATGACGGAAAGTACGCCGGGTTCAGCGACAGCACGCCGTGGCTGCCGGTCAATGCCAACTACCGGGAGATTAACGTTGCCCGCCAGCAGCAGCAGCCGGACTCGGTGTTAAATTTCTACCGCACGCTGATCGCCCTGCGCAGCCGCACCCCGGCGCTGATTTATGGCCGCTATCAGCTGCTGCTGGACGAGCATCCGTTTATTTACGCCTATTCGCGCACCCTGGCAGAAGAGCAGTGGGTGGTTGTTTGCAACCTGAGTGGAGAACCGCAGATCGTTGATGCCCGGGAACTGGACCTGGTCGACAGGCAGCCGGTGCTGGGCAACTGTTCGCCGGACGGTGAGCCGCAGCTGCTGCGGCCGTATGAGGCGCGGATCTATTCGCGGTAGAGCCGCACGGCCCGGACGGAAATCACATCCGGGCCAGGGGAGGATCAGCCGATTGCGCCCAGCACGTCCTCGCTGCCCTGCTTTTTCGGCAGCAGGAACAGGGTGGCGAAGATATCCAGCAGGTAGATCAGCGCCAGCAGGGTGATGGCGGCGGTAAACGACCACTGCCCCACCAGCAGGCCAATCACCAGCGGCCCAAAGCCGCCGACGCCGCGGCCGAGGTTAAACAGCACGTTCTGCGCGGTGGCGCGCACCTTCACCGGATAGGTGTCAGAGATCAGCGCGCCGTAGCCGCCAATCATGCCGTTAACGAACATCCCCATCAGCGCGCCGGTAAACAGCATCACCGTTGGGTCGCGCAGCTGGGCGTAAACCACCACCATCACCACGGCACCCACCTGATAGATCAGGAAAATCTTCCAGCGCGCGAAGCGATCCGCCAGCAGGCCAAACAGCCAGATGCCGAAGGTCATGCCCACCACGGTCACCGCCGTCCACAGGCCGGATTTGGTCAGCGAGAAACCAAAGTTGGAGGAGAGGTAGCTCGGCATCCAGATCATCAACCCGTAGTAGCCAAAGTTCTGCACCGAACAGAGGATAAAGATGCCGATGCTGGCCTTAGAGGTCGCCCTGTCGGCAAACAGCAGCCGGATGCGCGCCGGGAACGACAGCCCCTGATTCACATCGACATGTTTCGTAAACGCTTCCGGTTCTCCCATGCCGCGACGAATGGCAAAGGAGGCCAGCGCCGGCAGAAGGCCAACGAGGAACATGCCGCGCCAGCCGATAATGTCGAGCAGGAACGGGGTGATAAACGCCGCCAGCAGCACGCCGAGCTGCCAGCCCATCCCCACCCACGCCGAGGCGCGGTTGCGTTTGTTGGCGGGCCAGGCCTCCGCGATCAGCGCCATGCCGATGCCGAATTCGCCGCCTAGTCCCATGCCGGCCAGCGTGCGATACGCCAGCAGATCCCAGTAGCCCTGCGCCACTGCGCAAAGCCCGGTAAATACCGAGAACATCAGAATGGTGAAGGTCAGCACGCGAATGCGCCCCAGCCGGTCACTGAGGTGGCCGAAGACAATCCCACCGATCACCGCGCCGATCAGCGTCCAGGTGACCAGAGAACCCGCCTGTGACGCGTTGAGAACCAGCGAGGCGCTGATAGCCGGCAGCATAAAGCCGAGGATCAGCAGGTCAAAACCATCCATTGCATAGCCGCTGACTGCGGCAACCATCGCTTTACCCGGCGTCACGCCGCGTTGGGCGGAAGGAGAAGAAGACATTATTTCAAAGCCATATCGTTCAAATTGTGCGCCAAGTATATACCTGAAATAAATCCGGTTGCATCTGCCGGGCGGCAGCTGGGGCAAAAGCGTTGTCGTTCGGGGATAAGTCGGGGGGAGAAATCAAAAAAAGCGGGGCCGCGATTATCGGCCCCGCCGATCGTCAGGCAGGGTTGCTGCCGCCGTCGTCACCGGCCAGCAGCTTGTCCAGCTGATCGCCGCCGACGTGGCGGAAGTCCTGACCCTTCACGAAGTAGAAGATGATTTCGCAGATGTTCTGGCAGCGGTCACCGATACGCTCGATGGCGCGGGCGCAGAACAGCGCAGTCAGCACGCTCGGGATGGTGCGCGGGTCTTCCATCATATAGGTCATCAGCTGACGCACGATGCCCTCATACTCCTGGTCAACCTTCTTATCTTCGCGATAGATTTCAATCGCCGCATTCAGATCCATACGCGCAAAGGCATCCAGCACGTCGTGCAGCATCTCAATGGTGTGATGGCCCAGCGATTCCAGGCTCACCAGCAGCGGCTGCTGCTGCTGGGTAAATTTCTCCAGCGCGGTACGGCTGATCTTCTCCGCCACGTCACCGATGCGTTCCAGCTCGGAGATGGTTTTGATGATCGCCATCACCAGGCGCAGGTCGCTGGCGGTCGGCTGACGTTTGGCAATGATGCGCACGCAGGCTTCATCGATCGCCACTTCCATCATGTTGACCTTGTGATCGCCTTCAATCACTTTGTTGGCCAGCTCGCCATCCTGGTTATGCATGGCGGTAATGGCGTCAGTCAGCTGCTGTTCCACCATTCCCCCCATGGTCATCACCTGGGTACGAATATGCTCCAGCTCGGCATTGAACTGGCCGGAGATGTGTTTGTTCAGATTTAAGCTTTCCATCTCAAACTCCAGACCTGTTTAAAACAGGCGTTAATAACGCAGTCAGTTTGGGGGCGGGCAGCCCGCCGCCGCAAATTGGCAAAGGTAACTGCCTGTTTTCAGCCGTAGCGGCCGGTAATGTAGTCTTCAGTCTGCTTCTGATGCGGTTTAGTAAACAGCGTGTCGGTATCGCTGAATTCGATCAGTTCGCCGAGGTACATAAACGCCGTGTGATCCGAGCAACGCGCCGCCTGCTGCATGTTGTGGGTTACGATCACCACGGTGTAATCCTGCTTCAGTTCGGTAATCAGCTCTTCGATACGACCGGTTGAAATCGGATCCAGCGCCGAACACGGCTCATCAAGCAGCAGCACTTCCGGACGGATCGCGATGCCGCGTGCGATACACAGGCGCTGCTGCTGGCCGCCGGACAGACTGTAGCCGCTCTGATGCAGCTTGTCTTTGGTTTCCGTCCACAGTGCCGCTTTGGTCAGCGCCCACTGCACGCGCTCGTCCATATCGGCACGCGACAGCTTTTCGAACAGACGCACGCCGAAGGCGATGTTGTCATAAATTGACATCGGGAACGGCGTTGGCTTCTGGAAGACCATGCCCACGCGCGCGCGCAGCAGGGCAATATCCTGGCTGGCGGTGAGAATGTTATCGCCATCCAGCAGGATTTCGCCTTCCGCACGCTGCTCCGGGTAGAGCGAAAACATCTTGTTAAAGGTACGCAGCAGGGTGGATTTACCACAGCCGGACGGACCGATAAACGCGGTAACCTGGTTTTTAGCGATATCCAGATTGATGTTTTTCAGCGCGTGGAATTTTCCGTAATAGAAGTTCAAATCGCGAACCTGAATCATCTTAGCGGAAGTATTAATCATTTTGCTCTCACTTAGTCCGCGCCGCCGCAGCCGCGCTGCTTAATTAATGTTTACTCTTGGCGAAAACTACGCGTGCCAGGATGTTCAGTAACAGTACACACAGCGTAATAATCAGCACACCCGCCCAGGCCAGGCTCTGCCATTCGGCAAAAGGACTCATGGCGAACTTAAAGATGGTGACCGGCAGGTTCGCCAGCGGCTGCATCATGTCGGTGCTCCAGAACTGGTTCGACAGTGATGTAAACAGCAGCGGGGCGGTTTCCCCGGCAATACGGGCTATCGCCAGCAGCACGCCGGTCAGGATGCCGGAGATAGACGCTTTAAGCGTAATCGCCGAAATCATCTTCCACTTTGGCGTACCCAGCGCGTAGGACGCTTCACGCAGGCTGTCAGGAACCAGCTTGAGCATGTTTTCCGTCGTACGGATAACGATAGGGATCTGCAGCAGTGCCAGTGCAACAACGCCAGCCCAGCCGGAGAAGTGCTGCATCTGCGCCACCACGATGGTGTAGACGAACAGGCCGACCACAATCGACGGTGCCGAGAGCAGAATATCGTTAATAAAACGGATCACTTCGGCCAGCCAGGACTTGCGTCCGTACTCGGCCAGATAGATCCCCGCCATAATACCCAGCGGTGTTCCGAACGCGGTTGACCAGAAAATCAGCAGGCCGCTGCCCACCAGGGCGTTAGCCAGACCGCCGCCCGCCGTGTTTGGCGGTGGGGTGTTTTCGGTAAACAGTGACAGGGACATGCCGTCAATGCCGCGGGTGACGGTCGCAAACAGGATCCACACCAGCCAGAACAGCCCAAACGCCATAGTCAGCAGCGACAGGGTGAGGGCGATGCGGTTCTTGGTGCGCCGCCAGGACTGCATTTTACGGCGTGATGCTTCCAGTTCAGCGCGACTCTGCATTTCCATCGTGGTCATGAGCGCGCTCCTTCACTTTTCGCCAGACGCATAATCATCATTTTGGAACAGGCCAGCACGATAAAGGTAATGACGAACAGAATCAGCCCCAGCTCCATCAGCGCCGCGGTATGCACGCCGGATTCCGCTTCAGCAAATTCGTTAGCCAGCGCCGAGGTAATACTGTTGCCCGGCATAAACAGCGAGGCGCTGTCGAGCTGGTAGGTATTACCGATAATAAAGGTCACCGCCATCGTTTCACCCAGAGCACGACCCAGCCCGAGCATCACGCCGCCGATCACACCATTTTTGGTGAACGGCAGGACAACGCGCCAGATCACTTCCCAGGTGGTACAGCCGATGCCGTACGCGGACTCTTTCATCATCACCGGCGTCTGTTCGAACACGTCACGCATCACCGACGCGATATACGGAATGATCATGATCGCCAGGATAATACCCGCCGCCAGGATGCCGATACCGAATGCCGGGCCGGAGAACAGCGCCCCCACAATCGGGATATTGGACAGGACATCGCCGACCGGCTGCTGGAAGTACTTCGCAAACAATGGCGCGAAAATAAACAGGCCCCACATGCCGTAAACAATACTGGGAATAGCGGCCAGGAGTTCAATTGCCACGCCAAGCGGGCGGCGCAGCCAGTTAGGTGCCAGCTCGGTCAGGAACAGTGCAATGCCAAAGCTCACCGGGACAGCGATGATCAGGGCAATAACGGAGGTCACGATGGTGCCGTAAATCGGAACCAGCGCACCGAATTGTTCGTTGGGCGCATCCCACTCTTTGGTCCACAGGAAGGAGAAACCAAATTTATGGATGCTGGGCCAGGAGGAAAATATCAGGGAAACAATAATGCCACCGAGGAGGAGCAGAACAATCAGCGCGGACAGTTTTACCAGCGCGCCGAAAATAATGTCACCCTGTTTACCGGGAGCTTTGAATGTCGGCTTGGTTGCAGCCATAGTCGTCTCGATTTTGATACTGCGGATAAGTATCGGGTCAGGCAAGCCTGACCCCTGGGATAGTCAGCCGAAGCTTAGTACAGCGCTTTACCAGAGCTGTCTTTGATATTCGCTTTCCATGCGGCACGGATCTGCGTCACCACTGACTCTGGCAGTGAAGCGTAGTCCAGGCCTGCGGTGGTTTTGCTGCCGTTTTTATAAGCCCAGTCGAAGAACTTCAGCACCGTTGCGCCTTTCTCAGCGTTAGCCTGCTCTTTGTGAACCAGGATAAAGGTGGTTGAGGTGATCGGCCATGCATTATCACCCTTCTGGAAGGTCAGATCCTGAGCGAAGGACTGGCTCCAGTCTGCGCCTTTAGCCGCGTCGCTAAAGCTCTTCTCGCCAGGGGAGATGGCTTTACCATCGGCATCCACCAGTTTGGTGTAGGCCAGGCTGTTCTGCTTAGCGTAAGCGTATTCTACGTAGCCGATTGAGCCAGGCAGACGCTGTACGAATGCGGCCACGCCGTCGTTACCTTTACCGCCCAGACCAACAGGCCAGTTAACGGTGCTGCCTTTACCGACTTTGCTGCTCCAGTCGCTGTTCACTTTAGACAGGTAGCTGGTGAACACGAAAGAGGTGCCTGAACCGTCAGCGCGGCGTACCACGTTGATGTCAGAGTCAGGCAGTTTCACGCCCGGGTTCAGCTTGGTGATCGCCGCGTCGTTCCACTTTTTGATGTTGCCCAGGTAGATGTCGCCCACGGTTTTACCGTCGAGGATCAGCTGGCCAGATTTGATACCAGGAATATTAACCGCCAGTACCACGCCGCCAATAACTGTCGGAAACTGGAACAGACCATTTTTCTCAAGGTCTTCGTCTTTCATTGGCGCATCTGACGCACCGAAATCTACGGTTTTAGCGATGATCTGCTTAACGCCGCCGGAGGAACCGATCCCCTGATAGTTAACCTGAGTCCCTGTTGCGGTGTTGTACTCCGCAGCCCACTTGTTATAAACCGGGGCCGGGAAAGTACCGCCAGCGCCGGTCAGGTTGGTGGCTGCCATGGCAGAAACCGCGCTCAGAGACAGGGTTACGGCGACGAATTGAGCCAGGGTTTTGTGCATCAGTGTCATGTTCCCTCCACGGGATTAAAAGTCAGGCCAGTGCTGTGTTTATCTGATTAATGTTTGCTGCTGGAGGGAAAATAGGACAGTTTGGTGACAGTAAAATGTACGAAATATGACACTTTTATGACATACCCCCCGAAGCATTACGCACGGGGTTTAAATCAACCTCGCTGAATTATTGCACAACGCCAGAAACCGCTGGCCGCCGCCGATCCCGGGTGCGGCAGGGCGTCCTGCCGCTCGTAATCTGATGGTCATCTTACTGCCGGTCGGCGTAACGGGCATTCAGCGTGAACACTCGATGCCTTCCATCGCCTGGCAGATCACGTCGTCAAACTGGTGCGACTGCTGAAGCTTTTCCGGCCACTGATAGAACGGCAGATTCGCCTGGCGAGACTGTTCACGGCTCAGCGCCTGCAGCCGGGTAAGCAGCGGTTCCAGCGCCTCGCCACCCGGCAGGGTGGTGGTGCGGAAAACCGGATTACCGTCGAGGTAGCGTACCGCCTCAAGCTCCGGCGACAGCGTCACCGTGCCGTATTTTTCCCGGGCAAGGCGCTGCCAGAAAGGCCAGGCGGAATAGCGCAGGGCATAGAGTTCAGCGCCTTTAAGCGGTGGCCGCGCCTGTAACTTCTTCGACATGATAATTTCACCGTTAAACGCCGATTCTATCCAGCGCGTCATTCCCTCCAGCAGCCAGCCGACTTTGAACTGAGTGTAACCGTACTGGTAGAGGTGAAACAGCTCGTGGGCCGGCGTGGGATTAAGCGGCTGGTTGAGCTTAGAACTGATGCGGATCGTTAATGCGCACGGCAGCCAGTTGCCGTCCTCTCCTTTCACTCTGGTCACTTCGTCAAAGGCCATGCCGTTGCCGCGCGGCAGATTAAACAGATAAACGTGGATCGCTTTTGCCAGCCGGTAGCGCGGCTGTTCCAGCGGCGGCGTTAAGCGCAGCATCTTTTGATAGTACCGATCGGCGGCCTGCAGCTGGATCGCCACGTTTTTAACGTAGTCCGGCGTGCCGCTGCCGGTGGTGTCCTCAAGCGGCGGCGCGTCATCGCCGCTGCGGGTGTAGAAAATGACAAACGGCTCCGCGTGAAGGGTTTCCGTCAGCGGGCGCTGTTGTAAAAAGGCGCTATCGCGGCACTCGCCGGGGGCATCCATTGCGGGCTGCGGTGAACGGGCTGCCTGCACGCCGCCGGATATGCCCAGCAGCCCACCCAGCCCCATCAGCAACGCGATAAGCTTTTTCAGTACCATTCCCCGCTCCTTTAAACCCACCCGGATGACATCCCGCTGCCGAAAGAAAAAAAAATCCAGCCGGCTGAAGGTCAGCAGGCTGGATTATATTTTAGCCGGGATCTGTAAACAGAGACGGCAGAACAGAAATTATTCTACGGTGACGGATTTCGCCAGATTACGCGGCTGATCGACGTCGGTACCTTTAATCAAGGCCACGTGATACGAGAGCAGCTGTAGCGGCACGGTGTAGAAGATCGGGGCAATCACCTCTTCGACGTGCGGCAGTGGGATAATACGCATCCCCTCGCTGCTGGCAAATCCGGCATCCACATCGGCAAACACGTACAGCAGGCCGCCGCGCGCGCGAACTTCTTCAATGTTCGACTTCAGCTTCTCCAGCAGTTCATTGTTGGGTGCCACCACGATCACCGGCATATCCGCATCAATCAGCGCCAGCGGGCCGTGCTTCAGCTCACCCGCCGCGTAGGCTTCCGCATGAATGTAGGAAATCTCTTTCAGCTTGAGCGCCCCTTCCATGGCAATCGGATACTGATCGCCACGGCCGAGGAACAGCGCATGTTGTTTATCAGAGAAATCTTCCGCCAGTTCAGCGATCAGCTCATCCTGCGACAGCATCTGTTCAATGCGGCTCGGCAGCGCCTGCAGGGCATGCACAATATTGTGCTCCACCTGCGGATCGATACCTTTCAGGCGGCCCACGCGCGCCACCAGCATCAGCAGCACGGTCAACTGGGTGGTAAAGGCTTTGGTGGAGGCCACGCCGATTTCGGTACCGGCTTTGGTCATCAGCGCCAGATCTGACTCACGTACCAGCGATGAACCCGCTACGTTACAGATGGCCAGCGATCCCAGGTAGCCCAGCTCTTTTGACAGGCGCAGCGCCGCCAGCGTATCGGCGGTTTCACCGGACTGCGACAGGGTAATCAGCAGGCTGTTTTTACGCACTGCGGATTTGCGGTAGCGGAACTCAGAGGCGATCTCCACATCGCACGGCACGTTGGCCAGCGACTCAAACCAGTAGCGGGACACCATACCGGAATTGTAGGAGGTACCGCAGGCTACAATCTGGATGTGTTCCACGTTAGCCAGCAGCGCATCGGCATTCGGTCCCAGCTCGGAGAGATCCACCTCGCCATGACTGAAACGCCCGCTCAATGTGTTTTTGATCGCCACAGGCTGTTCATAAATTTCTTTCTGCATATAGTGTCGATAAATCCCTTTATCACCGGCATCATATTGCACGTTGGATTCAATTTCCGCACGTTTCACCGTATTGCCGCTGCGATCGATGATGGTCACATCACGGCGGGTGATTTCTGCAATATCGCCTTCTTCCAGATAGACGAAGCGGCGGGTCACCGGCAGCAGCGCCAGCTGATCGGAAGCAATGAAGTTTTCACCCACACCGCGACCAATGACCAGTGGACTGCCGGAACGGGCCGCGATCAGAGTAGACGGATCGCGGCTGTCCATGATGACCATGCCGTAGGCACCGCGCAGCTGTGGAATGGTGCGCAGCACCACCTCACGCAGCGATCCGCCCTGTTTCTGCTCCCAGTGGACCAGATGCGCCACCACTTCGGTGTCGGTTTCGGAGGCAAACGTGTAACCACGCTCGATCAGCAGCTCGCGGAGCGGTTCGTGGTTCTCGATAATGCCGTTGTGAACAATGATGATATGGTCGGAAATATGCGGATGCGCATTGGCCTCCGACGGCTCTCCGTGGGTTGCCCAGCGGGTATGAGCAATACCGGTACCCCCCACCAGCGGCGTATTTTCCGCCGCTTCGGCCAGGTTAACCACCTTACCCAAACGACGCAGGCGGGTCATATGACCCTGCTGATCGACCACGGCCAGACCGGCGGAGTCATAACCGCGATATTCCAGACGACGCAGGCCTTCAAGCAGGATTTCTGCAATATCACGCTGCGCTACAGCACCAACAATTCCACACATAGTAAATTTTCCTGACTTAATGGCATTTCGTATGCCATCAGCGTTGTCTTCTGACCTGATTTTCCGGTTAAAACGCTAGATTGTTGCCGCGTATTTTCCGGTTCCCCGAGCCTTTGTAGAGAGTGGGGATTATTTTTATGTTTACTGCTTTTTATATCGGGCCGGATAATTGTCCCCAGCCCGTTGAAAGACTATTTTTTCTTAACGGGGCGCTGCCAGCTGGCGTTCAGCTGCTGCTCTTTACGATTGTAGACCAGCCCGGCGGCGGGCACGTCTTTCATGATCGTGGTTCCGGCGGCGATGGTGACACCATCGGCCACTTTCACCGGCGCGATAAGCTGGGTATCGGAACCGACAAACACATCATCACCGATGATGGTTTTCGATTTATTCACCCCGTCGTAATTACAGGTGATTGTACCTGCGCCAATATTAACGTTTGTACCAATCTCGGCATCGCCCAGATAGCTCAGATGGCCCGCCTTCGAGCCTTTACCGAGGCGCGCTTTTTTCATCTCAACAAAGTTACCGACGTGGGCACCTTCCGCCAGCTCGCTTCCCGGACGCAGGCGGGCAAACGGACCGACGGTACAGCCTTCCGCAAGCTGTGCATCTTCAATAACGGTATACGGACTGATAACGCTGTCGTCGGCTATCACGCTGTTTTTTATCACGCAGCCGCTGCCGATTTTGACGCGGTTGCCGAGGGTAACGTGGCCCTCAATAATCACATTGGTATCAATCACCACGTCACGGCCGTGCTCCAGCGTACCGCGCAGATCGAAGCGCGCCGGATCCAGCAGCATCACGCCCGCCAGCAGCAGCTTTTCAGCCTGCTCGGCCTGCCAGACGCGTTCCAGCGTGGCCAGCTGCAGGCGATTGTTTACGCCGTCGGTTTCGGTGGTGCGGGCAGGGTGTACCGCCTCGATATGGCGGCCTTCCTGATGGGCAAGGGCAATAATATCGGTGATGTAGTATTCACCCTGCGCATTGTTATTGGTCAGCTTGCCCAGCCAGCGCTTGAGGTCGGCACCGTTCGCCAGCAGGATGCCGGTGTTAATTTCATTAATCAGCAGCTGTTGCGGCGCGGCATCTTTTTGCTCAATGATGCCAACAACCTCACCGCCTTCACGGATGATGCGGCCGTAGCCTGTTGGGTTGTCGAGGATCACCGTCAGCAGGCCAATGCCGCCTTCGGGCTTCGCCGCCTGCAGGCGACGCAGGGTATCCACCGAGATCAGCGGCACGTCGCCGTACAGCATCAGAATATCTTCATCATCGGCAAAATGAGGTGCGGCCTGCTGCATCGCATGCCCGGTACCCAGCTGCTCGGCCTGGAGCACCCAGTTCAGCGAGGCGTCATTCAGCGTGCTCTTCAGCAGATCGCCTCCGTGGCCATAAACCAGATTAACCTGCTGCGCGTTTAACGCCTTTGCGGCATCGATAACGTGCTGAACCATCGGTTTTCCGGCCAGCAGGTGCAGCACTTTAGGCAGGTCGGAGTACATACGGGTTCCTTTGCCAGCGGCAAGGATCACCACGCTCATCGGACTGGTAGACATAGACATCCTGATTCGTGTTTTGATGAGGAAAGTAAAGCGGTTTAGCGTCAAGAATACTACATTTTTCTTGGCCCGAAATTAGCTTTCAGAACAGCGGAGATTTGAAACGACAGGCAAAAAAAATGCCAGTCAGTTTCCTGACTGGCATTCTGCAGCTTAAACCTGAGTTACATCGCTTTCTTGGTCAACTCAATGACGCGCAGCTTAGCAATGGCTTTCGCCAGTTCTGCCGACGCGATAGCGAAGTCAACATCGCCGTGAGAGCTGTTCATGTGCTCTTCGGCTTTGCGTTTCGCTTCCAGCGCGCGCGCTTCATCAAGGTCGGTACCACGGATCGCGGTGTCAGCCAGCACGGTAACCGCGCCAGGCTGCACTTCCAGCACGCCGCCGGAGAGGTAAATCACCTCTTCGTCACCGTGCTGCTTAACGATGCGAACCATACCAGGCTTAATGGCAGTCAGGAGCGGGGCGTGATTTGGGCGAATACCCAGCTCACCTTCGCTACCTGATACCTGGATGCTTTGTACCAGACCGGAGAACATTTGCAGTTCTGCGCTGACAACGTCCAGGTGAAAAGTCATAGCCATAATTAACCTCCTGAGAAACTAACCCGTCATACTTCAGGCTGCATTGCTGCAACCTGAATGACTAAGGGTAAAAATTACAGTTTCTTCGCTTTTTCCACGGCTTCTTCGATGGAACCTACCATGTAGAAAGCCTGCTCTGGCAGATGGTCGAACTCGCCTTCCATAATGCCTTTAAAGCCACGGATGGTATCTTTCAGCGACACGTATTTACCCGGAGAACCGGTGAATACTTCTGCCACGAAGAACGGCTGGGACAGGAAACGCTGCATCTTACGAGAGCGTGCTACCACCAGTTTGTCTTCTTCTGACAGTTCGTCCATACCCAGGATGGCGATGATGTCTTTCAGTTCCTGATAACGCTGCAGCAGTGACTGAACGCCACGCGCAGTGTCATAGTGTTCCTGACCAACAACCAGTGGATCCAGCTGACGGCTGGTAGAATCCAGTGGGTCAACCGCCGGGTAGATACCCAGGGAAGCGATCTGACGGCTCAGTACCACGGTTGCGTCAAGGTGCGCAAAGGTGGTGGCTGGTGATGGGTCAGTCAAGTCATCCGCAGGGACGTAAACGGCCTGTACGGAGGTGATTGAACCGGTCTTGGTAGAGGTGATACGTTCCTGCAGAACGCCCATCTCTTCCGCCAGCGTTGGCTGATAACCTACCGCAGAAGGCATACGACCCAGCAGTGCTGATACTTCAGTACCGGCCAGGGTATAACGGTAGATGTTATCGATGAACAGCAGTACGTCACGACCTTCGTCACGGAACTTCTCAGCCATGGTCAGGCCGGTCAGCGCAACGCGCAGACGGTTTCCTGGTGGCTCGTTCATCTGGCCATAAACCAGTGATACTTTGTCGATAACGTTGGAGTCGGTCATCTCGTGGTAGAAGTCGTTACCCTCACGAGTACGCTCGCCCACACCGGCAAATACGGAGAAACCTGAGTGCTCGGCCGCGATGTTACGGATAAGCTCCATCATGTTTACGGTTTTACCTACACCCGCACCACCGAACAGACCGACTTTACCGCCCTTAGCGAACGGACACATCAGGTCGATAACCTTGATACCGGTTTCCAGCAGCTCCTGAGAGTTTGACTGGTCTTCGTATGAAGGTGCCGCGCGGTGAATCGCCCAGCGCTCTTCTTCGCCGATATCGCCTTTCATATCGATTGGCTCACCCAGCACGTTCATGATACGGCCAAGTGTTGCAGTACCTACCGGTACTTCGATCGGGTGCTCAAGGTCAATGGTTTCCAGACCGCGCTTCAGGCCGTCTGAAGAACCCATAGCGATGGTACGAACCACGCCACCACCCAGCTGCTGCTGAACTTCCAGCACCAGACGAGCATCACCATTTTTAACCTCAAGGGCGCTGTACACTTGTGGTACTGCGTCCTGAGGGAATTCGACGTCAACTACGGCGCCGATTACCTGGACAATCTTTCCAGTAGCCATCTTGAATCCTCTACCTAATTCGTTTATACCCCGCCGGTTCAAAACGCAGCAGGGTATACCTGGTTAAACCGCGGAGGCCCCCGAGACGATCTCGGTAAGTTCCTGGGTGATGCTGGCCTGACGAGCCTTGTTGTATACCAACTGCAGCTCTTTGATCAGGTTTCCGCCGTTGTCGGTTGCGGCTTTCATCGCCACCATTCGCGCGGCCTGCTCGCTGGCCAGGTTTTCTACAACACCCTGGTAAACCTGAGATTCGACATAGCGACGCAGTAACGTGTCCAGCAGCGCTTTCGGATCCGGCTCATACAGATAGTCCCAGGTACTCTTCTTCACGACGCCTTCCGAATCATCGGCTGCAGGTAACGGCAGCAGCTGTTCGATCTGTGGAGACTGAGACATGGTGTTGATAAATTTGTTGCTGACAATAAACAGCTTGTCCAGACGGCCTTCATCGTATGCTTGCAGCATGACTTTGACCGGGCCAATCAGGTCGGAGAGGGCAGGTTTGTCGCCCATTCCGGTGACCTGAGCAACCACGTTGCCACCGACAGAACTGAAGAATGACAGGCCTTTAGAACCGATAATGGCGAGATCGCTCTCAACGCCTTTATCCGCCCAGCCTTTCATATCCGCCAGCAATCTTTTGAACAGGTTAATGTTCAAACCACCACAAAGCCCGCGGTCGGTAGATACGACCAGATAGCCAACGCGTTTTACGGCGCGCTCTTCCAGGTAAGGGTGCTTGTATTCCAGATTACCTAACGCAATGTGACCAATCACTTTGCGCATGGTTTCTGCATAAGGACGGCTGGCCGCCATGCGTTCTTGCGATTTACGCATTTTGGAGGCGGCGACCATTTCCATCGCTTTGGTGATCTTCTGCGTGTTTTGCACGCTGCCGATCTTACTACGTATCTCTTTTGCGCCGGCCATAAGCTTCTCCTCAAAGCCTTGCGGCCTGCCCCCTAAGGGACAAGCCGCCAGACATTACCAGGACTGGGTTGCTTTAAACGTCTCGAGGATGCCTTTCAGCTTCTCTTCGATTTCGCCGTTATAGTTACCAGTCTGGTTGATATCAGCCATCAGCTCAGCGTGATCGCGATCCGCGAAGGCCAGCAGTGCCGCTTCGAAGCTACCGATTTTCGCCAGTTCGACGTCATTCAGGAAGCCACGCTCGGCAGCAAACAGCACCAGACCCTGCTGCGCTACGGACATCGGCGCATACTGTTTCTGTTTCAGCAGCTCGGTCACTTTCTGACCGTGGCTCAGCTGTTTGCGGGTTGCTTCGTCCAGATCGGATGCGAACTGAGAGAACGCAGCCAGTTCACGATACTGTGCCAGAGCGGTACGGATACCACCGGACAGTTTCTTGATGATCTTGGTCTGCGCTGCACCACCAACACGAGAAACCGAGATACCCGGGTTAACCGCTGGACGAATACCAGAGTTAAACAGGTTGGTTTCCAGGAAGATCTGACCATCGGTAATCGAGATTACGTTGGTCGGTACGAACGCAGAAACGTCACCCGCCTGGGTTTCGATGATTGGCAGCGCGGTCAGAGAACCGGTTTTACCTTTCACTTCACCGTTGGTGAAACGCTCAACGTAGTCGGCGCTCACGCGGGAAGCACGCTCCAGCAGACGGGAGTGGAGGTAGAACACGTCGCCTGGGAATGCTTCACGGCCCGGTGGACGGCGCAGCAGCAGGGAAACCTGACGGTAAGCAACGGCCTGTTTAGACAGGTCATCGTATACGATCAGCGCGTCTTCACCACGGTCACGGAAGTATTCGCCCATCGCACAACCGGCGTATGGAGCCAGATACTGCAGCGCAGCAGATTCAGATGCGGTTGCAACCACAACGATGGTGTTAGCCAGCGCGTTGTGTTCTTCCAGCTTACGCACCACGTTAGCGATGGTAGAGGCTTTCTGACCGATAGCAACATAGACGCATTTGATGCCGGAATCGCGCTGGTTGATGATCGCATCGATCGCCATCGCGGTTTTACCGGTCTGACGGTCACCGATGATCAGCTCACGCTGGCCACGGCCGATTGGAATCATCGCATCGACAGATTTGTAACCGGTCTGTACAGGCTGGTCAACGGACTGACGATCGATAACGCCCGGTGCAATCACTTCGATCGGCGAGAAGCCGTCGTTGTCGATAGCGCCTTTACCGTCGATGGGTGCACCCAGGGTGTTCACCACGCGGCCCAGCAGGCCACGGCCTACCGGAACTTCCAGGATACGGCCGGTACACTTAACCTTCATGCCTTCGGCGAGGTCAGCGTACGGGCCCATCACTACGGCACCAACGGAGTCGCGCTCCAGGTTCAGTGCGATAGCGTAACGGTTACCCGGCAGGGCAATCATCTCACCCTGCATCACATCGGCCAGGCCGTTGACGCGGATGATACCGTCACTTACGGAAACAATAGTACCTTCGTTGTGAGCTTCGCTCACTACATTGAACTGAGCAATGCGCTGCTTGATCAGTTCGCTGATTTCGGTGGAATTCAGTTGCATATGCTCCAGTCCCCTTAAGACTGCAAGACGTCGGTAAGGCGCTCAAGACGGCCGCGTACGCTGCCATCAATGACCATATCACCCGCACGGATGATTACGCCTGCCATTACAGACTTATCAATTTTGCAATTCAGCTTAACTTTGCGTGACAGACGTTTTTCCATCGCTGCGCTGATTTTGGTCAGCTGCGCGTCACTCAATGTAGAAGAAGAGATAACTTCAACCTCGGCGGTCGCATCATGTGCGGCACGCAGTTGGATGAACTGATCCAGTACATCGGAAAGTGCTGGCAAACGTTTGTTTTCAGCCATAACCTTAATCAGGTTCTGGCCAGCTTCGTCGAGTTGGTCACCACAGATTGCGATGAAAGCGCCAGACAACGCTTCCGGCGCCAGAGCGCCGGAAAGAAGTTCTGATACCTGTTCATTGCCAGCCACTTCGGCGGCAAACGCCAGCATCTGCTGCCAGCGATCGACACTTTGATGCTCAACCGCAAAGTCAAAAGCGGCTTTAGCGTAGGGGCGAGCTACGGTAGTAAATTCAGACATCAGCCCCTCCCTTACAGTTCAGCGACCAGTTTATCTACGATGTCGCTGTTAGCAGCTTCATCCACGGAGCGTTCAATGATTTTCTCGGCGCCGGCAACAGCCAGCATCGCGACCTGCTTACGCAACTCTTCACGTGCACGTTTACGCTCGGCGTCGATTTCAGCCTGCGCCTGGGTGACGATCTTGTTACGTTCCTGTTCAGCCTCGGCTTTCGCTTCGTCCAGGATCTGTGCACGGCGTTTGTTCGCCTGCTCAATGATTACCTGAGCGTCATCTTTCGCTTTTTTCAGCTGATCGGTCGCATTAGCCTGCGCGAGATCCAAATCTTTTTTGGCACGTTCAGCGGAAGCAAGGCCTTCAGCAACTTCTTTCTGGCGCTTTTCGATAGCGGCCATCAGCGGCGGCCATACGTACTTCATGCAGAACAGGACAAACAGGATGAACGCGATGGCCTGGCCGAGGATTGTTGCATTAATGTTCACAGCACAATGCCTCTTATTAAGTTAACTTTTTCTGCCGCCTTTACAGCGGCAGAAGCCGTTTATCGCTGACCTGCGCCGGCGATAAACAATCGGTTATTTACGCGACAGCAAACATCACGTACAGACCCAGACCAACGGCGATCATTGGGATTGCATCCACCAGACCCATTACAACAAAGAACTGCGTACGCAGCAGAGGAATCAGATCCGGCTGGCGCGCGGCGCCTTCCAGGAATTTACCTCCGAGGATGCCGATACCGATCGCAGCACCGATTGCCGCCAGGCCCATCATCACAGCGGCAGCCATGTACAGCAGATCCATATTCAGGTTTTCCATGACAGTCTCCAGTTTGTTTCAGTTAAAACGCAGTAGTGTTGAGAAAAAAATCAGTGTTCTTCAGATGCCATCGACAGATAGACAATCGTTAAGACCATGAAAATGAAAGCTTGCAGCGAAATGATCAGGATGTGGAAAATGGCCCAAGGCACATTCAGAATCCACTGTGACCACCACGGCAGCAGGCCGGCAATCAGGATAAAAATCAATTCACCCGCGTACATGTTTCCGAACAGTCGCAGACCCAGAGAAACAGGCTTGGACAGCAGGCTCACACCTTCCAGAATCAGGTTGATCGGAATAAATACGGGGTGGTTGAAGGGTTGCAGTGTCAGCTCTTTAGTAAAGCCGCCAATGCCTTTCATCTTGATGCTGTAGAACAGAATCAAAATAAATACACCAAGCGCCATCGACAGCGTAACGTTCACGTCTGCGGAAGGCACCACACGCAATGCTGGCAGCCCAAAGACATGTTCACCAATGTATGGCAACAGATCGATTGGCAGCAGATCCATGAAGTTCATCAGGAATACCCAGACGAAAATCGTCAGGGCCAGCGGAGCGATAAGTTTGCTTTTGCCGTGGTACATATCGCGTACGTTGTCGTCAACGAAGCCAACAACTAACTCGATAGCGGCCTGTAACTTGCCCGGTACACCACTGGTTGCTGACTTCGCGACTTTGCGAAACAGCACCAGGAACACCAGTCCCAGCACCACAGAGAAAAACATGGAGTCGATATTTAATAACCAGAACGTCGCCGGAGCGTCGTGCGGATTCACTAGCTCGAAGGTACGCAGGTCCAGCTGAAGGTTATTCAGATGGTGGCCTATGTATTCTTGCGGCGTAGAGATTTCTCCTGCAGCCATGATGCCCTTACCCTTTGTTGTTGATTACAGCCGGCGCGACGATTTGCACAATCAGCACCGATAACCAGGCCAGTCCCAGCGGCGTAAACACCGCCTTAAACACACCCAGCGCCACGATTAGCATGAGAATAGTAACGACCACTTTCAGCGCCTCGCCGAAGACGAACGTCCAGGCAAGCCGACCTGTTACTTCATGTCCCGCCTGGTGGCGCCAGGCAAAAATCATAAACAACATGTTTGGCAGCCAGGCTGCCAGTCCACCTAACAGAGCGGACACGCCCCAGGTCAAATCTTTAAGGGCAAACAGCGCACCGATTAAGACGAATGTCACCAGCTGTAACATCAGCACGGTTCGGGCAAATTTCACTCTGTAAAGGGACACTGACATGACGCTGAAACTCTCCTGCCCCGCTCGGGCTATGTCGCGTGTCGTATAAAACTGCCTTTACTCATTTGAGTCAAGCAGCAAAAAACGTGCAAATTATACGGGGCGCACCTGTGATTTCAATGGATAAGTAGAGAAAAGGTGAACAATTATTTAAAATTCTTTCCAGCGGCCTATTTTCCGAAACAAATGACTTCCGCCTGACTCGTCCATTTTTCTGTAATACAGGGGCTATTTTGCTCATAAAGCGTGCGGAAGATCACAAATTAGTAATATCATTCAGATTATAGAAGCAAGATTGATGCTAACAATTATTACATCAGTGAAAAATAACACTTAAACATCAATATCTTACATTAACTCTATTACTAAAACAGTCCATTATCTTGATTAAAACCGCTTATTGACATCGCCAGCAAATATTTAACAACTTCAAAGCCATTACTCACGCGAATTTATTAAGAAGATATATTTTCTGGCGTGACTATTCTCTATCTAAAATGCCATGGCAAAGGTGATCGTTGTGATAATAAAATGTGAATAGGACGTTAAATGTAAACGAAGTTGTCAGTGCGTTTCAGCGTTCTGATTTAACCCTATGCTAACAGCTCCGTCCAGGCCGATTGCTCTTAAAAAAAAGATAAAAAGACGATCGATTAAAATGCAGCAACGTGCGTATTACCTTAAATGCACGAAAAAATCTCACAAATTCAAGGGTTATTGACTGATGATACCCTGAAATTTGTCCCCTCAACAGGGTAAAAATGGCGAAAAAAAAACCGCAAACCTGGAAAAGTGGCGGTTTTTTCCATTTAAAACGTTATTTTTTTGTCCCAATGACCACCAGATGGCGCTCGCCTTCAAGTTCAGGAACGGCAAGAGCAACGACTTTCTCAACGACAAGTTCCGCCGGCAGGGTCGCGATTTCATCCTGTGGGAGAAGACCCTTCAGGGCGTAAAATCGGCCCTGAGAGCCCGGCAGATGGTGACACCAGCTGACCATATCGTTCAGCGAGGCAAATGCGCGACTTATCACGCCGTCAAACGGCGGCTCAGCAGGAAACTCTTCAACGCGGCTTTGTACCGGAGTAATGTTCTCCAGTTTTAGCTCATGCTGGACCTGCCGCAGAAAACGTACGCGTTTACCCAGGCTGTCCAGCAGCGTGAAGTGTGCCTGAGGACGAACGATGGCCAGCGGCACGCCGGGAAGCCCCGGTCCGGTACCCACATCAATAAAACGCTGACCTTCCAGATGCGGCTCCACCACGATACTGTCGAGGATATGGCGCACCAGCATTTGTTCAGGGTCGCGTACGGAGGTCAGGTTGTAGGCCTTGTTCCACTTATGCAGCATATCCACGTAGCCAATAAGCTGCTGTTTTTGCAGATCGGTCAGGGAAATGCTGGCGCTCTTAAGCAGGGCGGTCAGTTTGTTAATCACAGGCGATGGTCCAGAAAATGAAGTAAGACGACAGCAGAAATGCCGGCCAGGAGCGGATCCAATCCGCCCTGGCCCGAGCCTTATGCGCTTTTGCGCAGCAGTCCCTGCTTTTTAAGGTAAATAAGCAAAATGGAGATTGCCGCAGGCGTAACGCCGGAAATACGTGAAGCCTGGCCTATCGATCCCGGTTTGTGATCGTTGAGCTTGGCGATCACTTCGTTTGAAAGACCGCTGACCTGGCGATAATCCAGTTCTACCGGCAGCAGGGTATTTTCGTTACGCTGCTGTCTGTCGATCTCTTCCTGCTGGCGCGCAATGTAGCCTTCGTATTTAACCTGAATCTCGACCTGCTCAGCGGCCTGCTCATCGCTCAGCGCCGGCGCGAAAGTGCTCAGCGTCATCAGCTGTTTGTAGGTCATTTCTGGACGACGCAGCAGATCTTCACCGCTGGCCTCTTTGGTCAGTGGTGCACTGATAACCGTGTTGATCTCGTCAACGGTCGCGGATTTCGGGTGAACCCAGATATCACGCAGGCGCTGACGTTCCAGTTCAATGCGCTCCAGTTTTTCATTAAAGCGCGCCCAGCGGGCGTCATCGACCAGCCCCAGCTCGCGGCCGGCAGCGGTCAGGCGAAGATCGGCGTTATCTTCACGCAGCATCAGACGATATTCCGCCCGTGAGGTGAACATGCGGTACGGTTCTTTGGTACCCAGCGTGCAGAGATCGTCGACCAGTACGCCAAGATAAGCCTGATCGCGGCGCGGCGCCCAGCTCTCTTTATCCGCAGAGAAACGACCGGCATTCAGCCCGGCCAGCAGTCCCTGGGCGGCGGCTTCTTCATAGCCGGTGGTGCCGTTGATCTGCCCTGCGAAGAACAGACCCTGAATATATTTACTTTCCAGCGACGGTTTTAGATCGCGCGGGTCGAAGAAATCGTACTCGATGGCATAGCCAGGACGAACGATTTTGGCATTTTCCATCCCCTGCATGGAACGGACGATCTGCATCTGCACATCAAACGGCAGGCTGGTGGAGATACCGTTAGGGTAAACTTCGTTGCTGGTCAGCCCTTCCGGTTCAAGGAAGATCTGGTGCGCATTACGATCGGCAAAGCGCATAACCTTGTCTTCGATCGACGGGCAGTAACGAGGCCCGATCCCTTCGATGATCCCGGCATACATCGGGCTGCGATCCAGGTTATTACGGATCACGTCATGGGTTTTTTCATTGGTGTAGGTGATATAGCACGGCACCTGCTGCGGATGCTGAGCCACATTGCCCATGAACGAGAACACCGGCATCGGGGTATCACCGTGCTGCGTTGCCAGTACTGAAAAATCTATCGTGCGGGCATCGATACGCGGCGGCGTACCGGTTTTCAACCGGTTAACGCGCAGCGGCAGTTCACGCAGGCGGCGTGCCAGCGGAATGGATGGCGGATCGCCGGCACGGCCACCGCTGTAGTTATCCAGTCCGATATGGATCTTGCCATCCAGGAACGTACCGACGGTCAGCACCACGGCTTTAGCGCGGAACTTCAGGCCCATCTGGGTCACAGCGCCAACAACCCGATCGTTTTCCACAATCAGATCCTCAACCGCCTGCTGGAAGATCATCAGATTCGGCTGGTTTTCCAGCGCGGTACGTACTGCCTGACGATACAACACACGATCCGCCTGAGCGCGGGTTGCCCTGACGGCTGGCCCTTTGCTGGCGTTTAGTATCCTGAACTGAATACCGGCCTGGTCAATGGCATGAGCCATCAGCCCACCCAGTGCATCCACTTCTTTAACCAGATGTCCTTTCCCGATCCCCCCGATAGCTGGATTGCAGGACATCTGCCCGAGCGTATCGATATTGTGGGTTAATAACAGGGTTTGTTGACCCATACGGGCAGCTGCCATTGCAGCTTCGGTTCCCGCATGACCACCACCGATTACGATGACGTCAAAAGGATCTGGATAAAACATGGTACTGCACCTCGCGGTTTGTGCGATTAGGGGGCTATTGCCTGGGGTGTGAATTCTACTCAACTTTAGACGACGGGGAAAGCGGCGGGATCTTCACGTATTAAAAAGAAGATCTTTTTTATTTAAAGATCTCTTTATTAGATCTTCTATTAGGATCGCCAGTTTCTGTGGATAAGCGCGTTTTGCTGATAAGGATCAACCGATTAAGAAGGATCATTAGCTGTGGATGATCGGTGATCCCGATCCGTATAAGCTGGGATCTAAATCACGACTTATTCACAGGTCCCGGTAAGGTATAAAGTTGTTCTTTGGATAACAACCGGTTATTACCGCGTTTTAAGCTTAGTTATCCACAGATGAATGCTGAAAAATCAGGCGAAAAAGCACATAATTTACAAAACTCTGGGGCAGAAACGTGTCGATCGGGCGGATCCGCAGGGCGATCTCAGCCCGATCGGGGAGGTATTCAGATCGAATCTTTCCAGGTTTCCACCCACACGCCGGCAGGATCCTCTGGGATTTCGTGCTCAAGGACATCGATTTTCAGGCAGTCACCGATGCGTTTAGCACCCAGCGAGGTCAGTAACGTCTCAAATTGATCGATAGCACCACAGAACAGATCGTATTCACGGTTACCAATGCCTACCGCGCCGTAGCGCAGATTGCTCAGATCCGGCTGCTGTTCCTTTATAGCGTCGAAGAACGGCTGAATATTTTCAGGCAGTTCACCGGCACCGTGCGTTGAGCACACCACCAGCCAGACCCCTTCAGGCTTTACTTCATCCAGTTCCGGACCGTACAGCGTTTCAGTGGTATAACCCGCCTCGTTCAGTTTCTCTGCCAGATGATCGGCAACGTATTCTGCGCTGCCTAAGGTGCTGCCACTGATTAAGGTAATGTCGGCCATGATGGGATCCCAGAGTCACAAAGGTGGGCATTGTACTCTGTGATCAGGCTGGGATCTACCTGTGGGTAAGTAGGGGTATTACTCTGGTAGCGTATTCAGCACTAAGGAAAACATCTGTGTATAAAATGATTAACAGGATCGTCTTAATGCGTGAGCGATCGTAGTATCAAAGTGAAGTTATTGACATTAGTAACGACGTGGTTTTAGATGAAATATTATACGATGGTTTGTCGTATTGATTTATCTACACAATGGAGCTGTCTATTTTGGCAAGGATCGCAGATGCCCGTGGGCGTCACCTTTTACTCTGGGTGAGCCTGTCTTTTATTACCTGTACCGCTCAGGCTGCACCGTTTATCGATCAGCAGCAGCAGCATATTAAAACGCAGCAGTCGGCGAAAGAGGCGCAGCTAACCCCTGACGCGCCGGATATTACGCTGTCGGAAAACCCGCAGCCCAATGCCGAAGGCCCGTTTCCGCAGGAAACGCCCTGCTTCCCCATTAACCGCGTCCAGCTGACGGGGCGGGATGCTTTCCCCCGCTGGTTTCCGGCACAGCGCGTGGCCGATGGCGCGGTAGGGCACTGCCTTGGCGTTAAGGGCATTAATCAGTTGATGAGCCGCCTGCAGAACAGGCTGGTCGATCACGGCTGGGTGACCTCACGTGTGCTGGTACCGGAACAGGATCTCCGCAGCGGATCGCTTACCCTGGCGCTGGTGCCGGGCATGATCCGCCATATTCGCTATGCTGACGGCTCTGATAAGCGCGCTGCGCTTTACACCGCCGTGCCGGCTCGTGAAGGTGAATTGTTGGATCTGCGCGATATTGAACAGGGGCTGGAGAATCAGCAGCGCCTGCCGACGGTGCAGGACAGCATGGAAATTGTCCCCGGCGATAAGCCCGGCGAAAGCGACATCATCATCACCCGTCATCAGCCTAAAATCTGGCGCGTTAATATGTGGGTTGATGACTCCGGCACCAAAAGCACCGGCCGCTATCAGGGCGGCGCGATGCTGGCGCTGGATAATCCCTTTGCCCTGAGCGATCTGCTTTACCTCTCCGCCAGCCACGATCTTGGCTTTAAGGGGCACGAGCAGAGCAAAAACATCAACGGTCACTACTCGCTGCCGCTGGGCTACTGGCTGTTTGAGGTGAATGCCGGCCAGTACAACTACGTGCAGAACGTGGCGGGATATAACGGCGATATTCGCTACTCGGGTAAAAGCAAAAATCTGAATGTCGGACTGAGCCGCGTTATCCAGCGCAACGCCAGTGGTAAAACCACGATGCGCGGCAGCGTGCTGGTCCGTGAGATCCGCAACTTTATCGACCGGAATGAAATTGATGTTCAGCGCCGACGCACCAGCGCCTGGCTGCTTGGGCTGGATCACCGTCACTACGTGGGCGACGTAACCGTTGACGGCGGCGTCAGCTTTCAGCGCGGTACCCGATGGTTTGGCGCGCTGCCCGCTTTCGAAGAGCACGCCGAAGACGGCTACGATGCCACGGATAAAAGTAAAATCCTTACCCTGACGGCGGGCCTGAACTGGCCGTTTAGGTTGGGAGATCAGAATTTTTCCTATCAGCTGAACTATCTGCAGCAGGCCAGCTCCACACCGCTGACACCCCCCGATCAGCTTGCCATCGGCAACCGCTGGACGGTGCGCGGCTTTGACGGCGAACGCACCCTCAGTGCCAGCCACGGCTGGTACGTGCAAAACACCTTCGCATGGCGTACACCGTTACCGCAGCAGGAGTTTTATCTGGGGGCTGACTACGGCGAAGTGGGCGGTCGCAGTGATGGCTCTACGGCGCTCGGCCATCATCTGGCTGGCGGCGTGGCGGGCCTGCGGGGCGCTATCTCCACGCTGGGGGCCAGCTATGACGCCTTCAGTGGGATCCCACTTTCCAAACCACGGGGTTTCAAAACCGACCCGGTGACCTTTGGTTTCAGCGTGAGCTGGCAGTACTGATTCAGGGCTTGATCGCCCTCATGATCGGGTTTTGCAGTGAGATCAGCGTTTCCGTGGACTGAATTTCATCGATGGTCTGGATCTTGTTAATCAGCACCAGCTGCAATGCATCGATAGAGCGGCACATCACTTTGATGAAAATACTGTAATGCCCGGTGGTGTACCAGGCTTCCACCACCTCGTCCAGCTGTTCCAGCTTTGCCACGGCAGCCGGATAATCCCGGGCACTTTTTAAGATGATGCCAATAAAGCAACAGACGTCGTAGCCCAGCTGTTTGGGATCGATTTCTACGCGAGTCCCTTTAATGATCCCCGCCTGCTTCATCTTTTCAACGCGCACGTGGATCGTACCGGGGCTGACATTGAACTGTTTAGCCAGTTCGGCATAGGCGGTACGGGCATTGTCCATCAGGGCGATCAGGATGCCGCGATCGAGGTTATCGGGCTGCATATTTTCGGCCATAGCGGCTCCATGAATAATTACGGGCGATCGGAATGTCGATACTGTGCGGGATAGCGGAGGCGATGGCAATCGATTGAGGTGAACCGCAGGCACCTGAGGGTGCCTGCGGTAACAGGGGGCTGGGCTAACGCTTACGCCAGAGAGTCAGCTGCGCCAGCGTATGCTGATATTTACGCGCCGTTTCGCGGATCACAAACGGAATATCCTGGGCGGGGGCGATCTCCTCAAACTCTGCCGCCAGCAGCCGCTGCAGTGCCTGGTATGTAGTCAGTGCTTCGCCGTTTTCACGGATCCCGCCGAGCCAGTTCTCCTTAGGCGTATACTCTTCAAGCCAGGTATAAGGCGAGGAGAGCATCAGTACGCCACCGCTGTGGATCATGCCGCTGATGTCCTGCAGGAAGCGTTTGGGCTGGCGTAAACGGTCGATCAGATTGGATGCCAGCACCAGATCGTATTTTTCCGGCTGCGGCTTCAGGTTGCAGGCGTCGCCCTGCACGAACTGTATCCGGCTGGCCTGTTGGCTATCCAGCCCAAAATCTTTCAGCCGCACCTGACGATACTCCACCAGATCGCCTTCTTCCTGGGTGACATAGCGGAAGTCTTCACCACCGGTGAGCTGCAGCGCCACGTCGATAAAGCGCGCCGAGTAGTCCATGCCCACCACCTGCTCGAAATGCCGAGCCAGTTCAAAGCTTGCCCGACCGGTGGCACAGCCGATATCCAGCGCGCGATGCCGTTTATCCGTCAGCTTACAGGCTATTTCCACCAGTGCCCGGCCATAGTTCGCCACGCCGAAATATTCCGGTCCGTACTGGAAATCCAGATACTGCGACACCATTGTGTCGGTTTCATACGGGTTCTGCACCATGGTTTCCTGATGGCTGGAGACGACATAGCGGAATCCGGCATGCTGGAAGAAGTGGCGACGGAAGGCATAACGGGAAGATTTCAGCGCTTCGTTGCCGGTAGAGATCCAGCTGCCGCCTTTGATCAACGAATGTTTGCCGTCAAAGGTGGGCGTGGAGAAATCGTCGTACAGCGGATGCACGCGGAAGCCTTCAAAACCGTTGATGGGCGTGGTGGTCCACTGCCAGACATTGCCGACCAGATCGAAGAAATCGCCCTGACTGAAGCGATCGACCGGGCAGGACGAGGCCCAGTAGGCCAGATTGATATTGCCCGGAGTGCGATCCCAGTCGGTCTGATCGCCCGGGACCTGTTCGCGAAGCAGCATCCACTCGCTCTCTGCCGGAAGCTGGATTGATTTTCCGGTTTCCTCCGCCTTCCAACGGCAGAAAGCGGCGGCCTCAAGCTGGTTTACCTCGGCGGGCCAGTCCCACGGCATCGGCACCTCTTCCGCCATCAGGCGAAGCCGAAGGCTATCCGGCTGTTCGGCATTACCGACCCAAAACGTCGGCATGGTGGCTTTGGAAAACTCGCGCCAGCCCTGGCCCTCTTCATCCCACCAGCAGGATTGCTGATATCCCCCCGCCGCGACGAAATCGAAGAACTCGGCATTGCTGACCAGCATTTTACTGGCGCGGAACGGTTTGACTTCACTGACCTGCGTGCCGTATTCGTTATCCCAGCCATAGGTCGGGTCGCTTTTACCCTGGGTGACGCGACCACCGTCAACGGCGATCAGGCTGTTTTCCGGCACGGCATGGCGATCGTGGCGGGCATCGCGACAAACCGGCCAGTGGGGTTGTGGTTTTACCCATTCGATCGGTAACTGGCGCATCAATACGCTGGACGTCTCCAGGTGGATGCGTTCATGTTCGATGCCCATCAGAATAACCCAGGCCGGGCTGTCCCAGTTGACAGGAAGCGACAGCGGCATCTCTGCAATAAACTGCTCAACACGTGTGCGCACTTTACCGCGATAGTCACGCAGCTCACTGACCGACGGCCAGCTGTAGTGGCTGTTATCCAGATCGTCCCAGCTCATTTCATCGACGCCGATAGCCATCATGGCTTCGATCTTGTCATCAATACGGGCGTCAATCAGCCGACCCGCCATCAGTTTATTGATGTAGAAGGTGGCGGTATGGCCAAAGTAGAAGATCAGCGGATGGCGCAGCGAAATGGCTTTGGTGTAGTAAGCCTGCTCGTCTGCCAGGCAGTCAAACAGGCGCTCGTACAGTTCCCAGGTCTGGCGAAAGTAGGCGAGCAGCTGCTGGCGTTTTTGCTCAGGATCGCTGCCGTCCAGAAGTAGCGTGCGGGTGGTTGCGGGTAACCCGCTCTGAGGTTGTTGTTGTGCTGTCACGTAATGCTCCCATCTACCTGTTGGCTGAAGCCGATATATGACTATAGCAAATAAGGTTTACCGTATTTTGCGCAAAGGGCGATGGGGAAGGGATTAGCGCTGCCAGCGGCGCAGCAGTCGGCTTTTCAGCCCGGTATCAAAGCGCCAGATGTGGTTGAATATACGCATAATGGCCGGTTTTCCATGATCGGACATGGCAACGGCATGGAACCGCTGCTGCTGGCGATTCTGGTGATCGCGCACGCGTTTAACCAGCTCTTCCGGCAGGCGCTGGGCGATAAAATCGGAGAGGATCACCGCATCGGCATCCTGCCAGGGGCTGCTGCTGAGCTTTTTAAGCACCTCATCCAGACAGGCGGCGAGATCGGTGCCGCCGCGAAAGCGCTGGCTGAGAAAACGGATCGCCTGGCTGATGCCGTCCCCGGCGGTCAGCTCATAGCCGACCACCTCATGGGCGAACAGCATGATGTAGCAGCGGCGGTTGTCCGCCAGCGCCACTTTAAGCAGCGCCAGGCAGAAGGCTTTTGCACAGCGCTCGTTAAACCCGCCCATGGAACCGGACGTATCGACGCAGACAATAAACGGTCCGCGCGGTTGCTCATCGTGATGCTGATGGACCACGGGCCGCTCGGTAATTTTATCGTGCCAGCTCTCGCCCTGCAGACGATAGGTGAGCAGGCGCTTTTCTACCAGGCGCCGGTAAAATTCAAATTCCAGTTCACTAATGCCGAGTGTGGCCAGCTCCGGCGGCAGCAGGCGCAGGATGTCATCACTTTGATGCAGCCCGTTGACCTCTTCCGGCACGCTTTCCGGCTCGCGCACCAGCTGGTGGAAGGCTTCCAGCGGTGCGTCTTCTGCCTGCACGGCCTTCGCCTCTCGGCTGCGGCCTAACTGTTCGGCCAGCTTTATCAGCTCGGGCTGCCCCGCCAGGAAATCCCCGTACTGCACAATCAGTTGATAATCCTCGCGCTGAAGCGTGCTGCGGGTCAGGTCCCACAGTCTGCCCGCCGCCGCGTCATCATCGCTGGCCAGCACCGGGGCGAGCTGGCCGCTCATCGCCAGACGGTGCTGCAGCTCGGCCAGCAGCTTGTCGCGCTCCTGGTCCAGCAGCTGCTGGTTCAGCGACAGGGTTTGCAGCGTCAGGCTCAGCCGCCAGCGCTGTAAAAACAGCGTCTGCTGCGCCGCACTCAGATGACCGATCTCCGTATGCTCCACCAACTGGCGGGCTTTTTCCGCAAACGGAGAGTGGTGCGTATCCAGCCAATTCAGCAGGTCGGGAAGCTGGGCGCTGAATTCGTGCGAGTTCAGCGACTGAAATTGCTGGAAGCGGCTGAACTCTTCGGCCACATCCTCCGGCACCGGCGTTGATTTCAACTGCTGAAGAACGCCCGCCTTCCAGTTTGGCAGATCGCGCGTCAGCGCATTTTTCAGTCCGGGGAATTTTTTAAAGAAGGCGGCCAGCTTGGGGGAGGCCAGCATGGCGATCGCCACTTCTTCGATCAGCTCGTTTTCGCTGATGGTCAGTAACATACTCAGCGTATCGAGTGAGATCACTGACGCGCCTGCTTCAGCTGTTCGGCCACCTGCTGCAAACTGTCCTCGACGCGGGCCAGCCAGTCATCGCTGATAAACAGGCAGCGATGATGCTGGCTGAACAGAGTGCGCTGGGCGCGAAGTTGGGTATCCAGCTCGTCGAGCGCCTGCGCTATCTCTTCCGGCAGCGCCTGCTGCAGTTTACCGGGCAGCATCAGCCGCGTACTTTGCAGGCTGATATCACGCAGCGTCAGGCACTCCTGAGCGTCCACGTGCAGGTCCAGCATCTGGGCAAAACCGATGCCGTTCAGCTTGCCGCGCACCTCTCCGCCCTTTTGCAGCCAGTGGTGCAGCGCCTCGCGGGCCAGAGTGATGTGGGTAACCTGCATATCATGCAGCGTCAGCGGTTTTTGCAGCATCAGGGTCAGCTCATCGGCCGACAGCGCGGCGGGCAGTTCGAAATGCGGTTTACGGCTGAACATACCGCCGTGTTTCTCAAGGCGAATGGCCTGCTCCACGCTCTGCTGCTGTTGAAGCGCCAGGCGGCGGGCGTTAACCTGCTGGAGTTTTATCAGGATCGGCTGCTGCTGCCATGCCTGCTGAGTCAGCAGGTTATCAATTTCACGATCCAGCAGTTTCATCGAATTGACGTCATGCCACAGGCAGTCTTTCAACAGGATCAGATCGATCGGTGCAATCGAATGACGGCCGCTGTAAAAGGCGCTGGCCTGCAGCAGATGAATGGCTTTTTTCCAGCGGCGGTCGGAGATATACGGCGCCTCAGGCTGGTTTTCTAACTGCTGGCGCAGCTGGAAAATCAGTTCGAAAACATCATCCGGCAGGTTCACTTTGGTAATGCCCTGCTGCCAGGCCAGATACTCTTCGTCGCTGATGCACAGCGATTCCGACACCGGATTCTGATTTTCATCCTGCTGGTGGGTCAGCAGGCTGCGGAAATTCTGCTTCTCGTGGACGTTATCCAGCCACAGACGAATCAGCATACGGTCATAGAGCGCTTCCAGCCCGCTGTCCGCTTCCGGCAGTTCGTTTGAGGCGGTCACCAGCAGCCGCATCGGGATTTTTTCTTCATTGTCGCCGTTGCGAAAACGGCGCTCGTTGATGGCGGTCAGCAGGGTGTTGAGGATCGCCGGGCCGGCTTTCCAGATTTCATCCAGGAAGACGATCTCCGCGTCGGGCAGGTAACCTTTGGTCAGCCGCTGATAGCGCCCCTCATCCTTAAGTGCCTGAATGGACAGCGGACCAAACACCTCTTCCGGCGTTGAGAAGCGGGTCATCAGATATTCAAAGGCGCGGGAATGCTGGAAGGCAAACTTGAGGCGTCGGGCGATCAGGCTCTTGGCAATGCCCGGCGGCCCCAGTAAAAAAACGCTTTCGCCGCACAGCGCGGCAAGAAGGCAGAGTCGAATCGCGTGATGGCGTTCGTAAAGTCCTTTCTCTAATGCATTGCTCAGGCGGGAAATACGCTCCGCCAGTAGGTGAGACTGGGCCATAATCAAACATCCATCCTTTTTCTACGGTCAGGCCAGCATTGATGGCTGGCGAGCGCAAACACTACTGACTATGATGCTTGAAAGAGTTGATAGCAGTCAGCTTTTTTATTATCAAAGGGTGACACTGGCCATTGAAGTTAGTTCCGATTGGGCGATATCCCGTCAATAAACAATAGGCATTCATGATGAATCATGCATACTGTGCGCTTTTTGATAGCCAGGTAAACTGTGCGCAATCCCGCGCCGGCCGGCTGCAACAAAAGATTAACCTATGAGCTCTGACAAAAAGCAGTCCCTTGGTGCCGTTACTCTCGCCGCAATCGGCGTGGTCTACGGTGATATCGGTACCAGTCCACTGTATACCCTGCGCGAATGTCTGTCGGGACAGTTCGGTTTTGGCGTAGAGCGCGATGCGGTATTTGGTTTCCTCTCCCTTATTTTCTGGCTGTTGATTCTGACGGTGTCCCTCAAGTACATCACCTATGTGATGCGCGCCGATAACGCCGGCGAAGGGGGGATCCTGACCCTGATGTCGCTGGCCGGGCGCAATACCGGCGGCCGGGCTACGGCAATTTTATTGATCATGGGCCTGATAGGCGGCAGTTTCTTTTACGGCGAGGTGGTTATTACCCCGGCGGTATCGGTGCTTTCCGCGATTGAGGGGCTGGAAATTGCCGCGCCGTCGCTCGACAGCTACATTGTTCCGCTGGCGATAGCGGTGCTGACCCTGCTGTTTATCATTCAGAAGCACGGCACCGGCATTGTCGGCAAGCTGTTCGCTCCGGTGATGCTGGTATGGTTTGTGGTGCTGGCGGTGCTGGGCGCACGCAGTATCCTCAACAACCCGGACGTGCTGCAGGCGATGAACCCTTACTGGGCGGTTCACTTCTTTATCGAGTACAAAACCGTGTCGTTCTTCGCGCTGGGGGCCGTCGTGCTGGCGATTACCGGCGTGGAAGCGCTGTATGCGGATATGGGACACTTCGGTAAATTCCCTATCCGGCTGGCGTGGTTTATCGTGGTGCTCCCGTCGCTGGTGCTGAACTATTTCGGCCAGGGGGCGCTGCTGTTGAAACACCCCGAAGCCATCAAGAACCCGTTCTTCCTGCTGGCGCCTGACTGGGCGCTGATCCCGCTGCTGCTGCTGGCAACTCTTGCTACGGTGATCGCCTCTCAGGCGGTGATCTCCGGGGTGTTTTCATTGACGCGCCAGGCGGTTCGCCTGGGATATCTGCCGCCGATGCGCATTGTTTACACTTCAGAGCAGGAATCCGGTCAGATCTATATTCCGGTCATCAACTGGCTGCTGTTTGTGGCGGTGGTGATCGTGATCGTTGGCTTTAAGCACTCCAGTAACCTGGCGGCTGCCTACGGTATTGCGGTGACCGGAACCATGGTACTGACCGCGATTTTGTGTACGACCGTGGCGATCAAAAACTGGCACTGGAATCGCTATCTGGCGCTGCTGATCCTCGTTGCCATGCTCTGCATTGATGTTTCGTTGTTCTCGGCCAACCTGGTGAAAGTGTTCTCCGGCGGCTGGCTGCCGTTAATGCTGGCGCTGGTGATGTTTGTGGTTATGACCACCTGGAAAAGCGAACGCTTCCGCCTGCTGCGCCGTATGCATGAACACGGCAACTCCCTGGAGGCCATGATCGCCTCGCTGGAAAAATCACCGCCGGTCAGAGTGCCGGGCACCGCGGTCTATATGTCGCGCGCCCTGAACGTCATCCCCTTTGCCATGCTTCATAATCTTAAGCACAACAAGGTGCTGCATGAGCGAGTGGTGCTGCTGACGCTGCGTACGGAAGATGCCCCATATGTGCACAATGTGAAACGCGTGACCATCGAGCAGCTTTCGCCGACCTTCTGGCGCGTCGTGGCCAGCTATGGCTGGCGGGAAACGCCCAACGTTGAGGAGATCTTCCACCGCTGTGGGCTGGAAGGGCTGAGCTGCCGGATGATGGAAACCTCGTTCTTTATGTCACATGAGTCGCTGATTATTGGTAAACGACCGTGGTATCTGCGCCTGCGCGGCAAGCTGTTCCTGATGCTGCAAAAGAACGCCCTGCGCGCGCCGGATCAGTTTGAAATCCCGCCTAACCGGGTGATTGAGCTGGGTACGCAGGTCGAAATCTGATGACCGGGCGCGGTCTGAACACCGACCGCGTCCTACAGCCACACCGTGACGGACAGCCCGCCTTCATCCCGATTCTTCAGGGTGACCCGCATGTCATGCAGTCGGGCAATATGATGAACGATCGATAATCCCAGTCCGCTGCCGGACTGCTGCTGGCCGGGAGGCCGGTAAAAACGTTCGCCAATACGCGGCAGGATGTCGGCCGGGATACCGGGGCCGTTATCGCTGACCGTCAGGTTTTTTTCCGTCAGTATTAACGCCACCTGAGTGCCCTCCGGGGCATAGCGGATGGCGTTATCCAGCAGATTTCGCACCAGCAGGGCCAGCAGCAGGGGGTTTGCCAGCCGTCTGAGTGGTTCTTTTGGCGCATCAAGACGAAGCTCAATCCCTTTTTCCCGCGCCTGTTCGTAATGTTCGACCACCGCCTGTTGCAGCAGCAACTGGATTTCCAGCGGCTGTTTTTGCAGATCCTGGCCGTTATCCAGCCGGGAAAGCGTCAGCAGCTGATCCACCAGCCGGGTGGCGCGATCGATACCCACATCCAGATTACTCAGCGCGTGGCCGAGCGCCGCGGCATCATCGTGCGCCAGCTGTGCCACTTCGGCCTGCACCTTCAATGCAGCCAGAGGAGTACGCAACTCGTGGGCGGCATCGGAAGTAAAGCGCCGCTCGCGCAGCAGCATGGCACCGGTGCGGGCAAACAGTTGGTTAAGTTCGTCCAGCAGCGGCCGGACTTCCTGCGGGACGCGTTCCGCCTCCAGCGGTGCGGCATCATCCGCCGCCCGACGCCGCAGCTGTAGCGCAATGTGTTTGAGCGGTTTCAGCTCGTGGCTGAGCAGCCACAGCATCAGCAGCAGCATCACCGGCAGCGCCAGTAGCCAGGGATTAAGACTGGCCCGCACCAGATCGCGGGTCATGTCATCGCGGTATTCCCACTCCTGACCGACCACCACGATATAGCGGCCGTCCGCCGTGGTCAGCCACACCAGCCGCCACATATCGTCATCGCCCGTTAACTGTCCGTCGGTAAAGCCATCGCGCTGGTAGCTGAAGGGGAAATCCTTGCCGTTATCACCGTCATTGAGCAGCATTTTTCCTTCACGGCTGAATACGGCGAAGGCCAGCGCGTCATCTTCCTGATCGCCGCGGTGATGACGCAGCAGCTTTTTGGTTTTTGGCAGAGTGAGGGGGGAGGCGCTTAACCGTTCGGGATTGATGGCCGCCAGCCGTTTAGCAAACAGCATCTGCTGGGTATCGAACAGCTGATTGATATTGTGCCGCGTTTGCCACCAGCCACCCACCGCGGCTGCACCCCAACACAGAATACTCAGCAGCAGGAAGCCGACGGTCAGCCGCAGACGCAGACTTCTGTTTTTCATAACGCCCCCAGCGTGTAGCCCACGCCGTGAACGGTGCGGATAAATTCACTGCCCAGCTTTTTACGCAGGTGGTGGATGTGCACCTCTACCGCATTGCTGGAGACATCCTCATCCCAGCCGTAGAGCTTTTCCTCCAGCCGCGCGCGGGTCAGCACCCGGCCGGGATTAAGCAGAAACAGCTCCAGCAGCGCCAGCTCACGGGCCTTCAGCTCCAGCGGTTTACCGTCCAGGGTCACGCTGTGGGAAGCGGGTTCCATAATGACCCCGCCGTGCTGCAGAGTGGGCTGTAGCTGGCCGTGACGTCGTCGGATTAGCGCCTGCAGGCGTGCGGCCACTTCACTGAGGGCAAACGGTTTACACAGATAGTCGTCTGCACCCTGCTGCAGGCCATCGACCCGCTGCTCAAGGGCATCGCGGGCGGTGAGGATCAATACCGGTTCATCGCGCCCCTGCTGACGCCACTGGCGCAGGATCTCCATCCCATCGATTTCCGGCAGGCTGAGATCGAGTACCACGGCATCATACGGTGCCGCGCCGAGGGCGAGCAGGCCATCATTCCCCTGAGTAAACCAGTCAACGCTAAAGCCCAGCTTGCCCAGCCCGGCTTTTATCCCATCACCAATCAGGCGATCGTCTTCAATCAGTAAAATTCTCATCGGCTTATCCTTTGCTGTTAGCCGTTTTATACGGAATGAGGATGCGGCTTGTACAGAGAGCATCGGCGAAATTGCCCGAATTTGCGCAATAATGATAAATACAGCCGCTGATGGGCAGTTCTTAAGATCCTGTTAAGAAGCGTTTGTTTTAATCACTCTCAGAGACCATCCGGCAGCGGTAAGCTGCCTCCGTTCAGGAAGAAAGGTGACAATGATGAATATGAAGAAAACAGCTGCATTACTGGCAATTACTGCCCTGATTTCCACCCCGGTTCTGGCCGTCCAGGGAGGCGGTTTTGTCGACCCGAATGCACCGACGTCCGTGACGCAGAAAGGGGGCTTTAGCGGCCCGAATGCCACGGTAGCGACGGTGAAACAGGCGCAGGAGATGAGCGACGATGCCTGGGTAACGATGCGCGGCCATATTGAGAAACGTATTGGTGATGAAGAGTATCTGTTTCGTGACGCCACCGGCACCATGACGGTTGAAATTGACCATAAGCGCTGGGAAGGACAAACGGTTGGCCCTAAAGATAATGTGGAATTGCAGGGTAAACTGGATAAGGACTTCAACTCGCTTGAACTGGATGTTAAGCAGATACGTAAAACGGGTGACTAGTTTCTGACCTGGTTTTTAAATAACCGCAAAATTAGATAAAACCATTAAGATTAAGAGCGTTTTTTGAAAAAAATCATTAGGTACGTTATTTATAGCGTAATTAACGATTGTGTTACCAGATTGAATAGTTAAAAGTAATTGTGCAGTTTGTAAAAGGGATATTTTAATAGTCAATATTAATAAGGATAGTTATGAGAGAAATTACTACGCAGGAAATTATGCTCGTATCTGGTGCAGGATTTTGTTCTGACTTAATGCATTTTGCGGGAAACGTCGTCATTGATGGTGTGAAGGTCGCTAATGATGTGTTGAATACCACCCTTGTTTCCTCAGTAGGCAAAACTTTTGATCGGTTTGGCCTGGGCAGTGTTCATAATCTCGCGGACTCAGTCGGCTATAGTATATCTAAGTCGATCGCTGGAATAGGTAGCCTGATGGGAGGCGATGCAAGCCGTATAACCTACCATTATGATTGGGAATGGGGCGGTTAATAACCCATGAAAAAAACCTCCATTACATGGAGGTTTTTTTATTATGCATACATATTAAAAAGTTTTTCGACGAAGGGAGACGAGAATAGTTTGTACGGGTCGTACTCGTTAAGTGTACTTACGGCCATATTCCAATCCATACTCATGTTATCTCCTCCGCTGAGTGAGGACGGTATGGTATTCTGCATCCTTTCCTGATTATCCCAGGCTGCCGTATCGCTATATCCCCAGCCTTTACTCCATTCAACGCGAACGCCACAATCTTTATTACTGAAGTGGGAGTATATCCACGATTCCATTTCGTTATAAAATTTACAGGCATCCGGGGTTCCCGGCATAGACAAGATATCCAACCAGACGGCAACATCCCATTCAGGATGGGCCGGATCGGGTTTTACTGCAGATAATGCTGGCGTTACTGCACCAGCCACAAGCGTCTCATCCGGTTTGTCTAACCCGGAAACCCGGATTTCAATCGGACCATTCATTGGCCACGAGTGACGACCTTTATAGTCAGTAACCATTTTTCGGTAATGGCTAACAAAGTCGTAAATTACGCTCTGAATATTTTCTCTTTGCGTCAGAATGGCATAGCCGTTTGCAGTGACCCTTAGCGTGCTGGGTTTGACGTACATCAGCAGATCTTTACTCCAGCCCCACAGGTCAAAGGCGTTCGTTGCCCCCAGGCCAATATTGACCAGCTCTGCCTGAAGTTGGCCAAGGGAAGGGGTGAGTTGTGGCTGACCATTATTAATTTTCTTTATCAGATTGGAGACTTTTAATGGGAGGTTATCAGAAAACCCATAGTTAAATGGTGAATGAACAGGACGTGATTTGGAAGGGTAAACGGGAGCGATAGTCCATATTTTAAGCCAGGGTTTTTCTGTGAAAGGAAACCATATCGCTTCGGCCCGACCATACTGGTCGAGGAAATAACTGAACGTTTTATCTCCGCTACTCTCTTTTGCAAAAAGCTCATCAGCAGTAATGTTGACATAACTTATACAGCGCAGGCGCTGGTTGCGAGGGACCTGCAAAGTAACTTCAAAAATTAATGCTCTGCCAACGTGAACCATGAAGGCGGAAATTTCCGGATCTTTCCTTTGAAAAAGTTTTAACTCATAACTTTCAGTTTCGCTATTCCATACCACGGCCTTTAGAGAAATAATTGAATTGCTCATTGAACCATAGGATCCGCCCGGAGGCGTTTTTTCATTTTTAGCTGGAATGCTGGTGCCATGTCCACCAATAGCCAGAACGCCACCCAGTGTCAGATCTCCCGGGGCGGGCATTCCTACGAAACCCAGTTTTTGTGTTTCAAGCTGGGTGACAAAATCCTGCATGGTAATTCCCGCTTTAGCCGTTACCAGAGCATGTTCACCCATTTTCTCAATGAGAACTTTCGTTACTGTTCCTTTCAGATCAACGAGAATAACGCTGCTGTTATTCTCTCCATTGGCAATAGTGAGTGGAGACCAGTTGTGTTTCATTCCCACAGGTCTGATTTTTCTGTTATTTTCTTTAGCCCAGTTAACAATATCCAGCAACTGATCTTCATTAGCCGGATGGCAGCAAAGAATGTGATGACCGGTTACCTCACCAGACCAGTTTTCGTAATCCTCATAGGTTTTTTTTATTTTGTTGAATCTTTCATTTAACGACATTTTAAATTCCTTTTAAAATAAAGTGGTTTTTTTTACTGCCCGGTTACTCTACATGGCTGCAATGAATAATCCGTCCTCTGGTCATTGTTTAGTCTGTGAGAGGGGAAGATATCCACCTGAGATTGGGGCTTCATCTCGCTGGCGAAACGTTTCGATGGCGATCACATTTTCACAATTTGACGATTGTTTTCCCCTTTCCGTTGCTTAAACTGCAGTCAGCGAAACGTTTCGCTCTGGAGTGAAAGATGAAAAAAGGCACCTTACTGAATTCTGATATTTCGTCCGTGGTTTCCCGTTTAGGACATACTGACAGCCTGACCATCGGTGATGCTGGCCTGCCTGTTCCACAGGGGCCGCAGCGCATCGATCTCGCGCTGACTCACGGTATTCCCAGTTTTTTACAGGTAACCAAAACGGTGACTGAAGAAATGCAGGTTGAGAGTGCCATCCTTGCGGAAGAGATTGTGCAGCATAATCCGCAGCTCCATAGCGAACTGATCGCCCTGCTCGAATCTTTGCAACAACACCAGGGTAATACGATAAGTATCAGCTATATCAGTCACGAACAGTTCAAACAGCAAACACAACGTAGTAAGGCTGTTATTCGCAGCGGGGAGTGCTCTCCGTATGCGAATATCATCCTTAACGCTGGCGTGACCTTCTGAGGCCGTTATGCAACCTTTACTGCAGCTGAAAGGCATTGAGAAATCCTTCCCCGGCGTGAAAGCGCTGTCGGGGGCCGCACTTTCCGTTTATCCGGGCCGCGTGATGGCACTGGTAGGGGAAAACGGGGCGGGTAAATCCACCATGATGAAAGTCCTGACCGGGATCTATGCGCGCGATGCCGGGAGTTTTGAGTGGTTGGGTAAAGAAACGACGTTCAACGGCCCTAAGGCATCTCAGGAAGCCGGAATTGGCATCATCCATCAGGAACTCAACCTGATCCCGCAGTTGAGCGTTGCGGAAAATATTTTCCTCGGCCGGGAGTTCGTCAATCGCTTTGGCTGCATTCAGTGGAAGGCGATGCACGAGAAGGCGGATGCGCTGCTGAAACGCCTCAATCTGCGCTTTAACAGCCACAAGCTGGTGGGCGATCTGTCGATCGGCGATCAGCAGATGGTTGAGATTGCCAAAGTGCTGAGCTTCGAGTCCAAAGTCATCATTATGGATGAGCCAACGGATGCCCTGACCGATACTGAAACCGCTTCGCTGTTCCGCGTGATCAACGAGCTGAAGGCGCAGGGCTGCGGCATCGTTTATATCTCCCACCGCATGAAAGAGATTTTTGAGGTTTGCGATGATGTGACCATTTTCCGTGACGGTCAGTTTATTGCCGAGCGTGAGGTGAATACGCTGAGCGAAGAGTCGCTGATCGAAATGATGGTGGGCCGCAAGCTGGAAGAACAGTATCCGCGGCTGGATAAAGCGCCGGGTGATATTCGTCTGAAGGTGGAGCACCTCAGCGGCTCCGGCGTTGACGATGTCAGCTTTACCCTGCGTAAAGGGGAGATCCTCGGCGTGGCAGGCCTGATGGGCGCGGGGCGTACCGAATTAATGAAGGTGCTGTACGGCGCACTGCCGCGTTCAGCCGGTACGGTGACGCTGGACGGCAAAACGGTGGTGGCGCGTTCGCCAGAAGAGGGGCTGCTCAACGGCATCGTTTATATCTCTGAAGACCGCAAGCGTGATGGCCTGGTATTGGGGATGTCGGTAAAAGAGAACATGTCGCTGACCGCCCTCAACTATTTCAGCCATACCGGTGGGCGCCTGAAGCACGCTGAAGAGCAGCTGGCCGTCGGGGACTTTATTAAGCTGTTTAACGTCAAAACCCCCTCAATGAATCAGCCGATCGGCCTGCTTTCCGGCGGGAACCAGCAGAAAGTGGCTATCGCCCGTGGTCTGATGACCCGGCCGAAAGTGCTGATCCTGGATGAGCCCACTCGTGGGGTGGACGTCGGCGCGAAGAAAGAGATTTACCAGCTGATTAACCAGTTTAAAGAAGAGGGGCTGAGCATCATCCTCGTCTCTTCTGAAATGCCGGAAGTGCTGGGTATGAGCGACCGCGTGCTGGTGATGCACGAAGGGCGTCTGAGCGGTGACTTCCCGATTGAACAAGCCTCGCAGGAAATTTTGATGGCGGCGGCGGTAGGCAAACAATACAGCGCGGAGCTGGCATAACTATGAGTACGCAAACAATCCCTTCACGCCGCCTGATCAGTAAGGCGTGGCTGCTTGAACAGAAATCGCTGATTGCGCTGGTGGTACTGATCGCCATTGTCTCCAGCATGAGCCCGAACTTCTTCACCGTGGCTAACCTGTTCAATATTCTACAACAGACCTCGGTTAACGCCATTATGGCCGTGGGGATGACGCTGGTTATTCTGACCTCGGGCATCGATCTTTCCGTGGGTTCACTGCTGGCGCTGACCGGCGCGGTGGCGGCATCGATCGTCGGCCTGGAAGTGAATGCGCTGGTGGCGGTTGCCGCTTCGCTGGCGCTGGGCGCCTTGATCGGCGGTATTACCGGTACGATTGTCGCGAAAGGCAGGGTCCAGGCCTTTATCGCCACGCTGGTGATGATGCTCCTGCTGCGCGGGGTAACCATGGTGTATACCAACGGCAGCCCGGTGAATACCGGCTTTAACGACAATGCGGACCTGTTTGGCTGGTTTGGTATTGGTCGACCGCTGGGGATCCCGACGCCGGTCTGGCTGATGGCGATTGTCTTCTTCGCCGCCTGGTACATGCTGCATCACACCCGTCTTGGCCGCTATATCTATGCGCTGGGCGGTAACGAAGCGGCAACCCGGCTGTCAGGCATCAGCGTGAACCGGGTAAAAATCACCGTGTACGCGCTGTGCGGCATGCTGGCCGCGCTGGCCGGCACCATTGAAGTGGCGCGCCTTTCTTCCGCGCAGCCAACGGCGGGAACCGGCTATGAGCTGGATGCGATTGCGGCCGTTGTGCTCGGCGGCACCAGCCTGGCCGGGGGCAAAGGCCGGATTATGGGAACCCTGATCGGTGCGCTGATCCTCGGTTTCCTCAACAACGGGCTGAACCTGCTCGGTGTTTCTTCTTACTACCAAATGATCGTCAAAGCTGTCGTGATTTTACTGGCGGTGCTGGTAGACAACAAAAGCAAATAACTGATTACCCTACAGGATTAAGAACATGAAAAAACTGACTGCACTGGCTTTACTGTTAGGCGCCACCCTGAGCACCCATGCGCTGGCAAAAGACACGATCGCGCTGGTGGTATCCACGCTGAACAACCCGTTCTTTGTTTCACTGAAAGACGGTGCGCAGAAAGAAGCCGATAAGCTGGGTTATAACCTGGTGGTGCTGGATTCACAGAATAACCCGGCGAAAGAGCTGGCGAACGTGCAGGATCTGACCGTTCGCGGCACCAAAGTTATGCTGATCAACCCAACCGATTCCGATGCGGTGGGCAATGCGGTGAAAATGGCTAACCAGGCTAACATCCCGGTGATCACGCTTGACCGCGTAGCGACACAGGGCAAGGTGGTCAGCCACATCGCTTCAGACAACCGTGCAGGCGGCAAGCAGGCCGGTGAGTTTATCGCTCAGAAGCTGGGTGACGGCGCAAAAATTATCGAACTGCAGGGGATTGCCGGAACGTCAGCCGCGCGTGAGCGTGGTGAAGGCTTCAAGCAGGCTGCCGATGCGCATAAATTCAATATCCTTGCCAGCCAGCCGGCGGATTTCGATCGCACCAAGGGCCTGAACGTGATGCAAAACCTGTTGACCGCGCATCCTGATGTGCAGGCGGTGTTTGCCCAGAATGATGAAATGGCGCTGGGCGCATTACGCGCATTGCAAACTGCCGGTAAATCTGGTGTGGTGGTTGTGGGCTTTGACGGCACGCCTGATGGGGTGAAGGCTGTTGAAGGCGGCAAACTGGCCGCGACCGTCGCTCAGCTGCCTGAGCAGATTGGTTCTATCGGCGTTGAAACGGCTGACAAAGTGCTGAAAGGGCAGAAAGTCGACGCGGTAAATCCGGTAGACCTGAAGCTGGTCACCAAATAAATCAAAGAAAAGCATGGCACGCGCCACCCTCGGGTGGCGCACTTATCTGGACGATTCCCCATATGAAAAATACCGGCAAGCTGGCTGTTCTGGGCAGCATCAATGCAGATCACATTCTTAATCTGGCGCATTTTCCTCGCCCGGGTGAAACGGTGATCGGAAAGCAGTATCAGGTGGCGTTTGGTGGAAAAGGCGCGAATCAGGCCGTTGCTGCCGGGCGCAGCGGTGCGGATATTTCCTTTATTGCCTGCGTAGGTCATGACGATATTGGTGAGCGTATCCGCAAACAGCTGGCGGACGATCGCATTGACGTGGCACCGGTCACTG
The DNA here is from genome assembly GCF_037450285.1 of Erwinia sp. SLM-02. Classification (NCBI taxonomy): domain Bacteria; kingdom Pseudomonadati; phylum Pseudomonadota; class Gammaproteobacteria; order Enterobacterales; family Erwiniaceae; genus Erwinia; species Erwinia sp. SLM-02. The sequence goes on along the minus strand of NZ_JAQISN010000004.1, from coordinate 3,484 downwards.
CCGTTGAAGGCGAATCAACCGGCGTGGCGCTGATTTTTGTTAACGGCGAAGGTGAAAACACCATCGGTATTTATGCGGGTGCCAACGCGGCACTGACCCCTGACCGGGTGACCCAGCATCAGCAGGTGATTGCTGATGCTGACGCGTTGTTGATGCAGCTTGAGTCCCCGCTGGACAGCGTGCTGGCCGCCGCGCGTATTGCTCATCAGAATCAGACCCGGGTGATATTGAACCCGGCCCCGGCCACGGCGCTCTCCGATGAGCTGCTGTCGCTGGTGGATATGATCACCCCTAACGAAACCGAAGCACAGATCCTGACTGGCGTGGCCGTCAAAACCGATGAGGATGCCGCGAAGGCTGCCGGCGTACTGCATGCCAAAGGCATTGATTCGGTACTGATCACTCTCGGTAGCCGCGGCGTGTGGCTGAGTGAGCAGGGCAACGGGCAGCGTATTCCAGGATTTCGCGTTGAGGCGGTGGATACCATCGCAGCCGGAGATACCTTCAACGGTGCGCTGATTACCGCACTGCTGGAGAAAAAACCGATGGCCGAGTCGGTGCGGTTTGCCCATGCGGCCGCCGCCATCGCCGTCACCCGACATGGTGCGCAGCCCTCCGTGCCCTGGCGTGAAGAGATCGACCGCTTCTTGCAATCGCAGGGGTGAACGTGGCCACAATGAAAGATGTCGCCCGGCTTGCGGGCGTCTCAACCTCTACCGTATCCCACGTGATTAACAACAACCGGTTCGTCAGTGAAACGATCCGTGAGAAGGTTACGTCGGCTATCCGTGAGCTGAACTATGCCCCATCGGCGTTGGCTCGCAGTCTGAAACTGAATCAGACCCGTACCATTGGCATGCTGTTGACCGCCAGCAGCAACCCGTTTTATGCGGAAGTGGTGCGAGGGGTGGAGCGTAGCTGCTATGAGCGTGGATACAGTCTTATTCTGTGTAATACCGAAGGGGATAAGGACCGCATGGATCGGAGCCTGGAAACGCTGCTGCAAAAGCGCGTTGATGGACTGCTGATCATGTGTACCGAAAGCCATCTGCCTTCTGCCGATATTCTTGGGCGCTATCCTTCCATTCCTTCGGTCATGATGGACTGGGCACCGTTTGAAGGCGGTAGTGACATTATTCAGGACAACTCGTTGCTGGGCGGCGAAATGGCCACTCAGCATCTGATTTCCCGCGGTTATACCCGCATTGCCTGTATCGCCGGTCCCCAGGATAAGACGCCTGCGCGACTGCGCCTTGAAGGCTATCAGCGCGCGATGACCACGGCGGAGCTGCCGATCCTGCCCGGATATATTGTTGACGGTGATTTTGAGTTTGAGGGTGGCTTCAATGCCATGCAGCAGCTGTTAACGCTAGATCCGCAACCTGAGGCGGTTTTTACCAGTAATGATGCTATGGCCGTTGGCGTTTATCAGGCGCTTTTCCAGGCCGGGATGACCATTCCACAGGATATGGCGGTAATGGGTTACGATGATATTGAGCTGGCGCGCTATATGACGCCGCCTCTGAGCACTATTCATCAGCCGAAAGACGAGCTGGGTGAGCTGGCAATTGATACCCTGCTGCATCGGCTGAGCTGCCCCGGTGCCAGCCAGCAGCTGCTGGTGCTGACACCGGAACTCATGGCTCGTGCCTCAGTGGGTGAACGCTAAGCCTTCTTCTTTTTATCGCGGTCGCTGATCAGATTGCGACCGTCTCCCGGTTTCAACAGCAGGAATACCAGCGCGGAAATCACGGTGATCACGCCCATCGTCAGGAAGGTGGCGTGGAAGTTCTGGAAGGTTGACCCACCGAAGTTCTCATAAAAGCGCAGAACCGCTGCGCTGACCGCCACGCCAAAACCAATCGCCAACTGCTGTGTTACCGCCAGCATGCTGTTACCGCTGCTGGCATTGGCATCGGTTAAATCAGCAAGGGTGATGGTGTTCATCGCCGTAAACTGGGTAGACATCGCCATACCGAGAATGAAGAGCGGAATGAGCATCGCCAGCACGCTCCAGCTTGCGGACTGCAGGGAAAATGACGCAATCAGTACACCAATAATCACACTGATACCAACCAGCGTTTTACGATAGCCAAACAAGCGCAGAACTCTTGTCACCAGCGATTTTGCCAGAATCGATCCCAGCGCCGTTGGGGCCATCATGCACCCGGCAATCAATGCGGTATAGCCGAAGCCGACCTGCAGCATCAGCGGCATCAGAAACGGAATACAGCCGGTACCCAGTCGGGAGGCGATATTGCCGATGATGCCGACTGAGAAGGTGCGGGTCTTGAACATCGGTAACGGCAGCAGCGGTGAAGGGTGCCGGCGGGCATGCACTATATATAGAAGAAGAAGGAGAATCCCCCCGACCAGCACGCCGAGCGCGATCAGGCTGGAGACTACCCGTTCACCAAACAGCTCTATGCCGCTTGATATCCCCACCAGTCCTAATCCGAACAGCAGGAAACCCGGCAGATCGAACCGTCGCTTTGGCGTGGTGAAGTCCGGCATGTATTTACGTGCATAGATAATACCGAGGATGCCAATCGGGATATTAATGAGAAATATCCAGTGCCAGGTTGCCCACGTGACCAGTACGCCACCCAGCAGAGGACCGAGTACCGGTCCAATGAGGCCGGGCATGGTGACAAAGTTAAGCACCGGCAGCAGTTCGCTACGAGGATAGGCTCGTAACAGGGCCAGTCGCGCAACGGGCATCATCATCGCACCGCCGACGCCCTGGATAACGCGTGATATCACCAGCATGCTCAGCGAATTAGATAGCGCACAGGCCAGGGAGCCAAAAGAGAAGAGAAAGACGGCAACGATAAACACCTTGCGTGTGCCAAAGCGATCGGCGAGCCAGCCGCTTACGGGGATCAGCATGGCGACGGTTAAGGTGTAGCTGATGACGGCTGACTGCATCGCCAGCGGTGAACGGTTAAGACTGTGGGCAATAGCGGGCAGAGCGGTGTTGAGAATGGTGGCATCAAGCGCCTGCATAAAGAAAGCCATAGCGGCGATCCACGGAAGTCCGGCCATACTGCGCGCGGATTTTATCATTGGTCGTCCTTTTTATTATTGGAGGCCAGCAGAAATCTGCCTGTGATGCAGCAAGAATAGCATCTCATATCGCGATTTTGTGATGGGCGTCTGCAGTTTTCTGGCAACTTCTGGGTGAATATCACCCGCATGTTGTATTCTTTTTGCTCAATTGATTAAAAATGAATCGCTCGGTAATTTATTTGCAATAAAAACTTGTCAGCCGCCAGAAAATCCCTATACTGCGCCTCCACTGACACGGAACAACGGCTTACAGGCCAGCGTGTTAGAGGTTCAGGAAGTTGTCTGAATCGCCGGAAAAAACTTCTCAAAAAGAAGTTGACTCCGAAGGAGGAAAGCGTAATATACGCCACCTCGCAGCAGGAAGCCTCGGCACTGACTGCACTGCTCTTTAACAATTTATCAGACAATCTGTGTG